>VSCG01000100.1:0-11604 GCA_047459115.1 Micromonosporaceae bacterium
CTAGTTCGGGCTTCTGCTTCGGTCCGGGTTCTGCGTCGGTTCGGGTGCTTCGTCGGCGTGGCGCCGCGGCCTGTGCCGCGGCGCCACGCGCAGTCACACCAGCGCGACGAGGTGGCGGGCGTACGCTGCCGGGGTGAAGAACGCGGGCAGGTCCTCGGTCAGCGCGTGCTGTTCGAAGACCTGCGCCGCGAGCGCCGCCCGGTCCCGGTCGGCGGCCGGCCGCTCGGCGGCGAGCCGCGCCGTCTCCTCCTCGAGGATCGAGCGCACCAGGTCGGCCGTCACCACCCCGCCGTCGGCCAGCGGCGTGCCGTGGTGGATCCACTGCCACACCTGGGAGCGCGCGATCTCCGCGGTCGCCGCGTCCTCCATCAGGTTGAAGATCGCCGCCGCTCCGGTGCCGCCGAGCCAGGCGTCGAAGTAGCGCAGCGCCACCGCGATGTTCGCGCGCAGCCCGGCCGTGGTGACCTGGCCCGGCGTCTTGTCGACGGCCAGCAGGTCGGCCGCGGTGACCGCGACGTCCTCGCGCAGCCGGACGATCTGGTGCGGACGGTCGCCGAGCACCGCGTCGAACGCGGCACGGCAGACGGGCACCAGTCCCGGGTGCGCCACCCACGAGCCGTCGAAGCCGTCGGCCGCCTCCCGTTCCTTGTCCGCCCGCACGTTGGCCAGCGCCACCTCGTTGACGTCCGGGTCGCGGCTCGGGATGAACGCGGCCATGCCACCGATCGCGTGCGCGCCGCGGCGGTGGCAGGTGCGCACCAGCAGTTCGGTGTAGGCGCGCATGAACGGCACGGTCATCGTCACGTCGGCGCGGTCCGGCAGGACGAAGTCTGACCGCTGCCCGAAGTTCTTGATGACGCTGAAGATGTAGTCCCACCGCCCGGCGTTCAGCCCGGCCGAGTGCTCGCGCAGCTCGTACAGGATCTCCTCCATCTCGAACGCGGCCGTGATGGTCTCGATCAGCACGGTGGCCCGGATGGTGCCCTGCGGGATCCCCAGGTACTGCTGCGCGAAGCAGAACACGTCGTTCCACAGCCGCGCCTCGCGGTGGCTCTCCAGCTTGGGCAGGTAGAAGTACGGGCCGCTGCCCGCGTCGAGTTGGCGCCGGGCGCAGTGGAAGAAGTACAGCCCGAAGTCGACCAGGGTCCCCGAGACCGGTCGCCCGTCGATCACGATGTGCTTGTCCACCAGGTGCCAGCCGCGCGGCCGCACCATGATGGTGGCCAGCTGGTCACCCAGCGCGTACCGCTTGCCCCGCTCGTCGGTGAAGTCGATGCGCCGGTCGATCGCGTCACGCAGGTTGAGCTGCCCGCCGATGACGTTGTCCCAGGTCGGTGCGGTGGCGTCCTCGAAGTCGGCCATCCACACCTTCGCACCGGAGTTCAGCGCGTTGATCGTCATCTTCCGCTCGGGCGGGCCGGTGATCTCCACGCGCCGGTCGAGCAGCCCGGGCGCCGGCGGCGCCACCCGCCACGACGGGTCCTCGCGGATCGCGGCGGTCTCGGGCAGGAAGTCGGGCACCTGGCCGGTGGCGTACCGGTCGCGGCGGGCCCGCCGGGTGTCGAGCAGCGCGACCCGCCGGGCGGCGAACTCGCTATCGAGGGCGACGAGGAACTCCAGCGCCTCGGGGGTGAGGATCTCCTCGTACCGCTCCCGCATCGGCCCCCTGATCTGGATTCTCATGCGAACTGCGCCTCCTCGGTCGAGCCGCGCAGGGCGACGGTCTCCGCGGCCGGGTTGAGCACGGTGCTGATCAGGTCGAAGTAGCCGGTGCCCACCTCGCGCTGGTGCTTGACGGCGGTGTAGCCGTCCGCCTCCGCGGCGAACTCCTTCTCCTGCAGCGCCACGTACGCCGCCATCCCGTCGCTGGCGTAGCCGCGGGCCAGCTCGAACGCCGAGTAGTTCAGCGCGTGGAAGCCGGCCAGGGTGATGAACTGGAACTTGTAGCCCATGTGGCCGAGTTCCCGCTGGAACTTGGCGATGGTGTCGTCGTCGAGGTGCTTGCGCCAGTTGAACGACGGCGAGCAGTTGTAGGCGAGCAGCTTGTCGGGGTACTCGGCCTTGATCGCCTCCGCGAACCGGCGCGCCACGTCCAGGTCCGGCGTGCTGGTCTCCATCCACAGCAGGTCCGCGTACGGGGCGTACGCCAGGCCGCGGGCGATGCACGGCTCGATGCCGTTGCGCACCCGGTAGAAGCCCTCGGCGGTCCGCTCGCCGGTGATGAACGGCCGGTCGCGCTCGTCGACGTCGGTGGTGATCAGGGTGGCGGCCTCGGCGTCCGTCCGGGCGATGATCAGCGTGGGGACGCCGGCCACGTCCGCGGCCAGCCGGGCCGCGTTGAGCGTACGGATGTGCTGGCCGGTGGGGATCAGCACCTTGCCGCCGAGGTGGCCGCACTTCTTCTCCGCGGCGAGCTGGTCCTCCCAGTGCACCGCCGCCGCACCCGCCGCGATCATCGCGCACATCAGCTCGTACGCGTTGAGCACGCCGCCGAATCCGGCCTCGGCGTCGGCCACGATCGGCACCAGCCAGTCGCGCTCGGGCTCGGTCCCTTCCGCGGCGCAGATCTGCGCCGCCCGCAGCAGCGCATTGTTGATGCGCCGCACCACGGCGGGTACCGAGTTGGCCGGGTAGAGGCTCTGGTCCGGGTAGGTCTGGCCGGCCAGGTTGGCGTCGGCGGCGACCTGCCACCCGGACAGGTAGATCGCCTTGAGTCCGGCCCGCACCATCTGCACGGCCTGGTTGCCGGTCAGCGCCCCGAGCGCGTGGATGTAGTCCTCTTCGTGCAGCTGTCGCCACAGTCGCTCGGCGCCGCGCCGGGCCAGCGTGTGCTCCTCCTGCACCGGACCGCGCAGCCGCACCACGTCGGCGGCGGTGTACGTACGCTGCACACCGCGCCACCGCGGGTCGCTGCGCCACTGGTTCTGCAATTGCTCCGCTGTCGCGTTCATCGGGATCTCCTACTGCCAAGGGGAACGGCGGTCGGATATGGCGGTCACCATGGCACGGGCCCGATGAGCGGGTCGAGATACGGAATCTGCCAATTATTGAAAATCCACTGTCGCGGTTCTGCGAAACGTGCGAAAAGGTCGCTTAACAGCGGTGCTAATATGCGGGCAGCCGGCTCGGCCGTTGGGGGTTCGGGGGCCGCGCCGGTCAGCGGCGGAGGGAGCGGGCATGGCCAAGATGTTCGCCGGCGCCCGGTTGCGGCGGCTGCGCGAGGACCGCGGCCTGAGCCAGGTCGAGCTGGCCCGGCTGCTGGAGATCTCCCCGAGCTACCTCAACCAGATCGAGCACGACTCGCGGCCGTTGACGGTGGCGGTGCTGATGCGGGTGACCGAGGTGTTCGGCGTGGACCCCGCCTATTTCGCGCCGCACGACACCCCGCGGCTGGTCGCCGATCTGCGCGAGGCGCTGCCCACCCAGGCGCTGCCCGACCTGGCCGAGTTCGCCACCAAGCTGCCCGAGGTCGCGGAGGCGGTGATCGACCTGTACCGGCGGCAGCGGCAGGCGGAGGACCAGCTCGCCGAGATCGTCGGCGACCGGGAGCTCATCGCCGGTCGCAGCCCGTACGACCAGGTCAGTGACTTCTTCTATCGCCGGCAGAACTACGTGCCGGAGCTGGACGAGGCCGCCGAGGCGCTGGCGGCGGAGATCAAGGTGCGTCGCGGCGAGACCTGGCGGGTGCTGCACGACCGTCTGGCCGAGCGGCACGGTATCCGGATCGTGCGCCAGGACGCGCAGGCGCTCGCCGGCGAGCTGCACCGCTACCGGCCGGAGATCCGTACGCTCTACCTCTCCAATTCGCTGCGGCCCGGGCAGGAAGCGATACGAATGGGCGCACAGATTGCCCTTCTTGAATTCGATGACATTATCAGCTCGATTATCGAGGAAGAGGATTTCGACGATCCGCAGACGCGGATCCTGACCCGGGTCGGATTGGCCAACTACTTCGCCGCCGCGCTGATTCTCCCGTACACCATATTCTTGGCGGCGGCGGAGAGAATGCGCTACGACATCGAACTGCTCACCGAGCACTTCGGGATGGGGTGGGAGAGCGTGTGTCACCGGTTGAGCACGCTGCAGCGCCCCAAGGCCCGCGGGGTGCCGTTCTCCTTCGTGCGCGTGGACCGCGCCGGCAACATGTCGAAACGCCAGTCGGCCACTGGCTTCCCGTTCTCCCGTACGGGCGGTACCTGTCCATTGTGGAATGTCTACGAGGCGTTCAACGCACCGGGCCGGGTGATGACCCAGATCGCGGCCATGCCCGACGGGCAGCGCTACCTGTGGATCGCCCGCACGGTCACCCGCCACTACGGGGGTTACGGACAGCCCGGCAAGGTCTTCGCGATCGGGTTGGGGTGCGAGATTCGCCACGCCGGGCGCCTCGTCTACTCGACCGGAATGGACCTGAATGCCACCGATGCCGCTATTCCGATCGGCCCGGGCTGTCGAACGTGTGAACGGCTGAACTGCCCGCAACGCGCGGTGCCACCGATCGGCCGCCGCCTCGATCTGGACGTCAACCGGAGCACCTTCATCCCGTATCCGCTCAAGGACGCCCTCCTCGAGACCGTTCCCGGCCCGCGGCGACCGGTCAGGCGAGCACCCGGCGGCGGAAGTTCAGTAGGCCGAGCGTGAGGAACGCGACGGCGAACCCCACCAGGACCGGGTAGATCGCGTACAGGCTCATGTGGGAGGCGTTGGTGAAGGCGGCGCGCATCCCTTCGTTGACGTACAGCAGGGGATTGACCAGGACGAGCATCTTCAGCCACGGCCAACCGGCCACCGTCACCGATTCCAGCCGGCTCCACTGGTAGTAGGTGCCGCCGAGGAAGGTGATGGGTAGGACGATGAAGCCGAACATCAACCCGATGTTGCGGGCGTCGAAGGTGGTGCCGAGCAGCAGCCCGAGCGCGGCCATCGCCAGGCAGGCCAACGGCACCAGGGTCAGGATCAGCGGCCAGTGCAGCACCAGGTCCGCGCGCACGCCGGAGGCCCGGACCACGGACGCGATGGGCAGGACGATCGCCGCCGACAGCAGGGCCTGAACCGTACCGGAGGCCACCTTGGCCACGGCGACCAGCCAGATCGGACAGGGCGCCTGCACCCGGTCCTCGATCTCGCGGGTGTAACCGAACTCCTGGGCCATCGTCAGCGCAACCGCCTGGATGCCCTGGAACATCACCGAGATGCCGACCACCCCGGGCACCAGCACGGTGGCGAACTCGGACTGCGCGCCCCGCCCACCACCGCCGATGCCCTGTCCGATCTTCGGAAAGACGTAGAGGAAGACGAAGCACAGCAGGAACGGCTGGATCAGCGTGCGCAGCACGAACTCCGCAAGGTGCTTGCGCAGCACGACCGCGTCGCGCAGCAGCAGTGCGCTCAATGCGCGCAGGCTCGCCGCGGTGACCGTCCGGCTCGGCGTAGTGCGGATCGGCCGCTGCGCGGCGCCGGACGCGTCGTGCGCGCTCATGTCTCGCGCAGCTCCTTGCCGGTCAGCTGGATGAAGACCGTCTCGAGCGTCGGTTCGGTCACCGACAGATCGGAGATCTGGAACCCGGCTTCCGCCGCGACGCCCACCACGCGGGGCACCAGGTCGCGTGCGCCGACCACGTGCAGCTCCACCGCGCTGTCGACGCACCGGGTACGCGTCACGCCCTCGACCGCGTGGCCGAGCAGCCCGGCGAGCCGGTCCGGTGCACCGCCGGCCCGCACCGTCACGACGGTATCCGCGCCGACCTCGTGTTTCAGCGCGGCCGGCGTGTTCAGCGCGACCAGCCGCCCACGGTCGATGATCGCCACGCGGCGGCAGAGTCGGTCCGCCTCGTCCATGTCGTGCGTGCTGAGCACGACTGTCTGCCCCTCGCGATTCAGGTCACGGAGCATGTTCCACAGCGCGAGCCGGCTCTGCGGATCCAGGCCCGCGGTGGGCTCGTCGAGGAAGAGCACCGCGGGCCGGTGGAAGATGGCCCTCGCCAGCATGAGCCGCTGCGCCATGCCGCCGGACAGCTCGTACACCGACTTGGTGGCCCAGTTCGTCAGCTGGAACTTCTCCAGCAGTTCGTCCGCGGTCCTCCGGGCGGCCGGCCGGCCGATCCCGAAGAGGCGGCCGTGGAAGTAGAGGTTCTCCCGGACCGTCAGCTGCCGGTCGAGCGTGTTCTGCTGCGACACGATCCCGGTCAGCTGCTTGACGAGAGCCGGTTGGGCGACCACGTCGATGCCGCCGATGAACGCCCGCCCGGAGGTCGGCACGACGCGTGTGGTCAGCATCCCGGCCAGGGTGGTCTTTCCCGCGCCGTTCGGACCGATGAGGCCGAAGATCTCGCCGACCTCCACCTCCAGGTTCAGCCGGTCCACGGCCGCGACGTTCGAGTCGCGGTAGACCTTGGTCAGGTCCTCGGTGCGGATGACAACGCTCATCGGAACTCCGGCTCCCGGCGACCTGGCCCCGCCCGCTACAACGGTACGGCCGGGGCGGAGCGGGATACGCGGAATTCGACCGGTTCACCCGGCGGGAGTTCGATCACGGCGATCCGGGTGCCGGGTCGCCTCCCTCCTGGTCGGCGGGCCGGGCGGCAGACAGCGCGGGGTGCTCGGGCAGGGACGCGGCCACGGTGAGCGCGCCGCGCAGCAGCGGCAGCGCGGCCAGCGCTGTGGCACCCTCACCGAGCCCGAGCCGCAGGTCGAGCACGGGCCGCAGACCGAGCACCTCCGCCGCGTAGCGCACCGTCGGATGTCCGTTGTGGTCGGGCAGCAGGCACCAGTGCCGGGCTTGACCACCGAGTTCCCGGCTGACCAGCGCGGCTGTGACGCCGACCGGACCGTCGAGCAGCACCGGCGTACGCCGGGACGCCGCGCCGAGCAGCACGCCGGTGACGATCGCCAGGTCGCCGCCGCCCAGCGCGGCGAGCAGGTCCTGCGCGCCGCGCGGCCGGTGCCGGGTCCGGTGCAGCGCGTCGCGGATCGCCGCGCACCGCGCCATCCACGCCGCGTCGTCGTACCGGCCGTCCGGCGCGTCCACCCGCGACAGCAGCGCCACCGGCTCCGCGCCGGTGAGCGCAGCGGTGACCGCCGCGGCGGCGGCGTCGGTCCCGGCTCCGCAGGCCGCGATGACGAGCAGGTCCACGCCCGAGTCTGCGGCGTCGTCGGCGAGCCGCCAGCCGTACCGCAGCGCTTCGTCGACCTCGGCCGTGGTGATCGCGTCTCCGGTCTCGATCGGTCCGGCCACCGGCGCCGCCACCACCTGCAGGCCCGCGCCCGCATCGGCGATCAAGGTGCCGAGCGGGCCCTCGCCGGCGGCGGCCGCCCGGGCACGCCGCGCCGCCTCCTGCGGGCTGTCGCCGGCGCACGCGCCACCCTCGTGGTCGCCGTGCAGCAGCAGTACGCGGACCGCCTGCCACGGGCGTGGCATCGCGCGCCCCTGTGAGCCGGCTGCGAACTCGACCACGCGGGCCAGCGCCCCGAGCCCGCTGCCCGGCACGTCGAGCCCGCGCAGCCGTACCCTGGCGCGCTCGGTCGCCTCCTCGTCGGGCAACGGCAGGTCCATGCCGGGCTGGAACACCGGGCCCGCGGTGGGCGCGGGCGCGGTCGCGGGGGCGGCGGCCGCGACAAGCGCAGCGGTCGGAACCTCGGTCGCCGGTTGCGGCTCTGCCGGCGCCGCCGCCTCGGCCGTGGCCGCGCCGGGCGACTTCAGCCAGGTCGGCTGACCGGCGACGACGAGCACCACGCTGTCGCAGGCGTCGGCGAGCGCCAGGTTCGCCCGGCCGATCTCGTCGGCGAAGGCTGGGTTGGTGGCGTCCGGCGGCAGGGGCAGGTCAGCCTCGGGGCTCACGACGACCAGCCGGCCGGCGCAGGAGCGGATCGCGCCGGCGAGGTCGGCCACGGCGGGGCTCAGCGCGGCCGGGTCGTGGGTCAGCTGAGCGCGCACCCAGTCCGCCAGGTCCTCGACGAGCAGCAGGTCGTCGGGCTTGGCCTCGGCGATCAGCGTGGCGAGCTGGCCCGGGTCGGCGGGGTCGACCGTGAGGCGACGCGGCGTGGCGGCGCCGGCGAGCAGCGACTCGGCGAACGCCGACCTGCCCGACCGCGGCCCACCGAGGACGAGTGCGCTACGCCAACCGTCAAACGACATATTCGTACCCTAGTGAATTCATGACCTGGTGAAGCGTCGCCGGGGCCCGCCGGAGGCTTGGTCCCGGAAGACCGTGCGCAGTGCCCCGGCCACGGTGTCGATGACCGGGTCGTCGCGCCGGCCGGCGCGGGCGACGAGCAGGACCCGCGGCGCCGGCAGACCGGGCACGTCGATCGTTGCCAGGGTCCCGGCCGCCAGCGCGTCCGCCGCGGCGACCCGGGGGAGGACGCTCAGCCCGAGGTCGGCGGCGACGCAGGCGCGGACCGCGTCCGCGCTGCCGAAGCGGCTGAGCGTCACCGGACCACCCGCGGCCATGGTCAGCCGCCGCGCCACCGCGTCGCTGTAGCCGCAGCCCTCCTCGAGCAGGAGGAACGGGTACTCGGCGAGGCGCTGCCAGGTCGCGCGCCGGCCCGCCAGCGGGTGCCCGGGCGGGCAGATCACGGCGAGCGGCTCGACCCCGAGCCGCTCGCCGCGGTGGCCGGCGTCGGGCAGCTCGCTCTCGAACACCAGCGCCAGGTCGGCGGACCCGCTCCTCAGCGCGTCCAGCGCCGCTGCGGTGCCGGTAGCGGCGACCGAGATCCGCACCTCCGGACGTCTGCGGCGCAGCAGCACGGCGGCCCGGGGCAGCCGGTGCCCGCACAGGGTGTCCGGGGCGACCAGTCGGACCACCTGTTCGTCGGTGGGGTCGGCGAGCCGCTCGGCCCGTGCGGCCAGGTCGAGGATCTGGCGGGCGAGCGGCAGCAGCCGCCGGCCGTGCGCGGTGAGCACCGCGCGGTCGGGCAGCCGGTCGAACAGCCGCACTCCGAGCCGCTGCTCCAGCGCCTGGATGTGCGCGGTGATCGTGGACTGGGCGAACGCCAGCTCCTGGGCGGTGGCGGTGAAGCTGCCGGTGGCGTGCACCGACACGAAGGTACGCAGCAGGCGGGTGTCCATGCGCCGAACGTTATCGGTTTTCTCGATAGGACCCTGCAATAATGTCCATTGGACTCGATGACCGGAGCGGTGCAGGGTAGCGGCATGGACATGCCCCAGCACGCGAAGGTTCTGCGGTACGCGGCGTTCGCCGAGGGCCCCGGCGGTGGCAACCCGGCCGGTGTGGTCCTCGACGCGCGTGGCCTGGACGACCCCGCCATGCAGCGTGTCGCCGCCGACGTCGGGTTCTCGGAGACTGCGTTCGCCGTCCCGGTAGCCGGGCGGCGGTGGCGCCTGCGCTACTTCAGCCCGCGGGCCGAGGTGGCGTTCTGCGGCCACGCCACCGTGGCCACCGCCGTCGCTATGGCCGAACGGCACGGCACCGGGCTCATCCACTTCGAGACCGCGGTCGGCGAGGTCGTCGTCGAGACCGACCGCGGTGCCGATGGGCGGGTCACCGCGACCTTCACCAGCGTCCCCACCGCCACCCGGCCGGCCGGAGCCGACGAGCTGCGGTCCGCGCTCGCCGCCCTGCGCTGGGTGGACGCCGACCTCGATCCGCGGTATCCGCCGCACGTCGCCAACGCGGGCAACGACCATCTGCTGCTGCCGGCGGCCAGCCGTGAGCGGCTGGCCGCCCTGGACTACGACTACGAGCGGCTCGCAACGCTCATGCGTGAGCGGAGGTGGACCACCGTGCACCTGTTCTGGGCCGAGACCGCGACCACCTTCCACGCCCGCGACCCCTTTCCGCCCGGTGGCCAGATCGAGGACCCTGCGACCGGGGCGGCCGCCGCCGCGTTCGCCGGGTACCTGCGCGACCTCGGGTTCATCGCGCCACCCGCCCGCATCCTGATCCACCAGGGCGAGGACATGGGCCGACCCAGCCTGATCCGGGCCGAGGTCGTCCCCGGCGACCGCCGCGTCCGGGTCACGGGCACCGCGGTACCGATGACCGCCGCGGGCACCTGACCCGCGTCCCGGTTCGCACGGGACGGCGACGCTTCGGCGGTCGTCCCGTACGCTGTGGCGCGCCGACTACGCTGGCGAGGCGTGTTCGGCGCGGTCGATAGCGGTTTGAGGGAGGGCGGCTATGCCGTGGAGCTGGCGGTACGAGGACGCTGACGGGATGGCGCTGCCCGGGCCGGAGGAGACGTTCGCCAGCCAGGCCGACGCGGAGTCGTGGATCGGCCAGACCTGGCGGGAGCTCGCGAGCCGCAACGTCGCCCGGGTGATCCTGATGGAGGACGAGCGTGTCGAGTACCGCATGAGCCTGGCTCCGGCGGGAGACTGACCTGATGGGCTTCGGTCCCCGCTCACGCGGCCACCTGGTGATGGGCGTGCCCCGGGAGGCGTTTCGCCCCAGCGCGGTCTTCCTGTGCGTGCTCGCGGTCTTCATCACCAGCGGCGTGATGGCCTGGCAGGCGTACGGCAACGCGACCGTCAACCTGATCCTGTTCGTCGTCTCCGGCTGGATCGTGTCGCTGTGCCTGCACGAGTTCGCCCACGCGGTTGTCGCGTACCGGTCCGGGGACATCGACGTCGCTCACCGGGGGTACCTCACGCTCAACCCGCTCAAGTACACCCATCCGGTGCTCTCCATCGTGCTGCCGGTGCTGTTCATCGTCCTCGGCGGGATCGGCCTGCCCGGCGGCGCGGTGTGGGTGGACCGCCACGCCATCCGGGGCGGCCGCGGCACCCACAGCCTGATCAGCCTGGCCGGACCGGCGACGAACGTGCTGTTCACCCTGCTGCTCGTGGTGCCGTTCGCATTCGTGACCGACATCGGCGCGCACCGTCAGTTCTGGGTGGCGGTGGCGTTCCTGGCGTTCCTGCAGTTGACCGCCAGCCTGCTCAACCTGATGCCGATCCCCGGCGTGGACGGCGGCAACACCCTCTACCCGTGGCTGTCGCCGCAGTGGCGACGCGGATTCGACCACGTGGCGCCGTACGGGCTGCTGCTGCTGTTCGCGCTGCTGTGGAACCCGACGGTGAACGGATTCTTCTTCGGCATCGTGTTCGCCATCGGCGACGTGCTCGGCCTGCCCGCGGGCCTCTATATCGAAGGCTTCGCCACGATGCGCTTCTGGTCCTGACCCGGTGCCCCAGGGCTGCCGCTTGGGCGGCGGGTGCACGCCGCCCAAGCGGCACCGCCCGGTCAGGGACGCTGGGTCGGGGACTGGGTCTTCGCCGGGTCGCGCTCGACGATCGGCTCGAGGATCTCGTCGATCGCCTTGAGCAGATCGGCCCCGAGCCGCACGCCTGACGCCGCGGCGTTCTCGCGTACCTGCTCGGGACGGGTGGCCCCGATGATCGCGGACGCCACGTTGGAGTTCTGCAGCACCCAGGCGACCGCGAGCTGGGCCATGGTCAGGCCGGCCTGCTCGGCCAGCGGCTTGAGCCGCTGCACCGTGGTGAGCACCTCGTCGGTCATGAACTGCCTGATGAAGCCCGCCCCGGATTTCTCGTCGGTGGCGCGGGATCCCGCCGGTGGCGGCTGCCCGGGCAGGTACTTGCCGGTGAGCACGCCCTGCGCGATCGGCGACCACACGATCTGG
>VSCG01000101.1:0-11531 GCA_047459115.1 Micromonosporaceae bacterium
GCCGTGGCCCGTCGAGCCGGAGCACGCCGTACCTCGGACGCGGCGGCCGCGGCGGGCGGCGGAGGGGTGTCGGGGACGTCCGCCCCACCCGACGCGGCGCCCAGCCGGCGCTCCATCCGCTCCAGCCGCTGCAGCAGGGCGCTCGAGGAGTCGTCGGCGGCGGGGAGCAGCATCCGCGCGGTGATCAGCTCGAGCAGCAGCCGGGGCGCGGTGGTGCCACGCATCTCGATCAGGCCGTTGTGCACGATGTCCGCGCAGCGCGACAGCGTGGCCGGACCGAACCGCTGACTCTGCTGCGCCATCCGCTCCAACTGGTCGCCCGGCGCGTCGAGCAGGCCCTTGGCCACCGCGTCCGGCACCTGCTGCAGGATGATCAGGTCACGCAGCCGTTCCAGCAGGTCCGACGCGAAGCGGCGCGGATCGTGCCCCGCCTCGACGACCCGCTCGATCGTGGCGTACGCGGCCGCGCCGTCCCCTGCCGCCAACGCGTCGCACATCTCGTCGATGAGCACCACGTCGGTGACCCCGAGCAGCGCGGCGGCGCGCGAGTAGGTGACGCCGTCCTCACCCGCGCCGGCGATGAGCTGGTCAAGCACCGACAGGGAGTCGCGCACCGAACCACCGCCGGCGCGCACGACCAGCGGGAACACCGCCGGCTCGACCCGCACGCGCTCCCGCTCGCACAGCTCCTCCAGGTACGGCCGCAGCACGTTCGGCGGGACCAGTCGGAACGGGTAGTGGTGCGTGCGGGACTTGATCGTACCCAGCACCTTCTCCGGCTCGGTGGTCGCGAAGACGAACTTCACGTACTCCGGAGGCTCCTCGACGAGCTTGAGCAGCGCGTTGAAGCCGGCCGACGAGACCATGTGCGCCTCGTCGATCACGTAGATCTTGTACCGGCTCACCGCTGGGGCGAAAATGGCCCGCTCGCGCAGGTCGCGGGCGTCGTCCACACCGCCGTGCGACGCCGCGTCGATCTCGATCACGTCGATCGAGCCGGGCCCGTCGGGCGCCAGCGCCCGGCACGACGCGCACTCCCCGCAGGGGTCGGGCGTCGGCCCGTGCTCGCAGTTCAACGAGCGGGCCAGGATCCGGGCGCTCGAGGTCTTGCCGCAGCCGCGCGGGCCGGAGAACAGGTACGCGTGGTGCAGCCGGCCGGAGCGCAGTGCCTGGCTCAGCGGCTCGGTGACGTGCTCCTGGCCGATGACCTCGGCAAAGGTCCTCGGCCGGTACTTGCGGTAGAGCGCCAGCGCCACGGCTCCACGCTACCCGCCCGGTCAGACGGCCGGCAGCCCGCCGGATCGCGCTCGCCGTGCGCCACTCGGCCGTACGTCACTCGACTTACACATCCCGAGAAACCGCTAGTCAGCGCGGGGGCCGGGAAAGTAAGGGCCCCTCGCGCACCCGCCAGAGCCCGCTTATCCTTGCTGCCTTCCGGCCCTGGGGAGGTTCACGGGATGCACGCCGCACGAGGGGCGATGTCAACTGTACCCGGCTTTCGCTATCCTTGCCCACGGAGGATTCGCCTAGCGGCCTAGGGCGCACGCTTGGAAAGCGTGTTGGGGGCAACCCCTCACGAGTTCGAATCTCGTATCCTCCGCGTCCCGATCTGGGAGACGTCGGGCCGGCCCGTTCCGGGCCGGCCCGACGTGGCTTCGCGGTGCCCCTGACCGATTCGAGGGTAATCCACGTCACCTGCCTCCCGGGCACACCGCACACGATCGGTGGGCGGGCCGAAGGTGGCTGGTTCCCCGGGCTACGCTCCCGGCGATGCGTCCCTACCGCCGTCTCGCTGCCACGGCCGCCGTGCTTGTTCCCGTGCTCGCGGCAGCGCTCGCCGGCTGCACCGACACCGACGCCTCCTCCGGCAAGAGCCCGGCAACCAGCTCGTCACCGGGCCCGTCGTACGGCCCGCACGTCGTGCACTTCGACGGCGTACCCGGGGTCGGGTTCGGCGACCTCAAGGCGGGCCTGGCCGCGGACGGCCACCTCGCCACGGGGCAGGGCGCGTGCGGACCGACGTTCCCCGCGACCCCCGAGGTGCGGCCGGTGTTCGACGGCGAGAAGCTCGTGCTGCTCTGGGCCGACCCGCCCTACCGCACCCCGGAGGGCCTCGGCGTCGGCAGCGCGGTCGCCGACGTCCGGCACGCCTACCCGGCCGCCGAGCAGCTCACCCCGCCCACCGGCTCGTACGCCTTCCCGGGGCTGCTCGTGGCGCACGGCGACCGGGCGTACCTGTTCCTGCACGACGACGAGACGGTGCAGAAGTTGATCGTGGGCTACACCGAGTACGCCCGCCGGCTCTTCGAGCACGGCTTCGGCCAGTGCTGAGGGGATCTAGAGCGGTTAGGGCTGCTATAGCGATCTCAACTGCTCTAGATCGGCGCATATGCTGCGGGTCGGGCCAGGTTCGGCCCGACCCCGCAGCAGACAGCGGTGGTGGCGGGATTTGAACCCGCGGAGGGTTGCCCCTCTCACGCTTTCGAGGCGTGCTCCTTCGGCCGCTCGGACACACCACCGCGGGCAAGGGTACCCGACGTCACGCAGGCGCTCTAACCCCCTGGTGGCAGGATGGCCGCCATGAGTACGCACATCGGCGCGCAGCCGGGCGAGATCGCGGAGCGGGTGCTCATGCCGGGCGACCCGCTGCGGGCGAAGTGGATTGCGGAGACGTACCTCGAGGACGCCAAGTGCTACACGACGGTGCGCAACATGCTGGGCTTCACCGGCACGTACCAGGGGGTGCGCGTCTCGGTGCAGGGGTCGGGCATGGGCATGCCGTCCGCCTCGATCTACGTGCACGAACTGCTGGCCGAGTACGGCGTGCGGACGCTGATCCGGGTCGGGTCGTGCGGTGCGCTGGCGGAGGACCTGAAGCTGCGCGACGTGCTCGCGGCGATCGGCGCCTCGACCGACTCGGCGATGAACCGGGTGCGGTTCGACGGCCTGATCGACTACGCCCCGGTCGCCGACTTCGGGCTGCTGCGTACCGCGTTTGACGTCGCCGAACGGCGCCGCGTCCCGATGCGCGTCGGCCCGGTCCTGGCCGCGGACGCCTTCTACACCGACCGGCCCGACCTGTACGACGCACTCGCCGGCTACGGCGTGCTCGCCGTGGAGATGGAGACGGCCGCGCTGTACACGATCGCGGCGAAGTTCCGCGCCCGCGCCCTGACGCTCTTGACGGTCAGCGACCACATCAAGACCGGCGAGCGGACCACCGCCGAGGAGCGCGAGCAGAGCTTCTCCGACATGGTCGAGATCGCGCTCGACACGATCATCGGCTGACCCCGCCGCTCACCGCCCCCGCCCCAGCCGCGCATTTTCCCGGCCGCCTTGTTGATCTCTGTGCGTGCATTTTCCCCTGAAAGTGCGCCGGTATCGGGCGTGGTGGAGCGCGGTCCGTGCGGTGGTCGGGCGCCGCTGTCGGGTGACATAAGTTACCGACCGATCGGTTTTATTGTTTGGCACGCTGCCCCGCGTGAGCACCCCGATGGACGGCCGAGTCGCGCGCGGCGCCCGCACCCGGACGGCCGTGCTGGACGCGGCCGTGACCCTGGCCACCACGCACGGCCTCGACGGCCTGTCGCTCGGGCAGCTCGCCGAGCACCTCGGCGTCAGCAAGTCCGGCCTCTTCGCGCACTGGCGCTCGAAGGAGGAGCCGCAGCTCGCCACCATCGAGCACGCGCGCGAGCAGTGGATCACCCAGGTGATCCAGCCCGCGCTGCGCTCGCCGCGCGGGATACGGCGGCTGTTCGCGCTGCACGAATCCCGGCTGCGCTTCTACGCCGACGGCGCGCTGCCCGGTGGCTGCTTCTTCGCCAACGCCCAGTTCGAGTTCAACGCCCGGCCGGGGACGGTCCGCGAGCGGCTCGCCGCCGCGCACACCGAGTGGCTGGACCTGCTGGAGCGGTTGGCGACCGAAGCGGTCGGCGTGGGTGACCTGCACCGGGGCGCGGACCCGCGGCAGCTCTCGTACGAGGTGGAGGCCATAGGGATGGCCGTCGTCGTCCGCTCCCGGCTGCTGCCCGACTCCAACCCAGACAAGTACGTGCGTGCCCGACGCGCCGTGCTGGACCGGCTCCGCGCGCTGTGCACCGCTCTACCCCGACGCCGTGATCACCGTGGACGGCGGCGACATCGGGTTCGGCAGCGGCTCCGGCTACCAGGGCCTGGTCTTCGTGGTAGCGCCGCACAACAGGCACGTCACCCTTGGCATCGCGGGTGGCGCGAACCCACCGGACCCCGCCGGGCTGATGGAGGACCCGGTGACGATGAACCCCGGCGAGGATGACCCGCACCCGGGCCGTACCGGCGTCGGTGGAGTAGCTCAGAGGATCGGCGCGGGGGCGTAGGTGGCGGCGTCCGGGTGCGCCTCGACCACGGCGGCGATCTTCTCGGCCACGACCGCGACCTGGGCGGGCGCGGCCCCGACGAATGCGGACCGGTCGGCGACCAGCGCGTCGATCTCGGCGCGGGAGAGCCCGAGCCTGGGATCGGCGGCCAGCCGGTCGAACAGGTCGTTGCCCGCCACACCCTTCTCCCGCATCGCCAGCGCCACCGCGACCGCGTGCTCCTTGATCGCCTCGTGCGCCACCTCCCGGCCCACGCCGCGGCGCAGCGCCCCGACCAGGACCTTCGTGGTGGCGAGGAAGGGCAGGTAACGGTCGAGTTCCCGGGCGATGACCGCCGGGTAGGCCCCGAACTCGTCGAGCACGGTGAGGAAGGTCTGGAACAGGCCGTCGGCGGCGAAGAACGCGTCCGGCAGGGCCACCCGGCGCACCACGGAACAGGAGACATCGCCCTCGTTCCACTGGTCGCCGGCGAGTTCGCCGACCATCGACAAGTGCCCGCGCAGGACGACGGCGAGCCCGTTGATCCGCTCGCAGGACCGGGTGTTCATCTTGTGCGGCATCGCTGACGAACCAACCTGGCCGGGCCGGAACCCCTCGGTGACCAGCTCCTGCCCGGCCATCAGCCGGATGGTCGTGGCCAGCGACGACGGCGCGGCCACCGCCTGGACGAGCGCGGCGACCACATCGAAGTCCAGCGAACGCGGGTAGACCTGCCCGACGCTGGCGAGCAGCCGGGTGAAGCCCAGGTGTTGCGCCACCCGCCGCTCCAACTCGGCCAGCTTGCCGGCGTCGCCGCCGAGCAGATCGAGCTGGTCGGCGGCCGTACCGACCGGGCCCTTGACCCCACGCAGCGGGTACCGCTCGATCAGGTCGACCAGCCGCTCGTACGCGTGCAGCAGCTCCTCCGCCGCCGACGCGAACCGCTTGCCGAGCGTGGTGGCCTGTGCCGGTACGTTGTGCGACCGGCCGACCATGACCAGGTCGGCGTGCTCGACGGCGAGCCGGCCCAGCCGGGCCAGGGCGGCGACCATCCGGTCCCGGACGAGCAGCAGCGAGGAGCGGACCTGCATCTGCTCGACGTTCTCGGTGAGGTCCCGGGACGTCATTCCCCGGTGGATGTACTCGTGCCCGGCCAGCGCCGCGAACTCCTCGATGCGCGCCTTCACATCGTGGCGGGTGACGCGTTCGCGGGCGGCGATCGAGCCGAGGTCCACCTGGTCCAGCACCGCCTCGTAGGCCTCGATCACCCCGGGCGGGACCTCGACACCGAGGTCTCGCTGGGCGCGTAGCACCGCGAGCCAGAGCCGCCGCTCGGCGCGTACCTTCTCCTCGGGCGACCACATGGCCACCAGTTCGGGCGAGGCGTAGCGACTGGCCAGCACGTTCGGGATCGACGGGCGGTTCTGGCTGGGCTGCGTCACGGGTCCGATTGTCTCAGCCGAGCGGCGCGGGCAGGCCGGTCACTCCCCCCGATGTGACCAGCCCACCCGGTGTCTGGGACTCCACCAGTCAACCGCAGCCCGGTCCTCGCCGAACACCGGGAAATCCCTTGATCAGACCGGACGGGGCCGCTGGCAGCAGTTGATCATCGGGGGTTATGGTCGGCCGGTGATGCACGGTCGCCAGCGTGAGTTGGCCCAGCTCAACGCGATCATCGCGGCCGCTCGTGGGGGCCGGGCGCAGGTCCTCGTGCTCACCGGGGAGCCGGGAATCGGCAAGACCACCCTGCTGGACGCAACGGCGCAGGCGGCCGCGGGGGTGCGCGTCCTGCGCACCACCGGCCTACCGGCCGAGACCCAGGTCGGCTTCGTCTGTCTCGCCGACCTGTTGACCCCGATCCTCGGTCACCGCGATCGGCTGCCCGCAGCGCAGCGCCATGCGATCGAGCGGGCGCTTGCGCTGGGCAGCGACCAACCATCCGCCGGGGACGGCCGGCTCGGCGTACGAATCGCGACGCTCGCCTTGCTCGCCGCCGCGGCCGAGGAGGCGGCGACCCTGGTGATCGTCGACGACGCGCAGTGGGTGGATCAGGAATCGGTCGAGGCCCTGGCGTTCGCCGCACGCCGGTTGGCCACCGATCGGATCGGCTTCCTCTTCGCCGTACGGGTGCCCCCGGGAGCGCCACCACAAGCCAGCCTGCCGGTACCCGCCCTGGCCGGCTTCCCGGTCCTGCGGCTGACCGGGCTGGACCGCGAAACCAGCGACGCACTGCTCGCCACGGTCGCGCCGCACCTGACCGACCCGGTCGTCCGCGATGCGGTCCTGGCCACCGCGGCCGGCAACCCGCTGGCGCTTCAGGAAATCCCCCGACTGCTCGGCACCACCGCTGTGGCCAGCACGGTGCTCGCCCGGCCGCTGCCGGTCGGCAGCGCGATCCGGCAGTCGGTCGGCAAGGTGCTCGCCACGTTCGACACCCGTACCCGGATGGCGCTTCTCGTCGCGGCGACCTCCCAGGACCCGCGCTGGGCCGACGGCGACGCCGGGCTGAAGGAGATCGGCCTCTCCCATGCCGATCTGGAGCCGGCCGAGAATGCCGGCCTGATCCACCTCGGTGACGAGCCGGGGTTCCGCCACCCGCTGGTACGGGCGGCGGTCTATCACGAGGCCCCCGCGTCCGACCGCCGGGCCGCGCATCGGGCACTCGCGGCGGCTGCCGCCGGCAATCAGGCCGCGGAGATGCGGGCCAGCCATCTCGCCGCGGCCGCCCTCGCCAAGGAGGCGGCGGCATCGGCCCGGGATCCGCTGGCCCGCGCCCGCGCCGAGCAGGTCCTCGCGACAGCGTGGAACATCAGCGGGGATGCCCGCCGGGCGACCCGACTGCTCTCGGCCGCGGCCGACCGGGTCGCCGGGATCGACGATGAATTCAGCGTGTCGCTGCGCCTCGCCGCCACCGGGTCCGCGCTGCACTGCGGCGACCACCACCTGGCCGACGCCGTATCGCGCGACGCCGCCGAGCGATCCGCGTCCGTCGGTGGCGAGTTGCAGCTGGCGGCACGGATCGCGCGCGGATGGGTCCGGTTCTGCCGGGCCGAGGCCGACCCGGACGAACCGTTCGGTGTGCCGCTGCCGCAGGTCCTCGCCCGCACCCCCAACGGCCCTGGCGTATTGCCGTTCGTGGTGCTCGCGCTGCCGTGGCTGGAGTACTACGACCAGGCACAGGAGGTGCTGGACCGGATCCAGTCCGACAACGGTACGACCTGCTCCCCTGACGCGCTGTCGTTTGCCCGCACCGTCGACGCCGACCTCGCCTTCCGTACCGGGCGCTGGACCACCGGGTTCGCCACTGCCACCGAGGCCGCGCGGCTGGCGGGCGACCTCGGGCACCGCAACATCCAGGCGCGGGCGCTCACCCTGGTAGCGCAGTACGAGGCGGCCATGGGCCGGCCCGACGACTGCCGCCGGCACGTCACCGAAGCGGTCGAGATCGCCCAGTCGTCCAACCTGGTGCCTGTCGAGGTCTTCGGTGCGGCGGCTCTCGGCCTGCTGGCCAGCGGCGAGCGGGACCACGAGGCCGCGGCCGCGCATTTCAGCGTTGTCCGGGACTCCCTCGAGTCCGCGGGCCTCCGGCATCCCGGCATCGTCGCCTGGGCCGCGGAGCTGATCGAGGCGCTGCACCGGCTGGGCGACACCGACGCGGCGGCGCGGCTGCTGGCGGAGCACGAGCAGCGGGTCACCGACACGCGCGACCGCACGGGCGAGCTAGGCGTGCTGCGCTGCCGAATTCGTACTCGGCCAGGTCGATGAGCAGCTCCACGCGATGGTCGAGAAGCTCGGCTCGGGCAAAGCGGTCCGCGCCCCCTTCGAACAGGCTCGGCTGCTGCTCACGTACGGGGAGCACCTGCGCTTGAGCGGACGGCGCGCGGCGGCGCGCCGTCCGCTTCGCACCGCGGGAATCATCTTCGCCCGGCTCGGCGCCACCCCCTGGGCGGAGCGGGCCACCGCCGAATTCCGGGCCGCGGGCGGCCGCGCAGCACCACCACCGGGCGGATCGTTGGTCGAGCAGCTCAGCCCGCAGGAGTTGCAGGTGGCCCGGGAGATCGCCAGCGGCCTGCGTAACCGCGAGGCGGCAGCAGCGCTCTTCTTGAGCCCCAAGACCGTCGAGGGCCACCTGAGCAGCATCTACCGCAAGCTCGGCATCCGATCCCGCGCCGAGTTGGTCGCCCTGATGACCGGCTCCGGTGCGCACTGACCCGCGCGCCGCGACCAACGGAGGCGGGGAGCCGGTCAACGCTCGAGGATGGCGGTCACGCCCTGGCCGCCGGCGGCGCAGATGGAGATCAGGCCCCGGCCCGAGCCGCGCTCGGCGAGCAGCTTCGCCAGCGTCGCGACGATCCGCCCGCCCGTGGCGGCGAACGGGTGCCCGGCCGCGATCGACGAGCCGGTGACGTTCAGCTTCGACCGGTCGATCGACCCCAGCGGCGCGTCCAGCCCCAGCTTCTCCTTGCAGAACTCGGGCGACTCCCAGGCCGCCAGCGTCGCCAGCACCTGCGAGGCGAACGCCTCGTGGATCTCGTAGAAGTCGAAGTCCTGCAGCCTGAGCCCGTGGCGGGCGAGCAGCCGGGGCACCGCGTACGTGGGCGCCATGAGCAGCCCCTCGCCGCCGTGCACGAAGTCCACCGCCGCGACCTCGGCGTCGACGAAGTACGCGAGCACCGGCAGCCGGTGCTCCGCCGCCCACTCCTCGCTGGCCAGCAGCACGGTGGCCGCGCCGTCGGTGAGCGGGGAGGAGTTGCCGGCGGTCATCGTCGCCTCGCCCGGCCCGCGCAGCCCGAACACCGGCTTGAGCGCCGCGAGCTTCTCCAGCGACGTGTCCGGGCGCAGGTTCTGGTCACGCGTCAGCCCCAGGTACGGCGTGATCAGGTCGTCGAAGAACCCTCGCTCGTACGCCGCGGCCAGCCGCTGGTGCGAGTCGAGCGCGAGCCGGTCCTGGTCCTCGCGGCTGATCCCCCACTGGCGAGCGGTGATCGCCGCGTGCTCGCCCATGGACAGCCCGGTACGCGGCTCCGCGTTGCGCGGGATCTCCGGCTGGAACGGCTGCAACGGGCGCAGCTTGGCGATCGCGCGCACCCGGCCGCCGAGCGTACGGGCCCGGTTGGCCTCCAGCAGCGTGCGGCGCATCCGCTCGTTGAGCTGCAGCGGCGCGTCGGAGGTGGTGTCCACCCCGCCCGCGATCCCGGCGTCGATCTGCCCGAGCGCGATCTTGTTGGCGACCTGGATCACGGCCTCCAGCCCGGTGCCGCACGCCTGCTGGATGTCGTACGCCGGGGTGTGCGGGTCGAGCCGGGAGCCGAGCACGCACTCGCGGGTGAGGTTGAAGTCGCGCGAGTGCTTGAGCACGGCGCCCGCGACCACCTCGCCGAGGCGCTCGCCGGCGAGCCCGAACCGTGCGACGAGCCCGTCCAGCGCGGCGGTGAGCATGTCCTGGTTGGACGCCGCGGCGTACCGGCTGTTGGACCGGGCGAAGGGGATGCGGTTACCGCCGATGATCGCGGCGCGGCGGACGCTGGTGGACATGGCGGCCTCCAGAGCGAATGGCGACGGCACCTGGGGTACGGCGCCGGGGAACGGCACTTGCCCCTAACTTACTCACGAGTAAGCTTACTGGCGAGCCTGTGAGGAGCCGAGATGAGTGACCGGTACACCAGTTTCGCCCACTCCGGGCCCGGACGCGCCATCGTCAAGCGTCTCGGCCTGCCCAACCCGCCGCGGCTGCGCCGCTGGCGGGAGGGCGACCCGGTGGTGTCCGGGCCGGTGCTGGTCGGCGGCGCCGGCCGGGTGAGCGACGCGCTGCGCAAGGTGCTCGACGCGATCGGGGCCGAGACGCGCACGGCGGACCAGTCCGACGCGCGGGCCGCCGGGGAGGAGAGCGCCCGGTTCGCCGCGCTGGTCTACGACGCGACCGCCATCACGGACTCCGGCCAGCTGCGCGGGCTATACGACTTCTTCCACCCGTACGCCCGCTCGCTGCACACCTGCGGCCGGGTGATCGTCGTCGGCACCCCGCCCGAGCTGTGCGAGACGCCGGCCGAGACGATCGCGCAGCGCGCACTGGAGGGCTTCGTCCGCTCGGTGGGCAAGGAGTTCGGCCGCGGCATCACCGCGCAGCTGTGCTACGTCGCGCCGGGGGCCGAGACCGGCATCGAATCCACGCTGCGCTTCCTGCTGTCGGCCAAGTCGGCGTACGTCTCCGGGCAGGTGGTGCGGATCACGGCCGCGGACGGGGGCACGCCGGGCGGGGCCGCACCGGCGGACTGGAACCGGCCGCTGGACGGCAAGGTGGCGCTGGTGACCGGGGCGGCGCGCGGCATCGGGGAGGCGATCGCCCGGGTGCTCGCCCGCGACGGGGCGCACGTGGTCTGCCTGGACGTGCCCGCCGCCGGCGAGGCGCTCGCCGCCGTCGCGAACGACCTCGGCGGTACGGCGGTGCAGCTCGACCTCACCGCGGCCGACGCGCCCGAGCGGCTGGCGACGCACATCGAGCAGCGGCACGGACGGGTGGACATCGTCGTGCACAACGCGGGCATCACCCGGGACAAGACGCTCGCCCGGATGAAGCCGGAGGCGTGGGACGCGGTGCTCGACGTGAACCTGGCCAGCCAGGAGCGGGTCAACGCCGTACTCCTCGACCGCAAGCTGGTGCCCGACGGTGGCCGGCTGATCTGCGTGTCCTCGGTCAGCGGCATCGCCGGCAACCGGGGCCAGACCAACTACGCGACCAGCAAGGCCGGGGTGATCGGGCTCGTGCAGTCCATGGCGCCGGCGTTGCGCGAGCGGGGCATCACGGTCAACGCGGTCGCGCCCGGGTTCATCGAGACGGCGATGACCGCCCGGATGCCGATGTTCGTGCGCGAGGCCGGACGGCGGCTGAACAGCATGGCGCAGGGCGGGCTGCCGGTGGACGTCGCGGAGACCATCGCCTGGTTCGCCTCGCCCGGGTCCGGGGGCGTGACCGGCAACGTGGTCCGGGTCTGCGGCCAGAGCCTGCTCGGAGCGTGACTGATGTCCACAGTAGAGCTGACTGAGTCGCCCCGGCTCGGGCCGCTGTACCGGCGGGCCGCGCTGAGCGCGCTGGCCCGGCGCGGTGCCCGCGGCGAGGCGCTGCCGGCCACCACGCTCGTGCTGCGCGGCGTCACGGTCGACCGCGACCACCTCGCCGCGTACGACCGGGTCTGCGGG
>VSCG01000102.1:0-11495 GCA_047459115.1 Micromonosporaceae bacterium
GGATCGTCCAGGCGCGGGCCTCCTTCGGGCCGGCGGTCAGGAAGGTCTGCAGGCCGAGCGTGCGGAAGCCGACACGGACGAGCTGGTCCAGCCCCGGCTCCGCCTGGCCGATGGACTCGAGCAGCTCGCGCGCCTCCTCGGCGGGCAGGTCGATCAGCTCCGACTCCACCTTGGCGTCCATGAACACCGCCTCAGCCGGAGCCACCAGCGCGCGCAGCTCGTCGAGGAACGCGGCATTCGCCAGCTCCTCCTCGTCGACGTTGAACACGTACAGGAACGGCTTGGTGGTGAGCAGGTGCAGATCGCGCAGCTCGGCGACGTCGATACCGGCCGGCCCGGCGCCGGTGTAGAGCAGCTCACCGCCGTTGAGCAGATCCCGGGCGGCGACCGCGGCCGCGTGCACCGGGGCCCGGTCCTTACGGGTCTTCGCCTCCTTCTCCAGCCGGGGCAGCGCCCTCTCCAGGGTCTGCAGGTCGGCGAGGATCAGTTCCGTGTTGATCGTCTCGAGGTCGTCCTTCGGCGACACCCTGCCCTCGACGTGCACCACGTTCGGGTCGGAGAACGCGCGCACCACCTGGCAGATGGCGCTCGCCTCGCGGATGTTCGCCAGGAACGCGTTGCCCCGCCCCTGCCCCTTCGAGGCGCCCCGCACCAGGCCGGCGATGTCGACGAACGTCACCGGCGCGGGCACCACCCGGGCCGAGCCGAATATCTCGGCCAGCCGGCCCAGCCGCGGGTCGGGCAGCCCGACGACGCCGATGTTCGGCTCGATCGTCGCGAACGGGTAGTTCGCGGCGAGCACGGCGTTGCGGGTCAGCGCGTTGAACAGGGTGCTCTTGCCGACGTTGGGCAGGCCGACGATGCCGATGGACAGGCTCACGACGAACCAGCTTAGTTTGTGGGCCGACCGGGGAGGTTCCTGGTCACTGCAGCTCGGTGGCGACCTGTTCCGAGGTTGGTCGGGGTCCGAGGTGGTCGAGCGCAGCGGTGACCGCGGCTGGGCGGTGGCGGCCCGCGACCGTCGCGGCGAAGACCCGCCGGACGGTGACCACGGCCACGTCCGATTTCCGCGAGCCAGGGGCCACGGCCCGGGGGCAGTATCGAGGTCGTGGAGCTGGACTTCGAGCGCTGCTACCGGGCCGTCGCGAGCCGCGACCCCCGATTCGACGGGTGGTTCGTGACCGCCGTCACCTCCACCGGCATCTACTGCCGCCCGTCCTGCCCGGCGCTCACGCCGAAGCCGGGCAACGTGCGCTTCTACCCGTCGGCCGCGGCGGCGCAGCGCAACGGTTTCCGGGCATGCCGCCGGTGCCGCCCGGACGCGGCGCCCGGCTCCCCGGAGTGGGACATCCGAGCCGACGTGGTCGGCCGGGCGATGCGGCTGATCGCCGACGGCGTCGTGGACCGCGAGGGCGTGCCGGGGCTCGCCCGCCGGCTCGGCTACACCGAACGCCACCTGCACCGGATCCTCACCGCGGAGCTCGGTGCCGGACCGCTCGCGCTCGCCCGGGCGCAGCGCGCGCAGACCGCCCGCATCCTCATCGAGACCACCGACCTCGGGCTCGCCGAGATCGCGTTCGCGGCCGGGTTCGGCTCGGTGCGCCAGTTCAACGACACGGTCCGCGAGGTCTACGCCTGCGCACCGTCGGCCTTGCGCGCCGCCGCGAAGTCGCGGCGCGCACTGACCAGCCCCGGAACACTGACGGTACGGCTGGCGTACCGCCGCCCGATGCACGCCGAGTCGCTGTGGGAATTCCTCGCCGCCCGGGCGGTCCCCGGTGTGGAGGAGATGGCCGACGGCGTCTACCGGCGGGCACTGCGCCTGCCGCACGGCACCGGCACCGCGGAACTGGCCGCACACGACGGGTACGTCGCCGCGACGCTGCGCCTGGCCGACGTGCGCGACCTCGCCCCGGCGGTGGCCCGCTGCCGCCGCCTGCTGGACCTGGACGCCGACCCGGTGGCGGTCGACGCCACGCTGGCCGAGGACCCGGCGCTCGCCCCGCTCGTCAACAAGGAGCCCGGGGTGCGGGTGCCCCGGGCCGTGGACGGCTTCGAGATCGCGGTACGGGCGGTCGTCGGCCAGCAGATCTCGGTCGCCGGCGCGCGTACCGTGCTCGCCCGCCTGGTGCACACCCTGACCCCGGTTGATCATGAGGTTGACCGCACGACACGCCGAGCGGAGCGCCGCCAACCTCATGATCAACCCGATGGGGGGCGGGGGGCGGTGGCGCTGGCTGTCTTCCCGGACGCCGCCGCGGTCGCCGACGCACCCGACGAGGCGTTCGGCATGCCAACCGCGCGGCGCGAGACGCTGCGGGCACTGGCCCGCATGGTCGCCGCAGGTGAGCTGGATCTCGACGGGGGCATGGACCGGGCCGCGGTGACGGACCGACTGACCGCGATCCCGGGCATCGGGCCGTGGACGGCCAGCTACGTCGCGCTGCGCGCGCTCGGCGAGCCGGACGCGTTCCTGCCCACCGATCTCGGCGTGCGCCGGGGCGCGGCCGCGCTCGGCCTGCCCGACCACCCCACCCGCCTGACCGCACACGCCCGGCGGTGGCGCCCCTGGCGCTCGTACGCCGTGCGCAGACTCTGGAGAGCCGCATGACCTCGACCACGCCGACAAGCCCGATGACCATGCCGACAAGCCCGACACCTCTCACCGCGACCCTCGACACGCCGGCCGGCCCGTTCACGGTCGTCGCCACCGACGCCGGTGAGGTGCTCGCCGCGGGGTTCACCACCGACCTGGACGCGCTGCTGGCGCCCGTACACCCGGCACTGCGCTGGACCACCGAGCCGCGCCGGCGCGCCGACCTGGGGCCGGTCACCCACGCCGTACTCTCCTATCTGGACGGCGATCCGACGGCGATGGACAAGATCCCGGTGCGCCAGCACAGCGACGGAAGCTTCCTCGAACACGCGTGGCAGCGGCTGCGCGACCTCCCGCCCGGGGAACCGGTCACCTACACCGCGTTCGCCGCGCTCGCCGGGCGGCCCGCAGCGGTCCGGGCGGCTGCGCAGGCCTGCGCCCGCAACGCGGCCGCACTGTTCGTGCCGTGTCACCGGGTCATCCGTACGGACGGCACGCTGGGCGGCTACCGGTGGGGCCTGGGCGTGAAGGCATGGCTGCTGGCCCATGAAACTCGGGTGAGAAACGCCTGACCGGCAGGTAGCGTCACGGTGTGCGCCCGCCCCATCACCATGCCGTAACCAACCTGTGGCGGCTGCGCCGCTATGTGCGCCCGTACGCGGGCCAGATGGCATGGCTGCTGACGACCGGCATTCTCGCCACCGGGGCGAGCATCGGGGTGCCGCTGGTCGTGCAGCGGGTGGTGGACGGGCCGATCCGCCGGGGCGACCCGGGCGGCCTGCCGTGGCTCGGCGGGCTGGCCCTGCTGCTCGGGCTGCTGGAGGCCGTGATGGCCTTCATCCGCCGCTGGGTGGGGGGCAGCACGGCCACGGGGATCGAGACCGCGATCCGGCGTGACCTGTACGCCCACCTGCAGCGGCTGCCGGTGTCATTCCACGACCGGTGGCAGTCCGGGCAACTGCTCTCCCGGGCCACCACCGACCTCGGCGTGATCCGGCGGTTCCTCTCGTTCGGGCTGATCTTCCTCGTGATCAACACCATCACCGTCGTGGTCGTGGTGGCGCTGCTGCTGCACCTGTACTGGCCGCTCGGCATCGTCGTGGCGGTCGGCGCCGTGCCGCTGTTCCTCGCCAGCCGGCACTTCAGCCGCCACTACCTGCGGCTGTCGAGGCAGGTGCAGGACGAGCAGGGCGACCTGGCCACGCTGGTCGAGGAGTCGGCGCAGGGCATCCGGCTGATCAAGTCGTTCGGGCGGCGGGCGCACATGGCCGCGCGGTTCGCGGCCCGAGCGGGGCGACTGCACGACAC
This sequence comes from Micromonosporaceae bacterium, assembly GCA_047459115.1. Classification (GTDB taxonomy): domain Bacteria; phylum Actinomycetota; class Actinomycetes; order Mycobacteriales; family Micromonosporaceae; genus VSCG01. The sequence goes on from VSCG01000102.1 coordinate 3,905, forward strand.
TGCGGTGGGCAAGGCGCGGCTGCTGGCCCGGTCGTGGGCGCAGTACGACCTGGTGCCGAGCCTGACCCTCGGGGTCGTGCTCGTCGCCGGTGCGGTCGCCGTCGCCCACGATCGGCTGACGCTGGGCGCGCTGGTGGCCTTCGTGTCCCTGCAGATCATGCTGATCTGGCCGGTCGAGTCGCTGGGCTGGCTCATCCCGCACGCGCAGGAGGCGATGACCGCCACCGACCGGATCTTCGAGGTCTTCGACACCAGCCCCTCCATCGTGGACCGGCCCCGCGCGGTCGCCGTCCCGCGCGCCAGCGCCGCCGGCCACCTGCGCTTCGAGGGCGTGCGCTTCAGCTACCCGGGTACGGCCGAGCCGGTGCTGCGCGGCGTCGATCTCGAGGTACGCCCCGGCGAGACGCTGGCGATCGTGGGCGCGACCGGCAGTGGCAAGACCACCCTCGTCTCGCTGGTGCCGCGCCTGTACGACGTGACCGGCGGGCGGATCACGCTGGACGGCTGCGACATCCGCGACATCCGCCTGGCGTCGCTGCGCGGCCTGGTGGGCGTGGCGTTCGAGGAACCCACGCTGTTCTCCATGTCCGTGCGAGAGAACCTCACCCTCGGGCGCCCCGACGCGACCGACGAGGAGATCGCGCAGGCGCTCGCGGTCGCCCAGGCCGAGTTCGTCCACGACCTGCCATGGGGGCTCGCCACCCGGGTCGGCGAACAGGGGCTGTCGCTCTCCGGCGGGCAGCGCCAACGGCTCGCGCTCGCCCGCGCCGTACTCGGCAGACCCTGCGTGCTGGTCCTCGACGACCCGCTCTCCGCGCTGGACGTGCACACCGAGGCCCTCGTGGAGGAGGCGCTCGCCCGGCTGCTGCAGGGCACCACGGCGCTCGTCGTCGTGCACCGCCCGTCCACCGTGGCGCTCGCCGACCGGGTGGCGCTGCTGCGCGACGGGGCCATCGCCGCCGTCGGCACGCACTCCGAACTCATGGCGAGCGAACCGGCGTACCGGGCCGTGCTCTCCCAGGAGGCGGAGGTGAGCGTGCGGTGAGCGTGGACCTCGAGGCCTGGCGAGGGGTAGCCGCCGACGAGGACGCCGAGCGGACCGCGGCGGAGTCCCCGGACGCGGCCGCGGTCGTGCGGCTGCGCGCCGCCTCACGCCGGTTGCTGGGCTCGCTGCTGCGCCCGCACCGTCGCCTCATCGCGCTGATGGTGGTCCTGCTGCTGACGCAGAACGCGGCGGGGATGGCCGGCCCGTACCTGGTCAAGCTCGGCATCGACCGGGGCATTTCGCCGCTGGCCGCGAACGGGGACGCTGGCGTGCTGGTCGCGGTGGCCGTGGCGTTCGCGCTCGCCGCCGCCGCCGAGTACGTCGGCAAACGCGGCTTCCTCACGCTGTCCGGACGGATCGGCCAGGCCGTGCTGCTCGACCTGCGCAAGCGGGTGTACGACCACTTCCAGCGGCTGTCGGTCGGATTCCACGAGCGCTACACCTCCGGCCGGATGATCTCCCGGCTCACCTCGGACATGGATTCGATCGCCGAACTCGTCGACGGCGGCATCGACGATCTGGTGCTCGCCGGGCTGTCGGTGGTCTCGGTCGCCGGGATCCTGCTCTGGCTCGATCCGCCCCTGGCCCTGGTCACCCTGCTGTCGTTCCCGTTCCTGCTGGTCCTCTCCCGCTGGTTCCAGCGGTCCTCGTCCGTGGCGTACCGGCGTACCCGTGAGGCGATCGCGCTGGTGATCATCCACTTCGTCGAGTCGCTGGGCGGCATCCGCGCGGTGCAGGCGTTCCGTCGCGAACCGCGCAACCAGCAGATCTTCGACCGGGTCAACGAGGACTACGGGGCGGCCAATCTGCGCGCCTTCCGCCTCGTCGCGATCTTCGGGCCGGGCATCAAGCTGATCGGCAACGTCACGATCGCCGTCGTGCTCACTTACGGCGGTTACCGGGTGCTGCATGGCCAGACCGAGGTCGGGGTGCTCGCCGCGTTCCTGCTCTACCTGCGGCGCTTCTTCGAGCCCATGCAGGAACTGTCGATGTTCTACAACTCCCTGCAGTCCGCCACGGCCGCGCTGGAGAAGCTGTCCGGCGTGCTGTCGGAACGGCCGTCGGTGCCCGAGCCCACCGCGCCGACCCCGCTGCCCGAACCGCGGGGCGAGCTGCGCTTCGCGCGGGTGAGCTTCGGCTACCGCCCGGACCGGCTCATCCTGCCGGAGTTCGACCTGCACATCCCCGCCGGGCAGACGGTGGCGCTCGTCGGCGCGACCGGCGCGGGCAAGACCACGATCGCCAAGCTCGTCGCCCGGTTCTACGACCCCGTCGCGGGCGCGGTGCTCCTGGACGGCGTGGACCTGCGCGACCTGGCCGACGGCGACCTGCGCCGCGCGGTGGTCATGGTGACGCAGGAGAACTACCTGTTCTCCGGCACGGTTGGGGACAACATAGGCTTCGGCCGACCGGGCGCGACCCGGGCGGAGATCGAAGCGGCGGCGCGGGCGATCGGGGCGCACGGGTTCATCAGCGAGCTCCCCGACGGGTACGACACCGAGATCCACAAGCGGGGCGGCCGGCTGTCGGCCGGCCAGCGGCAGCTCGTGGCCTTCGCCCGGGCCTTCCTCGCCGACCCGGCCGTGCTCATCCTCGACGAGGCCACCTCGTCTCTGGACATCCCGTCCGAGCGCCTGGTGCAGCGGGCGCTGCGCACGATCCTCGCCGAGCGGACCGCGATCGTCATCGCCCACCGGCTGTCCACAGTCGAGATCGCCGACCGGGTGCTGGTCCTGCACGACGGGCGGATCGTGGAGGACGGCTCGCCGCAGGCGCTGATCGCCGGCGGGGGCCGCTACGCCACGCTGCACCAGCAGTGGCGCGACAGCCTCGTGTGACGGCTCTGGTGGGACGGCCGAGTATGACGCGCCTCACCCGCCATCATGGTGAAGCAGTAGTGAGTGAGCAGCTCACTCAGTTATGCTCCCCGACGTGCCGAGCCCTATGGATCCCACTACCCAGACGAACCCCACCACCCAGACGAACCCCACCCCGGCGAAACCGAGCCGGGCGCGCGCGATGGCGCCGGAGGACCGCCGGGCGGCCCTGGTCGCCGCGGCGCTCCCCCTCGTGTGCCAGTACGGCGAGAAGGTGACCACTCGCCAGATCGCCGAGGCGGCAGGGGTGGCCGAGGGCACGATCTTCCGGGTCTTCCGGGACAAGGACGAGCTGATCCAGAGCACCATCCGGGCCGCCTTCGACCCGCTGCCGACCCTGGCCGGACTCGACCGCATCGACCCCTCCCTGCCGTTGCGCAAGCGGCTGGTCGCGATGACCGCGGTGCTGCAGCAGCGGCTGCACACGGCCTTCAGTCTGGCGATCGCGCTCGGCATGAGCGCGCCGCCCGAGGAGGTCGAGAGCCGGCGGCGCACCGCCCGGCTGGCGCAGGCCGGGATCGTCGACCGCGTCATCCGGCTCCTCGAACCGGACCGGGACCGGTTCCGCTGCCCGCTGCCCGAGGTGGTGCGGATGCTGCGGCTGGTCACATTCGCCGGCTCCCACCCCATGATCACCGACAACCAGCCGCTGTCCCCTGACCAGATTGTCGACCTCCTGCTCAACGGGACCCTGCGCCGCGACGGCGCCGGCCCAGGCCCAGCCGGCGACACCATCAATCAACGGGAAGGCCACTCGTGCTGATCAGACTCCTGCGCACCTACCTTCGGCCGTACCGGCGGGAGCTCGCGCTCGTGGTGCTGCTCCAACTCGTCGGCACCATCGCCGCGCTGTACCTGCCCAGCCTCAACGCCGACATCATCGACCAGGGCGTGGCCAAGGGCGACACCGACTACATCCTGCGCACCGGCGTCCGAATGCTGCTGGTGACCCTGGCTCAGATCGCCGGCTCGGTCGCCGCCGTCTACTTCGGATCCCGTGCCGCCATGAGCTTCGGCCGGGACCTGCGCTCGGCGATCTTCCACCGGGTCAACGAATTCTCCGCCCGGGAGGTCGCCCGGTTCGGCGCGCCGTCGCTGATCACCCGTACCACCAACGACGTGCAGCAGGTGCAGATGCTCGTGGTGCTCACCTCCACGATGCTCGTCACGGCCCCGATCATGTGCATCGGCGGGGTCATCATGGCGCTGCAGGAGGATGCGGGCCTGTCCTGGCTGGTGCTGGTCGCCGTGCCGGTCATGGTGGTGGTCGTGGGTCTGATCATCCGGCGGATGATCCCGCAGTTCCGGCTCATGCAGGCGCGCATCGACCGGGTGAACCGGATCCTGCGGGAGCAGATCGGCGGCATCCGGGTCGTCCGGGCGTTCGTACGCGAGCCGCACGAGACGCAGCGCTTCGCCGTCGCCAACACCGACCTGACCGACACCGCGCTGCGCGCCGGGCGGCTGATGGTGCTCGTCTTCCCGACCGTGATGCTGGTGTTCAACGTGTCCAGCGTCGCCGTGCTGTGGTTCGGGGCGCTGCGGGTCGACGCCGGTCAGCTGCAGGTCGGCGCGCTGACCGCGTTCCTGCAGTACCTCATCCTGATCCTGATGTCGATCATGATGGCCAGCTTCATGGTGATGATGGTGCCCCGGGCCTCGGTCTGCGCCGAACGCATCGCCGAGGTGCTCGACACCGAAGCGTCGGTCGCGCCACCGGCCGCGCCGGCCCCGGTTGTCCGCGGCGGCGGCGAACTGGAGTTCCGCGGGGTCAACTTCCAGTACCCCGGGGCCGAGCAACCGGTGCTGCGCGACATCACGTTCCGCGCCGTCGCCGGCCAGACCACCGCGGTCATCGGCAGTACGGGCGCCGGCAAGAGCACGCTGCTGTCGCTGGTGCCGCGGCTGTTCGACGCGACCGCCGGCAGCGTGCTCGTCGACGGCGTGGACGTCCGCGAGCAGGACCCGGACGAGCTGTGGCGCCGCATCGGGCTGGTGCCGCAGCAGGCCTACCTGTTCTCCGGCACCGTGGCGAGCAACCTGCGTTACGGCAACCCGGACGCCACCGACGAGGAGCTGTGGCGCTGCCTGGAGATCGCCCAGGCGCGCGAATTCGTCGAGGCCATGCCGGGCGGGCTGGCGGCCCCGATCGCCCAGGGCGGCACGAACGTGTCGGGCGGCCAGCGGCAACGGCTGGCCATCGCCCGGGCCCTGGTACGCCGGCCGGCGATCTACCTGTTCGACGATTCGTTCTCCGCCCTGGACGTGGGCACCGACGCGCGGCTGCGGGCGGCACTGCGGTCGGAGGTCGCCGACGCGGTGGTCCTCATCGTCGCGCAGCGCGTGTCCACCATCGTGGACGCCGACCAGATCGTCGTGCTGGATGCCGGCCGGATCGTGGGCATCGGGCGGCACGAGGAGCTGCTCGCCACCTGCCCGACGTACGTGGAGATCGTGGAGTCCCAGTTGACGGTGGGAGCGGCGGCATGAGCCAGGCAAACGGCGGCGTACCGGCACAGGCGAACAGCCGCGACCCGGCCAGCGCGACGGCGGCAGGGGCGACGCCGGCGGGGGCGCGCGGCGCGACGCCGCGCGGGACAGCACCGCGGCTGCCGGCGGCAGGCCGCCATCCCGGCGGCGCGCACCCAGTGGGGATGGGCAAGCCCGCCGAGAAGGCGATGAACTTCTGGCCCTCCGCGGTACGGCTGCTGCGCCGGCTGCGCCCGCACCGGCTGCCGCTCGTCCTGGTGGTCGTGCTGGCCGTGGCGAGCGTGACGCTGTCGGTCCTCGTACCCAAGATCCTCGGCCGGGCCACGGATGTCATCTTCGCCGGCGTGATCGGCCGGCAACTGCCGCCCGGCACCACGCTCGAACAGGCGGTCGCCGCCGCACGCGCCGCCGGCCAGGACAACTTCGCCGCGATGCTGGCGCGCATGGACGTGACGCCCGGCGTCGGAATCGACTTCACCGCCCTGGGTCGGGTGCTCCTGCTCGCCACCGCACTGTTCGTCGGCGCGAGCGTGCTCATGTGGCTGCAGGGGTACCTGCTCAACAACGTCGTGCAGGCCACCGTCCGGCAGCTGCGCGCCGACGTGGAGGACAAGCTGCACCGCCTGCCGTTGCCGTACTTCGACCGGCAACCGCGCGGCGAGCTGCTCAGCCGGGTCACCAACGACATCGACAACGTGGCGATGAGCCTGCAGCAGACGCTCAGCCAACTGCTCACCTCGCTGCTGACCGTGGTCGGGGTGCTGGTGATGATGGCCGTCATCTCGCCGCTGCTGACCGTCATCGCGCTGATCGCCGTACCACTGTCCGTCATGGTCACCCGGTGGATCGCCAAGCGGTCGCAGCGGCAGTTCGTGGCGCAGTGGACGCACACCGGCGCGCTCAACGGGCACATCGAGGAGGCGTTCACCGGCCACGAGCTGGTCAAGGTGTTCGGCCAGCAGCGCGAGGTCGAGGCCGCCTTCGCTCGCCACAACGGCGACCTGTTCCGGGCCAGCTTCGCCGCCCAGTTCATCTCCGGGACGATCATGCCGGCGATGATGTTCATCGGGAACCTCAGCTACGTCGCGGTCGCGGTGGTGGGTGGGCTGCGCATCGCCTCCGGCTCGATGAGCCTCGGCGACGTGCAGGCGTTCATCCAGTACTCGCGGCAGTTCACCCATCCGCTCACCCAGGTCGCGTCGATGGCCAACCTGGTGCAGTCCGGCATCGCGTCGGCCGAGCGGGTCTTCGACCTGCTCGACGCGCCGGAGCAGAGCCCGGACCCGACCACGCCGAAGGTGCCCGAGCACCGGCGCGGCCGGGTGGAGTTCTCCCACGTGTCGTTCCGCTACGCCGAGGACACCCCGCTGATCGAGGACCTGTCGCTAGCCGTCGAGCCCGGACAGACCGTGGCGATCGTCGGGCCGACCGGCGCCGGCAAGACGACCCTGGTCAACCTGCTGATGCGCTTCTACGAACTGGACTCCGGCCGGATCAGCCTCGACGGGGTGGACATCACCGCCATGCGCCGCGACGACCTGCGCGGGCAGATCGGCATGGTGCTGCAGGACACGTGGCTGTTCGCCGGGACCATCCGGGACAACATCGCGTACGGTCGACCGGACGCGTCCGAGGAGGAGATCCTCGCCGCGGCGCGGGCCGCGTACGTGGACCGCTTCGTGCACGCCCTGCCCGACGGGTACGACACGGTCATCGACGAGGAGGCCAGCAACGTCAGCGCCGGCGAGAAGCAGCTCATCACGATCGCCCGGGCGTTCCTGGCCAACCCGTCGCTGCTGATCCTGGACGAGGCGACCAGCTCGGTCGACACCCGGACCGAGGTGCTGGTGCAGCGGGCGATGGCGGCGCTGCAGGCGAACCGGACGAGCTTCGTGATCGCCCACCGGCTGTCCACCATCCGCGACGCGGACCTGATCCTGGTGATGGAGCAGGGCCGGATCGTCGAGCGGGGCACGCACGCCGAACTCGTCGCGGCCGGCGGGGCGTACCAGCGTCTCTACGAGGCCCAGTTCTCGCAGCCGGCGGGCGACCCGGAGGCGCCGGCGGTGGTGGCCGCGCCCTGAGCGGGCCGGGGCGCGTCAGAAGCCGCCGAAGTCGCCACCGCCGAAGTCCATGCCGCCGAAATCGCCCGCCGCGAAGTCGCCACCGGCCGCCTCGC
>VSCG01000103.1:0-11429 GCA_047459115.1 Micromonosporaceae bacterium
TATCCGTGGCGAACCACACCACCACCGAGTCCGACGTGGACCGCTGCGTGGAGACGATCCTCCGGGTCGCCGCGCGGACCTGAGGGAGGAGCAGGGGTCCACGGCGCCCAGGTACACGCGCTCGAACGATTCCTGCTTCGGTCGCCTTTCAGGATGAGCCGCAGTCGCCGAACGGTCTCACCTAGACAAATCCCTCGTCGACGAGTCGGGCTCCATGCTCGGTGACGACATGCCGTTGACCCGATCCACCGACTACGCGCATCCAGCTCTCGACTATGAGTTCTTCCCGCTGAAGTTGATATCTGAAGCCGCCGTACATGCCTGGGACCGGAAACCAGCACGAGGGATTTTGCTGCTCGGTGAGCGGCCGCAACTCTGGTAGGCGCAGTTGATGTTCTGTGACGAGGTCGTTCACCCGTTCGCGGATGACGCCATGGAAGTGATGCTGGATAGCTGCAAGGGTACCGGCCGGAATCTGGTGACGGATCACGGGCGTGAGTGGTTCGAGGAGGTGTCGGTGGCCGCGGCGTTCGGCAATGTCGACTGCCCGTTCACCTTTGGCGGTCCGCACCGTTCGCCAGGCGCCCAAGTCGATCAGCCGCAGGACGACGTCGGTTGGGGCGCCGTGCCATGCGGCCTGATGGAGTGGGGTATAGCCGCTGATGCCGCCGACCCGGGTGCCGTTGATCCAGTCTCCGTGCCTCTCCAAGACGTCGAAGACGGTAGGCCAGTCGCCATACTTTGCCGCGTCGGCGAGTCGATCACGGCCCTCGAGCACCCAGCTGTTGTAGCTCGATCTCAGGGTGACACCGTCCCAGGTGGACGTATCGTCTAGCGCCATAGACATCTAGCCTCGGATCCGTCTTGAAGCCTGCTCCTCAAACGGATTCTTGCAGCGGATACCCGGCCTGGCCGGTCGGACAGGAGGCCACGGTGGCCCTTCATGACCGAGATCGACTTGATTTCCAGGGAAATGGCGGGGTTGACGGGTCCCCGGATGCAGGAAATCGGGGTGTCCGCGCGCTCAGGCGGCACGGGATCCGGGAAATCGCGGTGACCAGGGCCGCCGGATAGCGCGACTTGCTGCATGTCGAGTCGATCACGGGCGCGGGACACCGCGAGTTTCGGAAAGTCGCGGGGCGATGCTGTCGTGCGAGGCCGCGATATGCAGGAAGTGGCGGGGCGCAGCGATCAGGAGCCCTGCGACCAGGAGCCCCGCGACCAGGAGGCTGCGGTGAGGTCGCGGCGCAGCCGCAGCTCCGGCTCGCCGTACGCCTCCTCGACCCGGGTCCCGCCGTCGGGCCGCCAGCCCAGCCGCTCGTAGAACCCGCGGGCGCCCGCGTTCGCGGCGAACACCCACAGCGTCGCCTCCCGGAAGCCGGCCGCCCGCAGCCGCTCGGTCGCGGTGTCCAGCAGCGCCCGGCCGAGCCCCAGCCCCTGGGCGTCCGGGTGCACGTACAGGCTGAAGACGTGCCCGACGGTCGCATCGCCCGAGTCGGAGTCCGGATCGGGGCCGTAGCGGGTCACCCCGCACACGCCCCGCCCGGCCACGTCCGCGACGAGCACCCCTTCGGCCGTGGCAAAGATCCGCCGCCACATCGCCCGCGCGCCCGCCTCGTCGTACCGGGCACGCACCTCGGGCGGCAGCACGTCGGCGTACGAGCGGTGCCAGCAGGCCAGGAACACGCCGGCGGCGGCGTCCGCGTCGGCGGGCGTGCCGGGGCGTACCCGCACCGGGGCGGTCACGGGGCCGCCACCTCCTCGGTGACGTGGCGGCTGGCCACGTGGCAGGCCACCGACCGGTCCGCCGCGAGCGGCAGCAACGCCGGGTCCTGGCGCCGGCAGACGTCCTCCGCGAGTGGGCAGCGCGGGTGGAACGGGCAGCCGGACGGCGGATCGGCCGGGTTGGGCACCTCACCCGACACGGTCGCCTCGATCGGCTGCGACAGCTCCGGGTTCGGCACCGGCACCGCGGCGCACAGCGCCTCCGTGTACGGGTGCCGCGGCTGGTCCAGCACCGACTTCCAGTCGCCGACCTCCACCACGCGACCCAGGTACATCACCGCCACCCGGTCGCTGATGTGGCGCACCATCGCCACGTCGTGGCTGATGAACACGTAGCTCAGCCCCAGCTCGCGGCGCAGCCGCACCAGCAGGTTCATGATCTCGGCACGGACGGACACGTCCAGCGCGGAGACCGGCTCGTCGAGCAGCAGCACCTTCGGCTCCACGGCCAGCGCCCGGGCGATGCCGACCCGCTGCCGCTGCCCGCCGGACAGCTCGTGCGGGTAGCGCGCCGCGAACGACGCGCTCAGGCCCACCATCTCCAGCAGGTCGCCGACCCGCCGCTGGGCCGCGCGGCCGTCGGCCAGCCCATGCACCGTGAGCACCTCACCGAGCGTCTGGCCGATCCGCAGTCGGGGGTTCAGCGACGAGTACGGGTCCTGGAACACCATCTGGATGTTGCGCCGCTGCTCACGCAGGGCCCGACCGCGCAGCGCGGTCAGGTCCACCCCGTCCAGTTCGATGCGGCCGGAGGTCGGGTCCTCCAGCCGTACCAGCAGTTTGGCCAAAGTGGACTTGCCGCAGCCGGACTCGCCGACGATGCCGAGGGTCTCTCCATCATGGAGCGTCAGGGACACCCCGGCCAGGGCGTGCACCACCCCGCGGCCGTCACGCACGGGGTACTGCTTGACCAGATCGGTCGCGGTGAGCATCAGCCACCTCCTGTTCGGCTACGCACCCCGGCGGCCCCAGACCGCCACTCCTGCGGCGGCACCCAGCACGCGGCCCGCCCGTCCAGTCGGGGTTGCAGCGCCGGGCGGGTCGTGCACGCCTCGACGGCCTGCGCGCAGCGGGGCCGGAACGCGCACCCGTCGACCTGCTCGGTGGAGCCCGGTGGCCGGCCCGGGATCTGCGCGAGCGGCGGGCGCTCGTCGTCGGTCGGGTCGGGCAGCGCGGCGAGCAGCGCGTGGGTGTACGGGTGCTGCGGGGCCGCGAACGCCTGCCGCACCGGCGCGTCCTCGACGACGGTGCCGGCGTACATGACCACGACCCGGTCCACCAGGCGGGCCACCACGCCCAGGTCGTGGGTGACCCAGATGGTGGTCATGCCGAACTCCTGGCGCAGTTCGTCGACGAGCGCGAGGATCTGCTGCTGGATGGTGACGTCCAGGGCGGTGGTGGGCTCGTCGGCGATGAGCAGCCGGGGCCGCATCGCCAGCGCGCAGGCGATCATGATGCGCTGGCGCATGCCGCCGGAGAACTCGTGCGGGTACGCCTTGGCGGTGCGCACCGGATCGGGGATGCCGACCCGGGCGAGCAGATCGAGCATCCGCTGACGCGCCTTCGGTTTCGCCACGCCGTGCGCGGTCATCGCCTCGATCACCTGGTCGCCGACGCGCATCAACGGGTTCAGCGACGTCATCGGGTCCTGGTAGATCATCGCCAGGTCGTTGCCGCGGATCGCGCGCAGGTCGCGCTCGGGCAGGCCGGTCAGCTCCCGTCCGCCGAGGCGCACCGTGCCGCCGGAGACGTGCAGCGGCTCGGCGAGCAGCCCCATCACGGCGAGCATGGTCAGCGACTTGCCGGACCCGCTCTCGCCGACCACGGCGACGGTCTGCCCGGCGGGGACGGCCAGGTCGATGCCGTGCACGATCTCCAGGTCGGTGCGGCCGGTGCGGGCCGACACGCGCAGGTCCACCAGTTCCAGCAGCGGTTCCATCACGCGGCTCCCATCAGGCGGCTCCGGTCAGGCGAAGCGCGGTGGGGGCGGTGGCGAGCGGCTCGGGCAGCCGCAGCGGTCCGGCGCCGGGCACGATGGCGCCGAGCACCCGGGGCCCGGTGGCGCCGGTGCACGACGGCACCGCGCCGGGCAGCCCGTGCGCGGTGTGCCAGCCGATCAGCGCGAACGCGATCGCCTCCTTGGTGTCGACCGGTGCGCCGAACTCGGCGGTGGTGACGAGCCGTACCCCGGGCAGCCGGTCGCGTAGCATCGCCATGAGTGTCGGGTTCGCGCAGCCGCCGCCGGCGGCCACCACGGTGTCCACCTCGTACCTGCGGACCTGCGCGGCGACCGTCTCGGCGGTGAGCGCGGTGACCGTCGCCGCGATGTCGGCGTCGGACAGGCCCGGGTACGCCGCCACCGCCTGCTCCAGGTACGCGGCGTGGAACAGTTCCTTGCCGGTGCTCTTCGGCGCGGGCAGCGCGTAGTACGGCTCATCGAGCAGGTGCGCGAGCAGCCGCTGGTCGACCCGGCCGGCGGCGGCGAGCCGCCCGTCGGCGTCGTAGCGCTGGCGCCCGCCGCTGGCCCGCAGCGCGGCCGCGTCGATGAGCGCGTTGGCCGGCCCCGTGTCGTACGCGATCGGCGCACCGCCGCCGGGTGGGCGCAGCACGGTCAGGTTCGCGATGCCGCCCAGGTTGAGCGCGGCGGGCCGGCCGGGCAGCCCGGCGAGCAGCAGCAGGTCCATCAGCGGCACCAGCGGGGCGCCCTGGCCGCCGGCGGCCACGTCCCGGGCGCGCACGTCGGCGACGACCGGCAGGCCGGTCCGCTCGGCGATCCAGGCCGGCTGCCCGATCTGCAGGGTGCCCAGCGCCCGCGGCCCGTCGACCCAGTGGTAGACGGTCTGCCCGTGCGAGCAGACCAGGTCCACCCCGCCGGCCCGCTCGACGGCCCGCGCGGCGGCGTCGGCGAACGCCTGCCCGATCAGCGTGTCCAGCTCGCACGCCTCGGCGAAGGTCAGCCCCGCCGGGGGCAGCGCGCGCATGAGCCGGGCACGCAGGTCGTCCGGGTACGGCGTGCTGGCGGTGTAGCGGACTGTCCCGTGCAGGACACCCTCGTGTACCGCGAAGTCGACGACCGCCACGTCGATGCCGTCGTGGGAGGTGCCCGAGATCATGCCGAGCACCCGCAGTTCGCCGGTCATGCGCTCCGTCCGTTCCGCGGATCGAGGGCGTCGCGCAGCCCGTCACCGAGCAGGTTCAGGCCGATCACGAACACCACGATCGCCGCGCCCGGCCCGGCCAGCGTCCACCACGCCGTGCCCGCCAGGATCTTGGCCTCGAACACCATCTGGCCCAGCGACGGCGTGGGCGGCGGGGCGCCCAGCCCGAGGAAGCTCAGCGACGCCTCGGTGAGCACGGCCCAGGACAGCGACAGGGTGATCTGCACGATGACGAGGGCGGCGATGTTGGGCAGCACGTGGCGCAGCAGGATCCGCCAGGTGGGGATGCCGAGCACCCGGGCCGCCTTGACGAAGTCGGTCTCCCGCAGCGACAGCACCGGCGCGCGGGCGACCCGTACGAAGATCGGCACGTAGACGATGGCGATCGCGATCGCGATGGTCAGCCAGTTGCGGGTGAAGGTGGCGGCCAGGGTCAGCGCGAGCAGCAGCGGCGGGAAGGCGAACAGCACGTTCGTGACGGCCAGCACCGGGCCGCGTACCCGGTCGCCGAAGTAGCCGGCGCAGACCCCGGCGAGGGTGCCGACGAGCGCGGCGAGGGCGACCGCGACGACCGCGACGCGCAGCGAGTTGGCCATGCCGGCCAGGCAGCGGGAGAAGATGTCGCGCCCGAACTGGTCGGTGCCGAGCCAGTACGTGCCGGACGGCCCACGCAGCCGGTCCTCGGTCTGCTGGGCGACCGGGTCGTAGGGGGTCAGCCCGAGCATGGCGGCGAGCGACGCGCCGACCACCAGCGCGACGAGCACGATGCCGATCAGGCCGGCGGGGCGGCGCAGCAGCCGCCGCCACGCGCCCGCGCGGGCCGGCTGGGCGGCGAGCGCGACCTGCTGGTCGCCGACGGCGGTGGTCATGAGGCACGCACCCGGGGGTCGATGACGCGGTACAGCAGGTCGGTGAGCAGGTTCACCAGCACGAACGTGACGGCGATGACGAGCACCGTGCTCTGCACGAGCGCGTACTCCTTCTGTTGGATGCCGGCGAGCACCTGCCGCCCGATGCCGGGCACGGAGAAGATCTGTTCGACCACGATCGCGCCGCCGAGCAGGTAGCCGAACTGGATGCCGGTCATGGTGACGATCGGGTTGAGGGCGTTGTGCAGCACGTGACGGATGCGCAGCCGCCACGGCGCCACACCCTTGCCGCGCGCGGTGCGCACGAAGTCCTGGGTCTGCACCTCGAGCAGCGCCGAGCGGGCGGTACGCATGATCGGGGCGGCGAGGCCGAAGCCGAGCACCAGCGCCGGGAAGAGCATCTGCTGGAGGTTGAGCCACGGGTCCGCGGTGAGCGTGGCGAAGGCCTGTGCGTTGGGGTTGTAGCCGGCGTACCGGGAGACCATGGTGAGCAGTGCGGCGCCGAGCAGGAAGTTCGGCACGGACAGCGCCGCCAGGCTGACGAGCTGGCCGAAGCCGTCACGTACGCCGCCGGGGCGGGAGGCGGACAGCAGGGCGAGCGGGATGCCGATGAGCAACCCGACGACGGTGGAGAGCACGGCGAGTTCGAGCGTGACCGGCAGGGCGTCGAGGGTCAGGTCGAGCACGGACGCCCCGGCCCGCCGCGAGTAGCCGAGGTTGCCGGTGAGCACGTTGCCCAGCCACGAGAAGAACTGCACAACCAGCGGCTTGTCCAGGCCGTAGTAGGCGCGCAGCGATTCCTGCTGTTCGGGGCTCAGCCCGGCCGCTTCGGTGCCCAGCGTCGCGGTGATCTCGTCGCCGGGGATGGCCCGCAGCGTGACGAAGACCAGCACGGCGACCCCGAACAGCGTCAGGACCGCCTCGACGAGCCGGCGGGCCAGCGGGTGGCGTGCGATCGCCCGCACCGGTGCCTTCATTTTCGGGGTGGCTCCAATTCCGGGTGGTGGTTCCTGGCGCGGCGGCGCGGCCCCCCCGCCCGCGCCGCGGCGACCACAGCGGCCTGGGCGGCGCGGTCGCGCCGCCCAGGCCGCCCGGTCACGACAACGAGGTCTCTCGCAGGAACTGCAGGGAACCGTTGGCCATCGGGGTGAAGCCCGACACGCCCGGGGTGCTCGCCGTGTAGACGTAGCTGGAGAACAGCCACACCCACACCGCGTTGTCCTCCAGGTGCTGCGAGACCTGCGCGTAGATCTCCTTGCGCTTGGCGACGTCGGTGGTCGCCTTGCCCTCGGCGAAGAGCTGGTCGAGCTCGGGCGAGGAGTAGCCGGCGACCTTGTTGAGGTTGCCGGAGCTGGTGAAGTACCGACCGTACATGCCGTCCGGGTCGGGGCGGCCGCCGTTGAGCGCGACCGCCGCGGAGAAGTCGGCGGCGACCCACCGGTCCACGTACGCGCCGGACTCCAGGGTCTCGATGTCCAGCGTGATGCCGGCGTCCTTGAGCTGGGCCTGCAGGTTCTGCGCCTCGTTGACCGAGGTGGCGTACTCGCCCTGGGAGACGATCGTCGGGATCGTCACGCCGTCCGCGAAGCCGGCCTCGGCGAGTAGTTGCTTGGCCTTGTCCACGTCGCGGGTCGGGCAGGGCCGCGCGTCCGGGTCGGAGCGGTACGCCGGCGAGGTGATCGGGCCGACCACCTCACCCTCGCCGAGGGCCGCGGTGTCCAGGACCTGCTGGCGGTCGATCGCGCACTGGATCGCCAGCCGCACGTTCTTGTTGTCCAGCGGCGCTTTCCGGGCGTTGAGCTGCAGCACGTGGTACGAGAGGTTCGGCGTCTTCTGCACGTTCAGGCCGCTGCCCTCGGCCGACTTGGCGACCAGCGGGTCGTCGAGGGCGGCGAAGTGGATGTTGCCGGACTGCAGACCGGCCACGACCGAGGTCTGGTCCGGGATGATGCGGAACTCCAGCCCGTCCACCTTCGGCTTGCCGCCCCAGTAGTTCGGGTTGGCCGCGAGCTTGATGGACTGGCCGGCGGTGCGGCTGTCGAACATGAACGCGCCGGTGCCGTTGGGCTTGCTGGCCAGCGACTCCGACGTGTCGTCCTTGGAGATGATCGCCAGGTTGGTGGTGGCCAGGCCGGCGAGCAGGCCGGCGTCCGGCGTGGCCAGGCGCAGCACGACGGTCTGCGGGTCCGGGGCCTCCACGGACTCGACCGAGGCGAGCGTGGCGGCGGCGACCGCGGCGGTCTCCGGCGCCTTGAGGCGCTCGATCGAGGACTTGACGTCGGCGGAGGTGAGGGACTTGCCGTCGTGGAACGTCACGCCCTCCCGCAGCGTCATGGACAGGGTCGTGTTGTCGTCGGAGTACTCCCACTTCTCGGCAAGGCCGGGTACGACGTTGAGGTCCTTGTCGAGTTGGGTCAGCGTCCCGTACACCTGCTCGAGCAGGTGCACAGCCTGGAACTGGGTGGCCTTCCACGGGTCGAGGGTGTTGGGTTCGGCGGTGTAGCCGACGACGAGCGTGCCGCCGCCTTGGCTCGACCCCTTGTCGGATGTATCGCTGGAGCAGCCCGCGGCGACGAGGCCGGCGGCTACCAGGGCCGCCAGACCCTTGATCGCGGGCGAGCCCAGCCTGGTGCGGAGCTTCACGTCCCTTCCTTCCGGTCCGCCGCGGCTGCTCGCCGCGGCCGCCTGCAGCGCCGTGCACCTGGGTGTACACGCAAGCGGACGCCGGCAGGCGATACCCCTCGGCGACCGAGTATCAAGAGCCGTCCGAGTTATGTCAATAGTTGTCACAGCTGTTGGATTGTGTGACAGATCTTGCCACATCGGGTACGGTCACAGCCGTGAGCGAACTGGACGGGTTGCTCCGCGCCGGGGTGCACGCCACACCCCGACCGTTGTACAGCGCGGCGGTCGCGCTGATCTCGGTGGCCGGACATCCTGTGGCTGCAGCCACCGCCGGTGAGCTGGTCCGCTACGCCGACGCCGACGGCACGCCGGCCCCGCCGGCCGACCGGCGACCCGTCACGGAATCTGCGATCTTCGACCTGGCCTCGATCACCAAGCTGTTCACCAGCACGGTGCTGCTCACCCTGGTCGACGACGGCGTGCTCGGCCTGGACGAGCCGATCGCGACCTGGCTGCCGTCGTTTCGCGACGGCGAGCGGCGCCTGGTGACACCGCGCCACCTGCTCACCCACACCTCGGGGCTGCCGGCCCTGCTGTCGCTGTGGACCGACTGGCCGGACCGCGAGTCCCGCCGCCGGGCCGTGCTGGAGTGCCCCCTGGTCAACCGGCCCGGCGAGGCCTTCGAGTACTCCTGCGTGGGCTTCATGGTCGCCGGGTTCCTCGCCGAACAGGTCACCGGCCGGGCCCTGCCCGACCTCGTCCACGAGCGGGTCTGCGCGCCCCTGGGCCTCGCCGACACCGGCTACCTGCCCGGCCCCGACCGCGTCGAGCGCACCGCGGCCACCGAGCACCAGCCGTACGTGGGGCGGGGGATGGTCCGTGGCGGTGTGCACGACGAGAACTCGTGGTCGCTCGGCGGGACCGCGGGCAACGCGGGGCTGTTCGGCACCGCCGCGGACCTGGTGCGGTTCGGCGAGATGCTGCGCCGCGGCGGCGCGCTGGACGGGGTGCGCGTGCTGCGCGAGGAGACCGTCGCCGAGATGACCCGCGACCACCTGCCCCCGGCGATCGACCCCGGGTTCCGGCACGGGCTCGGCCCGCGCATCGGCGACCCGACCTGCATGGGCCGGCTGGCCGCCGACCACGCGTACGGCCACACCGGCTTCACCGGCACGCTGCTGGTGGTCGACCCGGGGCGGGAACTCGTGGTGGTTCTGCTCACCAACCGGGTGCACCCGAGCCGCGAGTGGTCCGACGTCGGCGAGCTGCGCCGGGCCGTGGCCGGCCTCGCCGCGGATCTCGCCCCGGCCGCATCCGGCCCGGCCCCTGATGCGGATGCCAAGAGGACGTTGCGATGAGCCACGCGCGAGCCGCCGCCGATCCGGCCGGCGACATCCTGGTACGCATCCGGGGCGCGCTGCCGTCGCTGCGCCCGGCCGAACGCCGGGTGGCCGAGGCGATGGTGGCCGATCCGGGCGCGGCCGCCGAACTCTCCATCTCCGCCCTGGCCCGCCAGTGCGGCACCTCCGAGACCACGGTCATGCGGCTGTGCCGGGCGCTCGGCCTGGAGCGCTTCCCGGAACTGCGCCTGGCGCTCGCCCGGGCGGCCAGCCGGGAGGAGGCCCAGCACGGGTACCGCGCGCACCTGTCCGGCGAGATCAGCCCCACCGACACCCTCGAGGACATCGTCAAGAAGATCACCTTCAGCGACGCCCGGGCCATCGAGGACACCGGCGCGACCCTGGACCTGGCGGCGCTGCGCGCGGCCGTGGACGCCCTGGCGGGTGCCCGACGCATCGACATCTACGGCGTCGGCAGCAGCGCGTTCGTCTGCCTGGACCTGCACCAGAAGCTGCACCGCATCGGCCTGCTCGCGTTCGCCTGGCCGGACCCGCACGCCGCGCTGACCTCCGCGGCGCTGCTCACCGACCAGGACGTGGCGCTGGCCATCTCGCACACCGGCTCCACTGTAGACACGATCGAACCGCTGCGCGTGGCGCGCCGGCGCGGAGCCACCACGATCGCGGTCACCAACTTCAACCCGTCTCCGATCACCGAGTACGCCAGCCTGGTGCTCACCACGGCGGCGCGGGAGACGACGTTCCGGTCCGGCGCGATGGCCAGCCGTATCGCTCAGCTCGCGCTGGTGGACTGCCTGTTCGTCGCGGTCGCCCAGCGGTTCTTCGACCGCACCGTGGCCGCGTTGGAGAGCACCTACGCCGCCGTGCAGAGCCGGCGCTTCGCGCCCGCCGGCCGACAGCGTCGCGCCCCGCAGATCCAGACCTAGAGCAGCTACGGCCGTCCCGTGACCCTAACCGCTCTCGATCCGCTCAGGGTTCGGTGAACGCGATCAATGCGTCGGCGATCCTGGCGAGGGTGCCGCCGGTCAGCATGCCCACCACGGAGACCAATCCGTGCCGGCTGACGGTGCGTAGAGACGTCAGGTCCACGACGCCGCCGACAGGGTCGGGATCGGCCAGCGGCACCAGGAACGGAGCGGAAACGCCGGCGATGCGACGCACGATCTCCGCAACCAGTGGGCGACTGCGTTCGTCCTCGTTGTACGCGTCCGTCGACAGGACGACCACGCGGACACGTTCGGGTCGATCCGGGTGGTCGTACTCCCAGACTTCGCCTCGCTGAACCCTCACGCGGCCAGCGTGCCGTTCTCGCGGATCAACCGGGTCGTCTCCCGCTCGTTCGCCTCGGCCCGCTCGTTCCACTCGGCCTGCACCTTTGGCTCGGCGTCGAGGGCGTCGTAGAGGGCTCGGGTGCCCTCCCGCATGGCCTGCGCGCGGATGGCGCGGGCGACCCAGTCACCCACCGATTGACCGGCGGCCTCGGCGCGCTCCTGGGCGATACGGACCGCGGCCTCGTCGAGGGAGGTGCCCCACTTGATCTTCGGCATGCCAATCATCCTGCCAAACATCCTGACGACTAGCTACTTGGACCTGAAAAAGTGAGTACGCCGGAACGACGGCTGGGTCGCCGT
>VSCG01000104.1:0-11364 GCA_047459115.1 Micromonosporaceae bacterium
CCGGTGGCGGCCTGGTCGGCGCGTTGCACGCCGATGGCCGCGCATACGGTTAGCCGGTGGCTTCGGGCCACGGCCATGACATAGCCCAGGCCGCGGGCCTGCAGGTCCCGGCGCAGCCTGCGGTCAGCGCCGTAGAACTCATCTGCGGTGCACCATGCGGCCGGCACCCCGGTGTCCACAGCGCGGGCCAGCATCCGCCGAGCCAGGGTGATCTTCGTGGCGAACCGCACGTGTGCGGGGACCCCCGCCTTGGCGCAGCGGGCCGCATCATCGGTCCAGCAGCACGGCAGGTACATCTCCCGGTCGATCAGCGTGTGACCGTGCCGGGATGCGTAGGCCAAAAACACCGCCACCTGGGCGTTCTCGATACGCCCCGCCGTGGCGGTGTACTGGCGTTGCACCCCGACCGTGTGGCTGCCCTTCTTCAGGTCACCGGTGTCATCCAAGATCAGCACCGCGCCGGGGTCGCCCAGCTCGTCGACCACATAGCCGCGCAGATCATCACGAACAGCATCAGCGTCCCAGCGCGCCTCACCCAGCAGCCGCTGCATCCCGCGCGGCGTAGCGTCACCTGCCTGCTCGGCCAACTGCCAACACGACCGGCCATCCACATCTGAAAGCAGCCCGAGCAGGAACGCCCGAGCCCGCCGCCGCGGCTCCACCCGCGAAAACCGGCCCGCGATCCGCGCGAACGCCGACTCGAACTCCTCCAACCACCCCTCGGTGTCTACGCTGTCTGCAGCGACCGCCGCTCGATCCACATCTGCCCACACAGCGATGCATGATCACGCGGCGGTCGTTCCCACGCTCCCCGACACGCCGGCCCGGGCACATACATCGCTGACTGTCTACATAACGAACCCGGGCTGTCGTACTAGCTCAGCCGCCCAGATTGCGGTCGGGTCGAAAGCTCTAACCTCGGCCTCTTGGCTGCAGGTCGTGCGCCGTGGGCTGACTCGGGTCCTCACGGCACCCGGACGACGTCCTGCGACGACTCGGCGCCTAGCCGGGCTCGTGCGGTTGCAGCACGCGTCATGACGGCGGATCTCCCCGTCGGGGAGTCGTGGACGGACCTTGCCGGCGCACCGGGACCAATCTGGAAGTCGATCTCCTCGTACGGCATTGTCGTGAGAAATGGCGGGCTAGCAGAGAGGGTGGGGCGATGGGGTACCGGGTGCTGACCACGCTCGTGCTCGGAGTGCACTTCGCCTACCTGGCGTACGTCGTCGTGGGCGGGTTCCTCGCGTGGCGCTGGCCGCGCACCATCTGGGCGCACCTGCTCGCCGCCGCCTGGGGACTCGCCGTCGTTGCAGTGCCGCTGGAGTGCCCGCTCACCTGGCTCGAGCACTGGTCGCGCCGCCGGGCCGGCGAGGTCGGCCCGTACCCGGGATTCATCGACCGCTACATCGAGAACGTGCTCTACCCGGAGCGCTACACCGGGCTGCTGCAGGCGCTCGCCGGGGCGCTCGTCGTCGCCTCGTACGTCGGGTTCCTCGTGCGTCGCCGCCGCAGAGTGGTGCCCGTCGCCCCGGACACGGCCCGCAAAGCCGGGGAATCATGCGGCTAGCCGTTACCGTGTGATCCATGGCGGGCCGCACCAGGAGTCGGAGCACCGCACGGAGTCGGAGCACCGCACGGCGCACCACGGCCGTCCGCCGGAGCCGTGCGCGGACTACCCGTGCGCGCACCACCCGTGCGCGCCGGACGACTGCGCGGCGCACCTCGGTAGTCAACCCGTTCGCGCTGTTCGGCAGCCTCCTCCTGTGGCTGTGGATGGGCCTGGCCCACGCCGTCGGCTGGGTCGTACGCAGCGTCGGTCGACAGGCGGCCACGGCCCGGGACCTCGAGCCCGAGCACCGCCGCGACGGCGCCGGTCTGCTCGTCCTCGGGGCGGCGCTGCTGCTCGCGGTCGCGATCTGGTTCTCCTCGGCCGGTCCGGTCGGCGAGCGCGTGGCCAGCGCCACCCGGCTGTTCGTCGGGGCCATCGCCGCGGCGCTGCCGCTGCTGCTGCTGGTCGCCGCGGTCCGGCTGATGCGCGAGCCGGCCGACCCGGCGCACCGCGGTCGCGCGATCGTCGGCTGGACGTCGTTGCTGCTGGCCACGACCGGCCTGCTGCACATCGGACAGAACCCAATCGACCCGGCGCAGCGCGACCACGCCGGTGGGCTGCTCGGCTGGGTGGTCGGCGGCGCGCTCGAGCACCTGGTCACCCGGTGGGTGGCGGTGCCGCTGCTCGTCCTGCTGCTGTGCTTCGGGGTGCTGGTGGTCACCGCCACGCCGATCAACCGCGTCCCGGAGCGGCTCGCGCACCTGCGCGACCTCGCGCTCGGCCGTACCGGCGAAATCGAACCGGACGAGGAGGAGTCCGACGGCGCGGACGAGGAGGAGACCCCGCGCACCGCCCGCCGCCGCCCGGCCCGCAGGCGGCAGGCGGTGTACGCGCGGGACGACTCGTCGGACGCCGACGAGTCCGACGACGACGCCGACGTGCACGACACGGTCGTGCTGCCCCAGCCGGCCGCGCGGCCGCCCGCGCAGCGGCGCAAGGCCCCGCCCGAGCACTCGCCGCTGCCCACCCGCGCCGAGCAGTTGATGCTGTCCGGGCTGGGCGGCGACTACACGCTGCCGCCGCCTGACCTGCTGCGCCCCGGTGACCCGGCGCGGGTCCGCAGCAAGGCCAACGACGAGGTGATCGCCGCGCTCGAGGGCGTCTTCGAACAGTTCGATGTGGACGCTGCGGTCACCGGCTTCACCCGCGGCCCGACGGTGACCCGGTACGAGATCGAGGTCGGGCCCGGGGTCAAGGTCGAGCGGATCACGCAGCTGTCGCGCAACATCGCGTACGCGGTGAAGTCGCCGGACGTGCGGATCATCAGCCCGATCCCGGGCAAGAGCGCCGTCGGCGTGGAGATCCCCAACACCGACCGGGAGACCGTCGCGCTCGGCGACGTGCTGCGCTCGCGCGCCGCCACCAGTGACCACCACCCGCTGCTGGTGGGCCTCGGCAAGGACATCGAGGGCGGGTACGTGGTGGCCAACCTCGCGAAGATGCCCCACATCCTGATCGCGGGCGCCACCGGTGCCGGTAAGGCTCTGGCCCTCGACACTCCGATCCCCACACCTGACGGATGGACCACGATGGGTGAGCTGCGGGTGGGCGATCAGGTCTTCGACGAGCAGGGACGCCCCTGTCGGGTGATCGCTACGACGCCGGTCATGCATGGCCGTCCTTGTTACGAAGTGGAGTTCTCCGACGGCACGGTCATCGTCGCGGACGCCGATCACCAGTGGCGTACGACGACGAGGGCCGGTCGGACCCAACGAGTTCACAGGTGGAAAGACGGCTCTTACTGGTCACCGGATGACCGCGAGCGGCTTTCCCGGCGTCGGGCCGAGGTGCTGTCGGCTCCCGACCGCCCCGTCTCGACCAACGAGATCCTGGCGGAGCTGGGGGGCAGGTTCCGTAACCCGCTCTATCAGGTCATCCGTAAGCTTCCCAAGGAAGAGACGCTTGGTCGCATGGCCTATGAGCGCGGCGGCCGTGTCATCACCCGGTGGGTTCCCACCTACTCCAGTCACCGCTTGTACGAGGCACTCTCCGCACGGATTCTGAGCCCTGGCCGGTCGAGCAGACGGAGGACTCACGACACCGGAGTCGTGACCACGACCGAGATCGCCAAGACGCTTCGTGTCGGACCGGCCGGCGAATGGGCCAATCACGCGGTCGATGTCTGCCGTCCACTGGTGTGCCCCGAGCGCGCCCTGCCCATCGCGCCGTACACCCTGGGCTGCTGGTTGGGCGACGGAAGCACCGGAACAGCGGCACTGACCTGCGCTGACGAGGAGATTCTCGACCAGATTCGACTGGACGGGTACGAGGTCACGAAGCATCCACGCAGCCGCTTCACGTACACCATCTCTAATCGGCAGGAGCGCAACCAGCGCATCGCGGAGGCCTTGCGGTTGGTCGCCCAGGGCTGGAGCGTCCGGGCGGCGGCCAGGCATGTGGGAGTGTCGGTGACTGCTGTGCACCTGGCCCGTAAGGATGTGTCTGTGCCTGTCGCCACGTCTGCGGCGCCTGTGGGAGCGCCACGCGAGCCGTATCGGACTTTGCGGGCGCTCTTCCGGGAGATCGGTCCGAAGCACATTCCGCCGGCGTACCTGAGGGCTTCCGAACGACAGCGGCGGGCACTTCTGGCCGGGCTGTTGGATACCGACGGCTATGTATCGAAGCGAGGGGGCGTCGAACTGGCGCTCACCGATGAGCGGCTGGCACGGGATGCACTTGAGCTCATCATTGGGCTCGGTTACCAGGCAACGATGACGACCAAGCCCGTCAAGGGTAGAGATGCCCGCAGTTCCACGTGCTACCGGATTCACTTCACCCCGGCTGACAAGGTGTTCCGGGTCAGCCGCAAGGCAAGCCGCCAGGTGACGCGGACGAGGCCGAGCACCTCACGCCGTTACATCGTTGATGTACGACCCGTTCCTTCAGTGCCGGTCCGTTGTATCGAGGTTGATAGCCCGAGCCACCTCTATCTGGCGAGCCGTGCCTGCATTCCCACACACAACTCGAGCCTGCTCAACTCACTGCTCATCTCGCTGCTCACCCGGGCCACCCCGGATGAGGTGCGCTTGCTGCTGATCGACCCGAAGCGGGTGGAGCTGACCGCGTACCAGGGGGTGCCGCACCTGGTCACCCCGATCGTCACCAACCCGAAGAAGGCCGCCGACGCGCTGGACTGGGTCGTGCGCGAGATGGAGATGCGCTACGACGACCTGGCCGCGCACGGGGTGCGCCACATCGACGACTTCAACCGCAAGGTCCGGGCGGGGCAGATCACCGCGCCGCCGGGCAGCGAGCGGGTCATCCAGCCGTACCCGTACCTGGTCGTCATCGTCGACGAGCTGGCCGACCTGATGATGGTCGCCCCGCGCGACGTCGAGGACGCGATCGTGCGCATCACCCAGCTCGCCCGGGCGGCCGGCATCCACCTGGTCCTGGCCACGCAGCGGCCGTCGGTGGACGTGGTCACCGGGTTGATCAAGGCGAACGTGCCCTCACGGCTGGCGTTCGCGACCAGCTCGCTGGCCGACTCGCGGGTCATCCTCGACCAGCCCGGCGCGGAGAAGCTGATCGGCCGCGGGGACGGGCTGTTCCTGCCGATGGGGGCGAGCAAACCGATCCGCATCCAGGGCGCCTGGGTCACCGAGGCCGAGATCGCCGACGTGGTCAAGCACTGCCGCGACCAGCGCGAGCCGGAGTTCCGCCCGGACGTGACCGCGCCGCGCCAGGACTCGAAGAAGCAGGTCGACGAGGACATCGGTGAGGATCTGGAGCTGCTGCTGCAGGCGATCGAGCTGGTCGTCACCTCGCAGTTCGGGTCGACGTCGATGCTGCAGCGCAAGCTGCGGGTCGGGTTCGCCAAGGCGGGCCGGCTGATGGACCTGATGGAGACCCGGGGGATCGTCGGCCCGTCCGAGGGCTCGAAGGCGCGCGAGGTGCTGGTCAAGCCGGACGAGCTGGAGGAGGTCCTGGCTGGCCTGCGGGTCGACTGACCTGTCCCGCCCGCGGTCAGTGGAAGATCCGCAGACCCACCACGCCGGCGACGACCAGCAGCAGGCACAGGATGCGTGGCCAACTGGTCGATTCACCGAGCGCGAGCATCCCCACCAGCGCGGTGCCGACCGCGCCGGTGCCCACCCACACCGCATAACCGGTGCCGACCGGGATCTCCCGCAGCGCCCAGGCCAGGCCGACCATGCTGAGCACCAGGGTGACCAGAAAGACGATCGACGGGATCAGGCGGGTGAATCCGGCGCTCCGGTCGAGCGCGATCGCCCACGCGGTTTCCAGGAGCCCAGAGGCGATGAGCACAACCCAGGCCATCACGGTTCGCTTTCCACGAGCGGTACAGGGAGAAGATCGACGCTGACCACAGGGGGCACCGTCTTCTGCGCCTCGTCTTCGCCTGACCGGGTACGACGCGCCACTCGTCCGGGACGGGCGCGCCGGCGCCCGTCGTAGGTGAGGATACGACCCTCGCCGCATACCTCAACGGCGCGCTCAGCCCTGCCCGGTACCCTCGACAAGGTGTCCGCCGCTTCCTCGTCCTCGCCAGCCCGCCGGGTCGCCCTGCTCACCCTCGGGTGCGCCCGTAACGAGGTCGACTCCGAGGAGTTGGCCGCCCGGCTGGCCGCCGACGGATGGCGCGTGACGCGCGACGGCCGCGGCGCCGACGTGGTGCTCGTCAACACCTGCGGCTTCGTCGAGAAGGCCAAGCAGGAGTCGATCGACACGCTGCTCGACGCCGCCGACACGGGGGCCAAGGTGGTCGCGGCGGGCTGCATGGCCGAGCGGTACGGCCGTGAGCTGGCCGACAGCCTGCCCGAGGCGGACGCGGTGCTCGGGTTCGACGACTACCCGCAGATCTCCGCCCGGCTATCCGCCGTGCTCGCCGGTGAGCGCCTGCCCGCCCACGAGCCGCGCGACCGGCGCACCCTGCTGCCGGTCACCCCGGTCGACCGCCGCGCCGAGTCGGTCACGCTGCCCGGCCACGGATGGCTGCGGCGCTTCCGGCTCGACTCCGGGCCGGTCGCCTCGCTCAAGCTGGCCAGCGGCTGCGACCGCCGGTGCGCGTTCTGCGCGATCCCCCGGTTCCGTGGGGTCTTCGTGTCCCGGCCGCCCGAGGAGGTGCTGGCCGAGGCGCAGTGGCTCGCCGGCACCGGCGTGCGGGAGCTGGTGCTGGTCAGCGAGAACTCCACCTCCTACGGCAAGGACCTGGGCGACCCCCGCCTGCTGGAGCGGCTGCTGCCGCAGCTGGCCGCGGTGCCCGGCATCGTGCGGGTGCGGGTCAGCTACCTGCAGCCGGCGGAGACACGCCCCGGGCTGATCGAGGCCATCGCCACGACCCCGGGCGTGGCGCCCTACTTCGATATGTCCTTCCAGCACGCCAGCGAGCCGGTGCTGCGCCGCATGCGCCGGTTCGGCTCCGCCGACCGGTTCCTCGAGCTGCTCGGCGCGGTCCGCTCGCTGGCGCCACAGGCGGGTGTCCGCAGCAACTTCATCGTCGGCTTTCCCGGTGAGACCCGGGCCGACGTCGACGAGCTCGTGCGCTTCCTGGAGGCGGCCCGGCTGGACGCGGTCGGTGTGTTCGACTACAGCGACGAGGACGGCACGGAGGCCGCGGGCCTGCCGGGCAAGGTGAGCGCCGCCACCATCCGGCGGCGGTACGAGAAGGTCAGCGCGCTCGTGGAGGAGCTGTGTGCCCAGCGGGCCGAGGAGCGGATCGGCTTGTCGGTCGAGGTGTTGGTCGAGTCGGTGGGCGAAACCGTGGAGGGGAGGGCCGCGCACCAGGCGCCGGAGGTGGACGGCGCCACCACGCTGGTCGCCGGCGGTGAGATCCGGCTGGACACGCTTCGGGTGGGTGACCTGGTGCGCGCCACGGTGACCGGCAGCGAGGGCGTGGATCTGTACGCGGTGCCGGTCGAGGTCGTCTCCGCGAGCCGACGATGAGCGATGCGCCCGCGGGCGGTACGCCCGGTCCCCGGCCGGTGACCCCCTTGACGGGCACTGCGCCGGGCCTTGGGCCGGTACCCGTGCTGAACGCGGCGAACGGGCTCACCGCCCTGCGGCTGGTCCTCGTCCCGGTCTTCATCGGGCTGGTGATCGCCTCCGGGCTGCAGCACGTGGGCTGGCGGATCGCCGCGGCGGTGGTGTTCATCGTCGCCTCGCTGACCGACTTCGTCGACGGCTGGATCGCCCGGCGCTTCGGCCTGGTCACCTCGTTCGGCAAGGTCGCCGACCCGATCGCCGACAAGGCGCTCACCGGCACCGCGCTGGTGCTGCTCTCCGCGTACGGGCGGCTGTCGTGGTGGGTGACAATGGTGATCCTGGCGCGGGAGGTGGGGGTGACCCTGGTGCGTTTCTGGGTCATCCGCTACGGGGTGATCGCCGCCAGCCGGGGAGGCAAGGCGAAGACCGCCCTGCAGATCCTCGCCATCGCGTGGTACCTGTGGCCGTTCGGGCCCGGGCTGGCCGCGGTCGGCCCGTGGATCATGGCCGCGGCGGTGCTGGCGACCGTGGCGACCGGGGCCGACTACGTGGCACGGGCGCTGCGGCTGCGCCGCCGGTCCCGACCGGGGCCGCCGGGACCGGCGGCATGACCGGGCGGCGCGGTGCCACGGCCGGCGGCGGTGCGGCCGGCGGTGCCACGGCCGGCGGTGCCACGGCCGGCGGTGCCACGGCCGGCGGTGCGGCCGGTGCCGCAGCGACCTTGGTGGCCGCGCTCGGTGAGCGCTGCCATACGCTCGCGGTCGCCGAGTCGCTCACCGGCGGTCTGCTCGCTGCGGCGCTGGTCGACGTGCCGGGCGCCAGCCGGGTGTTCCGCGGCGGGCTGGTCGTCTACGCCGGTGACCTCAAGGTCCGCCTGGCGGGCGTGCCCGCGGAGCTGATCGCCGAACGCGGCACCGTCGACCCGGATGTGGCCGCAGCGCTCGCGGACGGCGTCCGCGAGCGCTGCGCGGCCGACTGGGGCCTGGGCACCACCGGCGTCGCCGGTCCCGATCCGCTGGACGGAGCGCCGGTGGGCACGGTGTACGTGGCGTGCGCCGGGCCGGACGGGACGCGGGTGCGGGCGCTGCACCTGCCCGGCGACCGGGCGGCGATCCGGCGGGCGGCGGTGGACGCCGCCCTGGACCTGCTCGCCGCCCGCCTGCGGGCCGGTGCCGGGCAGCCCGACCCGGGTCAGGCTGCGCCGGGTCAGGCCGCCGCGTCGGCGTAGCGGCCCAGAATCATCCCCCAGCCGGCCTCGCCGCTGACCGAGTCGTGCAGGGCGGTCGCGCTGGTGCCGAGTCGTTCGAGCAGGCGGTGCTCCAGTTCGACCCGCGTGGTCTGCGGGTCGGTGGCCGTGAACCGTACCTCGATCTCGCTGGCGTGCGCCGGGTCCGGGTCGTAGCGCCACTGCCCGTTGATCTGCCAGGTCAGCACGAGCCGGTGCGGGGGCTCCCACACGAGCACCCGGCCCCAGTCGCACTCGGTCCCGTCCACGCCACGCTCGTACCAGCGGCCGCCGGGCCGGCATTCGAGCACCGCCTCGGCGATCTCGGCCGCCCCGATCCGGTGCGACGGCGGCCACCAGCTGTTCAGCGACTTGGTGAAGACCAGGAAGGCGAGGTCCACCGGGGCCGCCACGGTGACGGTGCGAACGATGGGCGGAATGGCGTTCATGCTTGCCCCTGATCGTCGTTGCGAAGTTTGTCAGGGTCGGGCGCCCGTTGCCCGGGCGCGTGTTCATCGGTGTCGCCGGCGGGGTGCGCCGCCTCGGCGGCCTGCCCGAAGGCGGCGAGGGCGTCGGCCCACACCCGGTCCAGGTACGCCCGCAGGGCAGCCACCCCGGCCGGGTTCACGTGGTAGATGCGGCGGGTGCCCTCGGGTCGGTCGACGACGAGGCCGCCGTCCTTGAGGGCGCGCAGGTGCTGGGAGACGGCCGGCCGGCTGACCGGCAACGCGCTGGCGAGCTCACCGACCGAGCGCGGGCGCTGGGCCAGCAGTTCGAAGATCGCCCGACGTGTGGGGTCACCGAGGAGGCCCAGCCCGGCGCTTCCGTAAGTACCCACGAACGGTAAGTCTAGACTTACGTATGTCTCCGCGCTAGGCTTGACCGAGGCGTTAAGCCGCGACAGCGCCGGTGGGCCCGCCGCCGGGACCGCGCTTCGCGCGGGTACCGTTGAGGCATCGTCTGGTCGCGATCGGGGGTTCGAGCGGCCGGAGCGCCGGTATCAGGCAGGGGAGGTGCCATGGTTCTGCTCCGTCGAGTGATCGGCGACACGCTGCGAGCGCGCCGGCAGGCTCAGCACCGCACCCTGCGCGAGGTGTCGACCGCGGCCAATGTCAGCCTCGGCTACTTGTCGGAGATCGAGCGCGGGCAGAAGGAGGCGTCCAGCGAGCTGCTCGCCGCCGTCTGTGACGCGCTCGGCGCTGACCTGTCCGACGTGCTGCGTGAGGTCACCCACACCGTCGCCGCTGAGGAGCGCCTGGCGAATGCGGCCCGCCAGGGCCGGGCAGCCGGCCCGCGGCGGCCGGCGCCCGAGATGCGTCCGGCGCCGGAGATGGCGTCGCAGCCCGAGTCGCCCGCGGAGACGGTCAGCGACGCGGAGGTGTCGGTGACGGTGCGCCGGGACTCGCCGTTGAAGACGACGCTGGTGGCCCGTCGGACCGGTCGAAACCGCCAGCCCGTCCCGGCCTGAGGCACGTGTGGCCTGGCGCCCGCGGCGCGGGCCGTCGGCCGGTCCTGGCCAGGGGCCGACAGCCGGATGAAGAAGCAGTCATATCCGGATTTGCGGTAGTTTTGGCGCGGGAGATTGCCCGGGAGGCGGCGTGACGCGCTCGCCCGCGCCTGCAACGATGGATACCACCTGCCGCAGACAAGGCTGACAGGCCGCAGAAGGAGACCATAGATGGCGAATCCGTTCGTCAAGGGCTGGCGCTACCTGATGGCGCTGTTCGGTGCCAAGATCGACGAGTACGCCGATCCGAAGGTGCAGATCCAACAGGCGATCGAGGAGGCGCAGCGCCAGCACCAGACGCTGGTCCAGCAGGCCGCCGCGGTCATCGGCAACCAGCGCCAGTTGGAGATGAAGCTGTCGCGGCAGATGTCCGAAGTGGAGAAGCTGCAGGCGATGGCCCGCCAGGCGCTGACGCTGGCCGACCAGGCGCGGGCCGCGGGCGACGAGGCCAAGGCCCAGGAGTACGAGAACACGGCGCAGACGGTCGCCACCCAGCTGGTCGCGGGCGAGCAGGCCATGGAGGACCTCAAGACCCTGCACGACCAGGCGCTGACCGCCGCCGCCCAGGCGCGCAAGGCGGTGGAGAACAACCGCATGGTCCTGGAGCAGCGCCTCGCCGAGCGCACCAAGCTGCTCAGCCAGCTCGAGCAGGCGAAGATGCAGGAGACCATCGCCAACTCGCTGGAGACGATGTCGTCGCTGGCCGCCCCGGGCAACACCCCCTCCCTGGAGGAGGTGCGGGAGAAGATCGAGCGGCGGTACGCCACCGCGATGGGCCGCGCCGAACTCGCCTCGACCTCGATCGAAGGCCGGATGCTGGAGGTGCAGAAGTCCACACTGGACCTGGCCGGCGCGTCGCGGCTGGAGCAGATCCGGGCGAGCATGGCTCAGGAGCAGCTGACCGGCAAGCCGGCGACGCCGGCCATCGAGAGCCCGGCGGCCGGAGCCAAGGACGCCAGCGTCGCCCGGCTGGACGAGATCCGCGCGAGCATGGCCCGGGAGCGGGCCGCCGGGGAGTCGGCGGGCTAGCCGCCGCGCCCGGGCCGCCGGGAGGAGATCCGAGGCCGGGAGGAGATC
>VSCG01000105.1:0-11220 GCA_047459115.1 Micromonosporaceae bacterium
CCCGCCCCGACCTGCCCGGTGCCCGGCACCCGGCCCGCGATGCCGGTGTTGATCTGCGGAAGCAGGCCGGTGCGGGCCACGGACACCACGTCGATCCCGGTCGGCGCGCCCCGGAAGTCGAGGATCGGCAGCGCGTACGCGGGATTCTCCGCGACCGTGATCTCGTACATCTCGGTGGTGGTGCGCAGCGCGTCCGGGACCGTGCCGCCGACGAACCGGACGATCGCCGGGGCGCCGGCCATCGCGAACCCGCCCAGCCCGGCGGTCTCGGTGATCGCCGAGTCGCCGATGTCGGGGTTGGCGTCATCGGGCCCGTACGCGCCGAGGAACAGCCCGGACGGGACGCTCGCCGGGCCGGTGAACCAGGCATCGCCCGTACCCGAGACCTGGATGCCGAAGTCGGTGCCGTTGCGGGCCATGGTGGTGACCACGGTGGCGCCGGGGATGTTCGCGGCCGCCGCAGTCTGCAGCTTCGCGGCGGGCATCACCAGGTTGAGGAAAAAGTGGTCGTTGCCGCCGACGAACCGCGCGACATCGGCCACGTCGCCCGACGGCAGGCCCGCGTCGACGAGGTGGGGCAGCAGGTCGCGCAGCAGCATCAGGGTGCCGGCCCGGTTGCGGTTGTGCCCCTCGTCGCCCATCTGGACCATCTGCCCGATTATCGCCTTGATGTCGATCGGGCCGGCGCGGCGCACGGCGACCTGCAGGGCCGGCCCGAGCACCGCCGACATCCAGCGCAGCCGATCGATCACGTCGGGGGAGTAGGCGCCGTACCGCAGCACCTTCCCCAGGCCCTCGTTGAGCGAGCACCAGCTGGTGCGGTCGTGCACCTCGTCGCGCAGCACGAACACCCACATCGACGGTGACACG
The DNA here is from genome assembly GCA_047459115.1 of Micromonosporaceae bacterium. Taxonomy (GTDB): domain Bacteria; phylum Actinomycetota; class Actinomycetes; order Mycobacteriales; family Micromonosporaceae; genus VSCG01. Next base: position 871 of record VSCG01000105.1, read on the forward strand.
ACGCCGGCCATCGGCCCGACGCCGCCCCGGGCGTGGCACGGCTCCAGCTGGGCCTTGCCGGAGGCGAGCAGCGACTCCGCCTCCTCCGGAGTCTGCGCCAGGCCCTCGAAGAGCATCGCGCCGATGAGCGCGCCGCGCATCGGGCCCGACGCGCGCTCCCACTCGATCGGCGGACCGGCGTGGCAGAAGTCGCCCGGCGCCAGCCCGACGACCTCGGCGGCCGGGCGCACGTCGACCAGCGTCGCGCCGGCCGCGAGCATCCGTTCGGCGGCCTTGGCGTTGGCGGCGGTTCGGCGCGGGTCACCGACTACCCGGGCGAGCGCCTCCTCGGTGCCGGGGAGCGGTGGCCGCCAGTCGACCGGCAGGTGGGTGGCGGCCTGCGCGGCGAGCGCCTCGTCGAGCAGGCTGACGCCGGCGGTCACGACCCGGGGTTCGGCGGCGAGATCAACCATGGCGGGACTCCGAGTTCACGAGTTGACGGTCTTGGGACGTCACGAGTTCGGGCAGCACGGGCCGCCGACCCAGGATCGGGTGTCATGACCCGGCCGCGACGAGCTGGATCGCCCGGCGCGTCGCGTCGGCGTTGGAGGTGTAGACGGCGGCGCCGGCGTCGCGCAGCTGCCCCGCCTGCCGCGCCAGGCCCTGCGGGTCGCCGGCGGTGCCGACCAGCGAGACGACGACCGGGACCTTCGCCCCGGCGATCGCCGGGGCCAGCTCCGCGGCCGGGTCCGGATGCGCGGCGTGGCCGAGCACGACGTCCATCAGCACGACTCCGCACGCCGGGTCGGCGAGTTCGGCGCCGAGCCGCTCCAGGCGCTGCGCGCTGTCGATCATCGGGTGTGGACGGCCCTGGGTCAGCGTGTCGTCGCCGAAGTCGATCATCAGATGGCCGTCCGCACGCAGGTCGGCCGGCAGCGCCCAGTCGGGGCGCAGCGGGGTGTTAGAGCGCACCGGCCCGAGCGCGTCGCTGGCGATGAGCATCGCCTCGTAGCACAGCGTGCCGCCGGAGAACAGCCCGCGGATCGCCGGCCCGGTCGCGACCGGCGACGCCGCCGGCAGCCAGGCCGGCCACGGCGCTGGCACCGGCGCGCCGATGCGGCGCAGCACCCCGGCGGCGACCTCAGTCAGGTCGGGCTGGCCCGCGTCGAGCAGCGCGAACACCACCGGCGTGGCCAGGCGGTCGGCGTGCTCGCGTACCCGGGCGGCCACCTCGGGCGCCGAGGGCTTGGAGATCACCACGATCAGCTCGGTCGTGTCGTCGGCGTCCAGCGCGTCGAGCGCCGCCAGGGTGGCCCGCCCGGCCACCGCGGCGGACAGGTCGCGGCCGCCGACGCCGAGGACGTGCGACACGCCGACCCCGGCCGCGTCGAGCAGGCTCATCATGTGCTGGGCCCCGGTGCCGGACGCGGCGACGATGCCCACCGGTCCGGGGCGCACGACGTTGGCGAAGCCGAGCCCGACACCGCCGATGACCGCCGTGCCGCAGTCGGGGCCCATCGCGAGCAGCCCGCGCTCGGTGGCTGCGTCCTTGAGCCGGATCTCCTCGGCCACCGAGACGTTGTCGGAGAACACCATCACCGAGCTGCCGGCGTCGAGCGCGTCCATCGCGTCGACGAACGCGTACCGGCCGGGCGTGGAGACCAGCGTCAGGTTCGCCCCGAGCAGCCGTACCGCCGAGCCCACGGTGCGCGGCGCCACGCTCGTCGTCGCGTCACCCGCGCCCGGGCGGGCGTCTACCGCGTCGAGCTCCGCCTCGAGACGGGCGAGCGCGGCGCGCAGCGCCTCGTCATTGTCGGCGGCGAGGGCGACGAGCATGTCGTTGGCGGTGGCGTCCGGCGGCGGCGAGAAGCCCATGTTGGCGGCGAGGTCGAGATTCAGCGGCGTCGCCATCGCCACGAGCCCGGCGGACACCCCGGGGGTGGCGTTCACCGCCTGGCTGATCTGCATCAGGCGCACCGAGTCGCGGTACGCGCCGCGCCGCAGTTCGATGTGGAGCGTGCGATCGGCGGGGGGTGTCATAGGGTCACCTCGCGAAGGGTCGGCTGGGCGGCGCGTACCCCGTGCGCCAACCCGGCGCCGGAGGTATGGCCGACACGCAGCAGGGCCTGCGCCGCCCCGGGGGTCCCGGCGATGAAGGCGGCGAGTTCCGGTACGCATTCGCCGCGCGCGGCGTGGTGCAGCAGCGCGGCGGAGACGAACGTCGTGCGGTGCGGTGCCCGGGGGAGGGTCTCGGCGGCCAGCCGGCCGGCCGCTGGGGCGCCGGTCGCGACGAGCGCGACGAGTGCTCCGGCGAGCACGTCGTCGCCGAGCGGGGTCAGCCCGGGGCCGCGGCCGAGCAGCGCGGTGACCGCCGGGGCGAGCGGCACGCCGGCGACGAGATCGCGGGCGAGCAGGGCCACCGCGTCGGCGGTGCCGGGGTCCAGCGGCGGCAGGTCCGCCGGAAGGTCGGCCAGGGGCACCGTGGCTGGGGGCAGGGCGGTCGCGGTCGCGGGCCCCGCGACCGCGACCCGGGTCGGGCGGGCCGGGCGCCACCACCGCGCCGGGCGGTACGCCGCGCCACCCAGCACCAGCTCACCGCCGCCGACGAGGCCGGTGTCGCCGACCGCGGGCCTCGGCAGCGGTGCGTTGCCGCCGAGGACGAGCGCGCACGGCACCCGCACGGCGTCGGGCGTGACCAGGCAGATCGCGGGGCGGTCGGGGTCGCCGGTGGCCAGGTAGACGGCCCGGTCGGTGACGGCGGCGACCACGGCGAGCCGGCGCGGACCGCGCAGCACCGCGGCGACGGACACCGCGGCGGCGACCGGGTAGCGCTGCACATCCACCTCCTGACCGACTTTTGAAAAGTAGGTGAGTCGGTTAGCGTGCGCGGATGGTAAGAAGTGCCAAAGGTCTCGGCGTTCCTTCATCTGAAGTCGCCCAGCCCGTGCGGGCCGCGCCGGCCTTGGGCCTGCGCGTACGCGAGATCCTCGGCGTCCCGGCGCTGGCTGGCGCCACGGTGCTCGCCGGGGAAGCCGGCCTGGACCGGATCGTGCGGTACCTCAACGTCATGGAGGTGCCCGACATCCTGCCCTGGGTCAAGCCTGACGAGCTGCTGCTGACCACCGGGTACCCGGTGCGGGAGGATCCGCGGGCGCTGGTCGGCCTCGTCGGCGAGCTCGACGAGCGCGGCCTGGCCGCGTTGGCGGTCAAGCTGCACCGGTACCTGCACGAGGTGCCCACCGAGATGCTCGCCGAGGCCGACCGGCGCAGCTTCCCGATCATCGCCTGCCCGGCCGACGTCAACTTCTCCGACGTGCTGCACGAGGTGCTCGGCGAGTTGCTGAACCGGCAGGCGACGGTGCTCAGCCGCAGCGAGGAGGTGCACCGGGCGCTGGTTTCGGTGGTGCTCGCGGGCGGTGACCTGCACGACCTCACGCTGGAGCTGAACCGGCTGCTCGGCGGCCCGGTGCTCATCACCACCCCGGACGGCCGGGTGCTGGCCCAGGCCGGCGAGATCGAGGGCTTCGACCCGTCCGGCAGGTTTCCGGTCGAGGCGCCCGGGCCGCACGCGATGGTGCCCGTCGTCGCCGGCCGGGTCGACCACGGGCGGATCATCGCGCTGCTGCCCGATCCGCCGACCGATGTGGACGTCCACTGTCTGGAGCGGGCCGCGACGGTGGCGGCCCTGGCGATCACCAAGGAGCTGGCGGTCGCCGCGGTGGAGAGCAAGTACCGAGCCGACTTCCTGCGCGACGTGCTCGCCGGCCGGGTCGAGGACCTGGCCGGCGCGGTCGCGCACGCCCGCTCGTTCGGCTGGGAGATCGACCGCCCGGCCGTCGTGGTGGTCGCCGAACTGGACGACGAGTCGGTGCCGACGGATCCGTCCACACCGGCGCTGCGGCCGGTCCAGGAGCGGTTCGCGGCCGCCTGGCAGAGCGTGGTGCGCTGGCGCGATCCGCAGGCGGCGGTGGTCAACTTCAACCGGGAGGTGGTGGTGCTGCTCGGCCTGCCGGCCGACGGCGACGTCGACCGGTTGGTCGGGGAGCTGGTCCGGCTGGTCAAGGGCGACGGCGGCGGCGGGCGGCGCTCGTTCTCCCTGGGGGTCTCCCGCGCGATCGACGGGCCGGCGGACCTGGTGCAGGCGTACGAGCAGGCCAGAGCGGCGGTGCGGATCGGCCGGCGGCTGCACGGCAACGGGGCCCGGACCAGCTTCGACCGGCTCGGTGTGCACCGGCTGCTGTCGCTGATCACCGACGGGGCGGAGCTGCGCGCGTTCGTCGCCGACGTGCTCGGCGAGCTGGCCGTCGACAGCGCGGAGAATGCCGACCTGCGCCGCACGCTGGCGGTGCTGCTGGAGACCAACTGCAACGTGGCCGAGACCGCGCGGCGGCTGCACTTCCACTACAACACGCTGCGCTACCGCATCGGCAAGCTCGAGCGGATGGTGGGCCCATTTACGACCGATCCGATGCTTCGTCTGGATCTGATGCTCGCCCTGCGCGTCCTGGAGATGCGCGGACTGTAGAGGCTTGCCAAGTGCCCAGCGAAATGTTGAGGATATTTTGCCCATGAGCACGGGCGATGTGCGTCACATTCTGATCGACGTTCCGGCGCCATCCGCGCCGCATGTGTAAAGAGAGGAGCGGTCATGGCCCTGCTGCAGTGGCGGGTCGTGCACGGCGGCAAGACACCACCGCCAGGCGAAGTGGTACGGCCGGACGAGCGGCTGTCGTGGCCGCGCACCGTCGGGCTCGGCGCCCAGCACGTCGTGGCGATGTTCGGCGCGACGTTCGTCTTCCCGATCGTGATGGGGCTCAACCCCCAGCTTGCGATCATGATGAGCGGCATCGCGACGATCTGCTTCCTGCTGATCGTCAAGGGCACGGTGCCCAGCTACCTCGGCACGTCGGCGGCGTTCGTCGGGGGCGTGGCGGCGATCCGGGCGCAGGGTGGCACCTCCGCGGAGGTCACCGGCGCGATCCTGGTCGCCGGCCTGGTCCTGGTGCTGTGCGGCGTGGCGATCCACTACCTCGGCTCGCGGGTGCTGCACGCCGTGCTGCCGCCGGTGGTGACCGGCGCGGTCGTCATGCTCATCGGGTTCAACCTCGCCCCGGTCGTGGCCAACATCTACTGGCCGCAGGACCAGTGGGTGGCCCTGCTGACGATGCTCGCCGTGATGGCGATGGCGGTCGGCTTCCGCGGCTTCCTCGGCCGGATCGCCGTCTTCCTCGGCCTGATCTTCGGGTACGTGCTGTCGTGGCTGCTCGACGTCACGACCGGCAAGATCTTCTCCTACGACCCCGTGGCCGAAACGGAGACGCTGCATTACCGGGTCAACTGGGATGCCGTCTGGTCGGCGAAGTGGTTCGGCCTCCCGGAGGCGACCACCACGGGTCCGGACGGCCAGGAGGTCGCCGGCTGGCACCTGCCCGACTTCAAGATCGCTTTCGTGCTGCTCGTGCTGCCCGCGGTGATCGCGCTCATCGCGGAAAACGCCGGGCACGTCAAGGCGGTCGCCGAGATGACCGGGAACGATCTCGACCCGGTGATGGGCAAGGCGATCGGCGCCGACGGGTTCACCACCGCCCTGGCCTCCTCGGTCGGCGGCTCGCCCACCACGACCTACGCCGAGAACATCGGCGTCATGGCGGCCACCCGGGTCTACTCCACGGCCGCGTACTACGTCGCGGCCGTGGTCGCGATCCTGTTCGGTTTCTCGCCGAAGTTCGGCGCGATCGTCTCCGCGACCCCCGGCGGCGTGCTCGGCGGCATCACCGTCGTGCTCTACGGCATGATCGGTCTGCTCGGCGCCAAGATCTGGAAGGAGAGCGGCGTCGACTTCAGCAACCCGATCAACCTGGTCCCGGTCGCCGCGGGCATCATCATCGCCGTCGGTGACACCAAGCTGGTGTTCAGCGAGAACTACGAACTCGCCGGCATCGCGCTCGGCACGATCGTCACCGTGGCGACGTACCACCTGGTGCGGCTCATCGCCCCGCCGCACCTGCGCGACCAGCAACGCGGCGAGAAGCCCATCCCGCCGCCGCGCAGCCCCGGCGAGCAGGCCAGCACTGAGCAGGCTGTTTCCCAGACGTAGCGACGACGAGAAGGCAACCCCCGACCAAGGGAACCCCTCGATTTCATGAAACCACCACCCTTCGAGTACCACCGACCCACCGACCTCGGCGAGGCCCTCGCGGTCCTCGCCGAGGTCGGGCCGGACGGCAAGGTCCTGGCCGGCGGTCAGAGCCTCGTGCCGCTGCTGAACATGCGGTTGGCCGCGCCGCGTGCGCTCGTGGACATCAACCGCGTCAAGGAACTGGCGTACATCACCACGGTGGATGGTGGTGTGGAGGTGGGCGCGCTCGCCCGCCACGCCGAACTGGAACGCGACCAGTCCGCGTACGCCGCGATCCCGCTGCTGCGCCGGGCCACCGAGCACGTGGCCCATACGACCATCCGCAACCGGGGCACGACCGTGGGCAGCATCGTGCACGCCGACCCGTCGGGGGAGATGCCGGCGGTGCTCGCGCTGCTGGACGGCAGCGTCACCCTGGCGTCGACCGCGGGCCGGCGCACGGTGTCCGCGGCGGACTTCTTCGTCGGGCCGCTCGAGGCCGACATCCGCCCCGGCGAACTCGCCGTGTCGGCGACCTTCCGGACCCCGCCGGCCGGCACCGGCACCGCCTGGCTGGAACTGTCCCGCAGGCACGGCGACTACGCCATCTGCGGGGTCGGAGTGCTCGTCACTCTCGACGCCGACCTGCGGGTCGCCGCCGCCCGGGCGGCCCTGATCTCGGTCGGCCCGACGCCGGTGCTCGTCGACCTCGCCGACGCGGTCGGCGGCCGGCATGTGGACGCGGCCGACTGGGCCGCGGCCGGCGCGCTCGTCGAGGCCCGCGTCGAGCCCGAGGACGACATCCACGCCACCGCCGCCTACCGCCGCCACCTCGCCGGTGTGCTGACGGCCCGGGCGGCCCGATCCGCAGCGCAGGAGGCGACGGCGAATGTCCGAGCATGACATCCGGCTGACCGTCAACGGGATCGAGCGGTCGGTGCGGGTGCCGGCCCGGCGGCTGCTCTCCGACTGCCTGCGCCACGACCTCGGCCTCACCGGCACCCACGTCGGCTGCGAGCACGGGGTCTGCGGCGCCTGCACCGTGCTGGTCGACGGCGCCCCGATGCGCTCCTGCCTGCTGTTCGCGGTGAGTGTGGACGGCGCCGAGATCACCACGGTCGAGGGCTGCCGGGCGCCGGACGGTGGGCTGGGCCCGGTGCAGCAGGCGTTCCAGGACTGCCACGGGCTGCAGTGCGGCTTCTGCACCCCGGGCTTCATCACCACGATCACCGCGTACCTGCGGGAGAACCCGAACCCGACCGAGGAGGAGGCTCGGGAGGCGATCGGCGGGAACCTGTGCCGGTGCACGGGCTACCAGAACATCGTCGCCTCCGTCCTGCAGGCTGCCGACATCATCCGGAGCGAATCGTGAAGGTCTTCGGCGAGCCGATCGCCCGGCTGGAGGATCCGCGGCTGGTCTCCGGGCGCGGGCGCTACCTCGACGACCTGGGTGACACCACGACGCTCGCGGCCGCGTTCGTGCGCAGCCCGCATGCGCACGCGCGGGTGGTCGACGTCGACGTCAGCGACGCGCTCGACGTCGACGGGCTCGTGGCGATCTACACGTACGACGACCTCGAGGGCCGGGTGGCCGAGCCGCTGCCGGTCCTGATCCCGCACCCGGCGCTGCGCGCACCGCGTACCGGCTATCCGCTCGCCAACGGCGTGGTCAAACACGTCGGCGAGCCGGTGGTGATGGTGGTGGCCACCGACCGCTACCTCGCCGAGGACGCCTGCGACCGGATCCGGGTCGAGTACGAACCGCTGCCGCCCGTCGTCGGCATCGACAACGCGCTGCGCGCCGAGCACGCGGTGCACGAAGACGTGCCCGACAACGTCGCCGCGCACCTCGTGCAGGAGGTCGGCGACGCGCGCGCCGCCATCGAGGCCGCGCCGCACAAACTCGAGCTCCACCTCGACGTCGAACGCTCCGCGTCGATGCCGATGGAGGGCCGGGGTGTGTACGCCCGGTGGGACGAGGCCGACCGGTCGTTGCGCGTCTACTCGTCGACGCAGACCTCGACGTCGCTGCGGTTCGCGCTGGCGCACAAGCTGAGTGTGCCGGTGGACCGGGTCGAAGTCGTCACGCCCGACGTGGGCGGCGGCTTCGGCGTGAAGATCATGCACCCGTTCCCCGAGGAGATCCTCGTCCCGTGGGCGGCGATCCGGCTCGGCCGCGAGGTCAAGTGGGTCGAGGACCGCCGCGAGCACTTCATCTCCTCGGCGCACGAGCGGGGCCAGAAACAGACCGTGCGGGTCGGGTTCGACGACGAGGGCCGCCTGCTCGGCCTCGACGTCGAGTTCCTGCACGACAACGGCGCGTACACGCCGTACGGCATCATCGTGCCGGTCATTACCGCCACCCAGCTGCTCGGGCCGTACAAGCCGGGCGCGTACCGGGTCGAGTTCCACTCGCTGTACACCAACACGGTCATCGTCACGCCCTACCGCGGGGCGGGCCGGCCGCAGGGGGTGTTCGCGATGGAGCGCACCATGGACGCCATCGCCGACTACCTGGGGTTGGACCGGGCGGTGGTCCGCGAGCGCAACCTGATCCAGCCGGACGAGATGCCCTACGACCAGGGCCTGGTGTTCCAGGACGGCCGAGGGCTGGTGTACGACTCCGGCGACTTCCCGGCCACCCTGCGCAAGCTGCGCGAGCTGGTTGGCTGGGAGGAGTTCGAGGAGTACCGGCAGCGGGCGCGCGCCGAGGGCCGGCGGGTCGGCATCGGGATGGCCATGTACGTGGAGGGCACCGGGGTCGGGCCGTACGAGGGCGCGCACGTGCGCGTGGAGACCAACGGCCAGGTGCACGTCGCGACCGGGTTGACCACCCAGGGCCAGGGCCACGAGACGGTGTTCGCGCAGATCGCGGCTGAGGAACTGGGGGTGCCGGTCGAGACGGTCACGGTCGTCACCGGGGACACCCGGCGGTTCAAGTACGCCGTCGGCACTTTCGCCTCGCGCGCCGCGGTGATGAGCGGCAACGCGGTGGCGCTGGCCGCCCGCAAGGTACGGGAGAAGGCGCTGCGGATCGCCGCCGAAGCGCTCTCGTGCTCGCCCGACGAGCTATCCATTGTGGATGGCGTGGTGCGCTCCGAGGCCGGCGGGGAGATCGACCTGAAGACGGTCGCGGTGCTCGCCAACCCGCTGCGGTACGCGTTCGACGAGGAGGCCGCGCGCGCCACGCAGTTCGCGGTCGGTGGGCGCATCGACCGGCCGCCGGTGGAGCCCGGCGACGAGCCGGGGTTGGAGGCGACCGCCTACTACTCGCCGGTGCGCTCCACGTTCGCCAACGGCGCGCACGCCGCGATCGTCGAAACCGATCCGGAGACCGCGGACATCAAGGTCCTGCGGTACTGCGTGGTGCACGACTGCGGCACGTTGATCAACCCGCGTATCGTCGCCGGCCAGGTCCACGGCGGGGTTGCCCAGGGGGTCGGTGGGGCGCTGTACGAGCGCATCGTCTACGACGAGCACGGGCAGTTGCTCAACGCGTCCTATATGGACTTCCTGATGCCGTACGCCAGCGAGGTGCCGAAGATCGAGATCGACCACCTGGAGACCCCCTCGCCGCTCAACCCGCTCGGCATCAAGGGCGCGGGGGAGGCCGGGGTGATCCCCGGACACGCGGTGCTGGCGGCGGCGATCGAGGACGCCGAGGGTTTCCGCATCGACGCGATGCCGATTTCGCCCGCGCAGCTGTGGGAGCTGCGCCGGCGGCACGAGGCCGGCGAGGTGCCGGGCCTGAGGAGGGGAGGCGAGAAATGAAGGTGTCCGGCACAGCCGTTCTGCACGGCCCGGCGGACAAGGTGTACGCGGTGCTCAACGACCCTGCCGTGCTGGTGCGCACCATCCCTGGGTGCGAGCGGCTCGAGCAGGTCGCCCCGGATTCCTACAAGGCCACGATCAGCGCCGGCGTCGCCTCGATCAAGGGCTCCTTCTCGGGTGAGGTGCACCTGAGCGACCAGCGGCCACCGCACTCGTTGGTGCTGCACGCCTCCGGCGCGGGCACACCGGGCACAGTCTCCGCCGACGTCACGGTCACCCTGACCGACAACGGCGACGGCACGACCGTGCTGTCGTACGACGCGGACGCGGTCGTCGGCGGGATGATCGGTGGGGTCGGTCAGCGGATCCTCACCAGCGTGGCGAAGAAGACCGCGGGGGAGTTCTTCACCGCGGTGGATGCGGTGCTGCGTGGCGAGGAGTCGCCGGCGGCGGCCGCCCAGCCCGGATCGCCTGCCCAGCCC
>VSCG01000106.1:0-11149 GCA_047459115.1 Micromonosporaceae bacterium
CGCTCGTCGTCGCACGTGCCCTCGTCATCGTCGGCGTCGCCTGCGGACTCACGCTGCCGGCCGCTGCGGCGACGGCCGCGCCCTCGCCGCAGGAGCTCGAACGGCAGATCCGCACGCTGTCGGCCGAACTGAACCGGGTCGTCGAGGAGTACAACACCGCGAACGTGCGGCTGACCCGTGTCCGGGCGGCCGCCGCCGAGGCCGCCGCCCGGCTGCCCGCCGCGCAGGCCGAGCGCGACGCCGCGCTCGCCGAGGTCGGTGACCTGCTGGCCCGCGCCTACATGACCGGCGACGCCGGCACGGTACGGGCGCTGCTGGACAGCGGCTCCGCGGCCCGGCTGCTGGACCGGGCCGCCGCCCTCGAGCACGTCACCCGGGTGCGCAACGCCCAGCTCGCGCACGCCGCCGCCGCCAAGACGCGGGCCGAGGAGGAGAAGCAGAGGCTGGATGAGCTGCTGGCCGCCGAGACCGCGACGCAACAGACGCTCGCCGCCAAGAAGACCCGGATCGAGAAGGACCTCTCCCGGCTCTACGCGCTGCGCACCCAGGTGTACGGGTCGGCGCGGGAGTCCGCCTCCGGCCAGCCCGCCCCGCCCCCACCGCCGGTCTCCGGCGCGGCCGGCGTCGCGGTGCGCTACGCATACGCCGCACTCGGCAAGCCCTACGCCTGGGCGGCCGACGGCCCCGATTCCTACGACTGCTCCGGGCTGACCATGGCGGCGTGGCGCGCTGCCGGGGTGTCGTTGTCGCACGCCGCGTCGGTCCAGTACCGCGAGACCGCCCGGATCAGCCGCTCCCAGCTGCAGCCCGGTGACCTGGTCTTCTACAACAACCTCGGCCACGTGGCGATCTACGTCGGCAACGGCCAGGTGATCCACGCCCCGACCTTCGGCGAGGTGGTCAAGCTCGCCAAGGTCGACATGATGCCGCCGTACGGCTACGGCCGGGTGCGCTGACCCGAGACCTTCACCCCACCCTCCCCGGTAGATCTTGGGGAGTTCGGAGCGGGTTCTCCCGTTCCGAACTCCCCAAGATCGCAAAATTTGCGTGTCGAGGGGCCCCGCAGCCAGGATCTTTCACCGTGACGACGAGTACGACCAGCTGGGATCCCGGACAGTATCTGAAGTTCGAAGCTGAGCGGGCTCGGCCCTTCCACGACCTGGTCGCCCAGGTCGCGCACCGGTCCCCCACCACCGTGGTGGACCTCGGCTGCGGTCCCGGCCACCTCACCGCGACGCTCGCCGAGCGCTGGCCGGCGGCGCGCGTCACCGGGGTGGACTCCTCCGCGGAGATGATCGAGGCGACGCGCGACGTGGCCGTGCCCGGCCGGCTCGAGTTCACCCTCGGCACGATCGAGGATTGGCGCCCGGACGCCCCCGTCGATCTCATCGTCTCCAACGCCGCGCTACAGTGGGTGCCGTCCCACGCCGACCTGCTGCCGATCTGGGTGCGCGAGGCGCTCGCCCCCGGCGGGGCGCTCGCCTTCCAGGTCCCGGCCGCGGGCGACTCGGCAGCGAGCGTCGCCGTCCGCCGCGTCGCCGGATCACCCCGCTGGGCCGGCCGGCTCGAGTCGCTCGCCATCCGGCGCGGCCCCACCGGCGGGCGCGGCCCGGTGCTCCCGCTCGACCAGTACCTCGACCTGCTCGCCCGCGCCGGCTGCCGGGTCAACGCCTGGGAGACCACGTACCTGCACGTGCTGCCCAACGGCGAGGGCGACGACCACCCGGTGCTGCAGTGGTTCGCCGGCACCGGGCTGCGCCCCTACTTCGACGCGCTGGGCAACGACCCAGCGGCGGTCGCCGAATTCCGCGCGGACGTCGCGCAAGCCCTCCGCGAGGCGTACCCGAGCGCGCCGTACGGCACGGTGCTGCCCTTCCGGCGGCTGTTCGTCGTGGCGGAGCTGCCGTGAACGGTGGAGCTGGCACGAACGCCATCGGCTACCCGCCCGCCGAACGCCTGGACCTGGTGGAACACCTGCACGGCCACGCCGTCGCCGACCCCTACCGGTGGCTGGAGGACCCGGCCGACCCCCGCACCGTGGCCTGGTCCGCGGCGCAGGACGCGCTCGCCCGGGCCCGGCTCGACGCCCTGCCCGGCCGCGCCGAGCTGACCGCACGGCTCGACCCCCTGACCCGGGCGGGCAGCGTCCGCGTGCCGGTGTGGCGCAACGGACGGGCGTTCTTCACCCGCCGTCGTCCCGAGCAGGAGCACCCGGTGCTGTACGTGCGCGAGCCGGACGGCACCGAGCGGGTGCTGCTGGACGTGCACGCCGAGGATCCCAGCGGACGGACCGTGCTCGACCACTGGGCGCCGAGCCTGGAGGGGACGCGCCTGGCGTACCTGACCAGCGTCGGCGGTGACGAGGAGTCCCGGCTGTTCGTGCTCGACGTCGACACCGGCCAGGTGCTCGAGGGCCCGATCGGGCGGACCAAGTTCACCCCGGTCGGCTGGCTGCCCGGCGGCGAGGAGCTGATCTACGTACGGCGGCTGCCGCCGGAGCGGGTGCCGGCCGGCGAGGCGGCGTTCCACCGCCGAGTGTGGCGGCACAGAGTGGGCAGCGATGCCGACTCCGCGGACGTGCTGCTGCACGGTGAGGGCCTGGACGCCACCATGCTCTACGGCCTGAGCACCTCCGCCGACGGGCGCTGGCTGGTCATCACCGGCGCGCGCGGCACCGAGCGGCGCAACTGGCTGTGGATCGCCGACCTGCACGGCGACTCGAAGCCGCGCCAGGTGCTGGGCTACGACGACGACGTACGGGTGACCGCGTGGGTCGAGCGCGACGGGCGGCTCTACCTGCTCACCACCTCGGGCGGTGCGGACCGGTGGCGGCTGTGCGTGGCCGACCCGGCCGCGCCGGACCCAGCACAGTGGACGGAGCTGATCGCGGAAGACCCGGAGGCGGTGCTGGAGGCGGTGCGCTACCTGCCCGGCCCCCGGCAGCTCGTCGCCCTGAAGACCCGCCACGCGGTGAGCGAACTGCACCGCTACGACGCCGCCACGGGCGCGCCCGCCGGGCGGATCGACCTGCCGGGCCTCGGCACGGTGATCGGCCTATCCACGGTGGACGATGCGACGCCGCACAGCCGGGAGACGGTCTGGATCGGCTGGACCGACTTCGCCACCCCGCCGTCGGTGCTCACGTACCGGGGCGAGGACACCGAACTCGCGGAGGCCGCGCCGGGGGCCGTGCCGCCTCCACCGCTGCATGTCAGCCAGGTCACCTACCCGTCGCGCGACGGCACCACCATCCGGATGTTCCTCGTCACGCCCGAGCCCGCACCGGACCGGCCGCGCCCGGCGCTGCTGACCGGGTACGGCGGCTTCGCCATATCCCGGGTGCCCGAGTACACGCCGTACGCGCTGGCCTGGGTCGCGGCCGGCGGAGTGTTCGCGCTCCCCTCCCTGCGTGGCGGCGGCGAGCAGGGCGAGGCGTGGCACCGGGCCGGCATGCGCGAGCACAAGCAGAACGTGTTCGACGACTTCCACGCCGCGGCGGACTTCCTCGTCGAGGCCGGATGGACGACGCCGCAGCAGCTCGGCATCATGGGCGGCTCGAACGGCGGCCTGCTCGTCGGCGCGGCGCTCACCCAACGACCCGCGGCCTACCGGGCGGTGGTGTGCGCGAAGCCGCTGCTGGACATGGTGCGCTACGAGCGCTTCCTCATCGGCCGGTACTGGCGCCACGAGTACGGCTCGGCCGACGATCCCGAGGAGCTGGCCTGGCTGCTGGCGTACTCGCCGTACCACCGGGTCGAGCCGGGGACCGCCTACCCGGCGGTGCTGTTCACCAGCTACGAGAACGACGCGCGCACGGACCCGTGCCACCCGCGCAAGATGTGCGCCGCGTTGCAGCACGCCACCGCGAGCGACCCGGCGACCCACCCGGTGCTGCTGCGCCGGGAGACCGACGTGGGCCACGGCGACCGGTCGGTGTCCCGGACGGTCGCGTTGACCGTCGACCAGCTCGCATTCCTGGCCCACCACACCGGGCTGGTCTTCTGACACCCGCGGCGGTCTTCTGACGCCCCGGCCCGCTGATACGCGACGGCCGGCACCCTGAAGGGTGCCGGCCGTCGCTGGCACATGGACTCAGGCCGCCTGCAGGCCCTCGGCCCGGGCCAGCTCACGCAGCCGTACCAGGGCCTGGATCTCAAGCTGGCGGATCCGCTCCCGCGACAGCGAGAACTGCGACGCGACCTCGGTCAGCGAGTGCTCGCGCCCATCCTCCAGGCCGTAGCGCGCCCGCATGATCCCGGCGGACCGGTCGTCGAGGTGCCCGAGCAGCCCTTCGATACGCTGCCGCTCCAGGCCGGACAGGACGATGTCCTCCGGCGACGGCGAGTCGGAGTCGGCGACCAGGTCGCCGAGGTTCGTGTCGCCGTCGTCACCGATGGGGGTGTCCAGCGACACCGTGTCCTGCGACCAGCGGATCAGCTCGTTGACCCGCTCGACCGACACGCCCAGCGCCTTCGCGACCTGCTCCGGCTCCGGGTCGGTGCCGAGCTCACGGGTGAGCTGGCGGGCCACGTTACGCATCCGGTTGACGTCCTCGACCAGGTGCACCGGCAGCCGCACGGTGCGCTCCTGCTGCGCGATGGCCCGGCTGATCGCCTGACGGATCCACCAGGTCGCGTAGGTGGAGAACTTGTAACCACGCACGTAGTCGAACTTCTCCACCGCGCGCACCAGGCCGGTGTTGCCCTCCTGGATCAGGTCGAGCATCGGCATGCCGGAGCGCACGTACCGGCGGGCGATCGACACCACCAGACGCAGGTTGGCGCGGATGAACAGGTCCTTGGCCTTCGCGCCCTCGTGAACCAGCTCCTCCAGCTCCGCCTTGTCAAGCTCCGGCCGCAGCTCGTCCTGGGCCAGCAGATGCTCGGCGTACAGCCCTGCCTCGATCGCCTTGGCCAGCTCGACCTCCTGGGCGGCGTCGAGCAGCGGCGTCTTGGAGATCTCGTGCAGGTAGACACCGACCAGGTCGCGCTCCTCGGCGACCTCGTCGGTCCGCATCGTCACAATGTTCTCCACGGTCTATGTCCTCCCCCCGTAATGTCCGGTCCCCTGTGCGGTGCTGACACCAGAACAACAGTTCGGCCCGCGCGTTGATTCCGCGATTCGGGACGGAAACGGTCAGCAGTCCGTGACATGTAGTGAGACGCTCACCACAGGGCACGGGTTCACTCGCTTCACACGAACCTCGCCGACGCCACGCGGCTGACGGCCCCAGTAACCAGGTAAAACGCGCCATCGGGGCGAACCGTCGCGGCGAGCCGGGTTTTTGCCCCAAATCACACCATCTAGCACGCAGACATGCCGCGACACAGATCACTCAATGGCTGCGACACTGGTCACGCCCCTGCCAGAACGCCTCGGCACGCCTCAGAATTTCTCGATCATCACTGCCCGGCGGGATCCGCCCGCCCTGGTCGCCGCGGGCCGGTCACCCGTTGGTCAGCAGGGCCACCGCGTCGCGGACCCGCTGCCCGGACCGCTCGAGCGCGGACCGGGCCTCCTCCCAGCCCGCGTTGGACAGCAGCGACACCAGCGCCAGCTTCAGGTCGCCACCGGCTCCGGCCACGGCCGCCGTGCAGGTCTCCTCGTCGTACCCGGTGGCCTCCACGAGGATGGAGATCATGCGGCCGCGCAGCTTCGCGTTGGTGGCGACCAGATCGACCATGAAGTTGGAGTAGACCCGGCCCAGTCGCACCATGACCGCGGTGGAGAACGAGTTGAGCACCAGCTTCTGGGCAGTCGCCGCCTTCATCCGGGTGGATCCGGTGACGACCTCCGGGCCGGTGTCGACCCCGATGAACACGTCCACGTCGCCCGCCGCGGGCGCGTGCGGGTTGCCGGAGATCAGTACGGTGTGCGCGCCCACGGCTCCGGCGGTGCGCAGCGCGCCCAGCACGTATGGGGTGCGGCCGCTGGCGGCGAGTCCGACCACCAGGTCGCCGGCGCGCACACAGGACGCGGCCTCCCGGGCACCGGCGTCCTCGTCGTCCTCGGCGTCCTCCACGGCCCGCCACATCGCCGCCTGCCCGCCCGCGAGGTGCGAGCAGAACCAGTCCTGCGGGGCGTTGTAGGTGGGCGGCAGCTCGGCCGCGTCGAGCACGGCCATCCGGCCCGACGTCCCCGCGCCGAAGTAGTGCACCCGGCGCCCCGTTTCGAGCGCCGTCACCGCCAACTCCACGGCCGCCGCGATCTGGTCCAGCACCTCGGAGACGGCCGCCGGCACGCCGCTGTCCTCGGCGTTGATCACCCGCAGCACCTCGTGCGTGGTCATCAGGTCGAGGTCGCGGCTGCGCGGATTGCGCGCCTCGGTGGGCGAACCGACGCGGACCACCGGCGGGCGGGCAGATTTCGGCACAGCGGGCCGAGACGTCGCGGGGTGCGGATCGGCCAGCTCTTCAGCGGTCACGCGCCCCGCCTCTTCGCCGGAGCCACACGGTGCGCGCGCACCGCCTCGGCCGTCACCTCGAGCGCCCGCCGCGTCTTCGCCCGGTTACGCGCCGCGACGCCGACGAACAGGCAGTCGACCACCGTCAGTTGCGCCAGCCGGCTGGCCATCGCGCCCGAACGGTATGTGGTTTCGCGGGCGGCGGTGGTCAGGACGTGGTCGGCGACCTCGGCGAGCGGCGAACGCGGGAAGTTCGTGAGCGCCACGGTCAGCGCGCCACGACCGCGGGCGGTCTGCAGGATCTCGATGACGTCGGCGGTGGTGCCGCTGTGGGAGATGCCGATGGCGACGTCGCCGCGGCCGAGCAGCGCGGCCGAGGCGAGCGCGGTGTGCCGGTCGGGCCAGTAGAACGCGGTCCGGCCGATGCGGTGCAGCTTCTGCTGGAAGTCCGAGGCGGCGAATCCGCTGGCGCCGGCGCCGTAGATGTCCACCCGTGAAGCCCTGTAGATCGCCTCCACCACCCGCTCACAGACGGCCGGGTCGAGTTGTTCAGCGGTCTCCTCCACGGCGCGGGCGTCGTTGAACGCGATCGTGGCGATGATCTGGGCCATGTCCGCGCCCGGGGGGATGTCGCCGCCGACGACGCGGGCGTCCGGCGGCTCCACGCGGCGGGCCGCCTCGGCCGCGAGCCGGATGCGCAGTTGCGGGTACCCCTCCATGCCGACCGAGCGGCAGAAACGGATGACGGTCGCCTCGGAGGTCTGGGCGGCGGTGGCGAGGTCGGTGATGGTCTGCCGGGCGGCACCCGCCGGGTCCGCCACGACCAACCGTCCGACCCGCTGCTCGGCCGGCGAGAGCGAGGGCAGCAGGCCGCTGATCTGCACGATCAGCCCGCCCGGCTCCCGGCTCGCGGAAACCTTCGCCTTCTTCGCCACGGATGAAACTTACTTTCATGATGCCGCACCGTCAACCGTGACGCGCGCCCAAGCGCGGCGGCAGGCCGGGCGCCACGGTAGAAAATACGCGAGACGGTTGGGGCCGGTTCGGTCCCCGTACCAAATCAGTACTCCAGGCCGACCACCACCAGCCGGCCGGGCAGCCGGTCCTGCGTTTCAGGCCGTTCTGCCCGGTTATTGGGTCAGGCATGACTACCAACCCGGCCCGCCTCGCGCTCGGCCTGGCAGCCCTCGCCGGCGAACGGGCGGCCGGAGATACCGGAACCGACGTGCTAGCCACGGCGGTCGGGGTGTTCGAGGAGACGGGCCGAATGGTGCGGGGCACCGCGGGGCGGGTCACCGGCCCGCCCGCGCGCGCCGCCGTCCGTGCAGTACGTTCGGCGTCCCGGTTGCCGGGAGCCGGGCTCGTCGAGGCACAGCTGCGCCGCGTCCGGGAGCGCGGGAGCGCCACCATGGCGGCCAGCCGCGCCGAACTGGTCGCCGCCGTCCAGTCCGGCGTCGACGACGCGGTCGCCTGGCTGCTGCCACGCGTGCTCGACCGGGCGATGCCGCAGTTGCGCACGCAGGTGCTGCCCGTGCTCATCGATGAGATGACGTCGGACCAACGGGTACGCGACCTGCTCGCGCAGCAGGGTCGCAGCCTGGTCGACCGGGCCGCGGAGAAGCTGTTGGGGCCCGCCGGCGGGGCCGCGGGCATGGGGTCGGCACCGCAGCGGATGCTCGCCGGCCGCCGGTCCGGGGCCGGATCGGGCTGACCCCTGTCGAGCTGACCGCTGACCGCGAGCTACGCACCTCGTCGGGCCAGTTTGCTTCTCTTTGTCCAGACATTCTTACGTCTGCTACGCTCTGGCCAGCCGCACGACGCCCGAGGTGACCAGTTGACCAGGCCACTGCCGATCACCCTCGACCGGACCAGCCCGGTTCCCCTCTATTTTCAGGTGGCCCAGCAGATCGAGAGCATGATCGACCGCGGGGAGCTGCCCCCCGGTTCGCGTCTCGACAACGAACTCCAGTTGGCCGACCAGACCGGGCTGTCCCGCCCGACCATGCGCCAGGCCATCCAGTACCTGGTCGACAAGGGCCTGCTGGTGCGCAAACGCGGCGTCGGGACACAGGTCGTGCACGGCCGGGTCAAGCGCCGGGTGGAGCTGAGCAGCCTCTACGACGACCTCGCGCAGGCCAACCAGCGGCCCTCCACCGTTGTGCTGGCCTGTGAGATCGTGCCGGCCGACGACGACGTGGCCGTGACGCTGCGCCTGCCGCCCGGCACGGAGATCGTGCACCTGGAGCGGGTGCGCTACACCCGCGACGAACCCCTGGCGATCATGGAGAACTGGCTCCCGGTCGGCCTGGCGGACCTGGCACCCGAACGCCTGGAGCAGCATGGGCTCTACGAACTGCTGCGGGCCGCCGGGGTGCACATGCGGGTGGCCTCGCAGCGCATCGGCGCCCGCGCGGCGACCGCGACCGAGGCGAGACTGCTGCACGAGCGCCGGGGCGCGCCACTGCTGACGATGACCCGCACGACGTACGACGACAGCGGTCGGGCCATCGAGCACGGCTCGCACGTCTACCGCCCCACGCTCTACAGTTTCGAGATCGCACTGGTCGAGCGCTAGGCCACGCGCCCGGTCGGCGCTAGGCTGCGCTCACGATGCGCATCGGGCTGTTCATCACCTGCGTCAACGACCTGGTCTTCCCGCGCACCGGCCGGGCCGTGGTGACGCTGCTGGAACGGCTCGGCCACGAGGTCGTCTTCCCCGCGGCGCAGACCTGCTGCGGGCAGATGCACGCCAACACCGGGTACCGGGCCGAGGCGCTGCCGCTGGTACGCCGCTTCGTGGAGGTGTTCGCCGGCTACGAGGCGATCGTGGTGCCCAGCGGGTCGTGCGCGGCGATGGTCCGCGACGCGTACCCGCGCCTGCTGCCCGAGGCCGCCGCGGTGGCCGCGCGCACCTACGAGCTCAGCGAACTGCTGGTCGACGTGCTCGGCGTCACCGACGTGGGCGCCCGCTTCCCGCACCGGGTCACGTACCACCCGAGCTGCCACGGCCTGCGGATGCTGCGGCTCGGCGACCGGCCGCTGCGCCTGCTGCGCGCGGTGGCCGACATCGACCTGGTCGACCTGCCCGACGCCGACCAGTGCTGCGGCTTCGGCGGCACGTTCGCGGTGAAGAACGCCGACGTCTCCGGCGCGATGCTCGCCGACAAGTGCGACCGGGTCGCCGAAACCGACGCCGAGTACGTGGCCGCCGCGGACAACTCGTGCCTCGCGCACATCGGTGGCGGACTCGCCCGCCGGGGTGCCCGCGCCCGCGCCATCCACTACGCCGAGATCCTGGCGGGTACGCCGTGAGCGACCCACTCGTCGGCGACCTGCCGTTCCCCCGGGCCGCGCGTACCGCGCTCGGCGACAGGCAACTGCGCGCGAACCTGCGCATGGCGACCGGCACCATCCGCGCCAAGCGCGCTGCTGTCGTGTCTGAAATGGACGACTGGGAGGAGCTGCGGGCCGCCGGAGCGGCGATCAAGGCGGACGTGCTGGCCCGGCTGCCCGACCTGCTGGTCGAGTTCGAGGCGGCGGCGACCGCGGCCGGGGCCAGGGTGCACTGGGCCCGCGACGCCGCCGAGGCGTGCGCGATCGTCGCCGACCTGGTACGCGAGACGGGCGAAACCGAAGTCGTCAAGGTCAAGTCGATGGCCACCCAGGAGATCGGGCTCAACGAGGCGCTGGCCGCGGTCGGCGTCGACGCGGTGGAGACCGACCTCGCCGAACTGATCGTGCAGTTGGCCGACGACAAGCCCTCGCACATCCTCGTGCCGGCGATCCACTACAACCGCACCCAGATCCGCGACCTGTTCGCCCGGCGGATGGCCGGCGTGGACGGAAGCGGGCTCACCGACGACCCGCCCGCGCTCACCGCGGCGGCCCGCGCGCACCTGCGCGAGAAGTTCCTCTCCGCCAAAGTGGCGATCTCCGGGGCCAACTTCGCGGTCGCGCAGACCGGCACCCTGGTCGTGGTGGAGTCCGAGGGCAACGGCCGGATGTGCCTGACCCTGCCGGAGACGCTGATCAGCGTGGTCGGCGTGGAGAAGCTGGTGCCGACCTTCGCCGACCTGGAGGTCTTCCTGCAGCTGCTGCCCCGCTCGTCGACCGGCGAGCGGATGAACCCGTACACCTCGATGTGGACCGGGGTGACGCCGGGCGACGGGCCGCAGAACGTGCACATCGTGCTGGTGGACAACGGGCGCTCGCACACCCTCGCCGACCCGGTCGGGCGTCAGGCGCTGTGGTGCATCCGCTGCTCGGCGTGCCTGAACGTGTGCCCGGTCTACGAGCGGGTCGGCGGCCACGCGTACGGGTCGGTCTACCCCGGCCCGATCGGCGCGATCCTGTCCCCGCAGCTCACCCGCGGCGGCGACCCGAGCCTGCCGTACGCCTCGACGCTGTGCGGCGCCTGCTACGACGTGTGCCCGGTGAAGATCAATATTCCGGAGGTGCTCGTCCACCTGCGACAGACTCTCCGGCACCCGGTAGGCGAGCGGGCCGCGATGCGCGCGCTGGCCTGGGTGATGCGCGACCGCCGCCGGTACGCGGCCGCGCTGCGCGCCGCCCGCGCCGGCACCGCGCCGCTGCGCGGCCTGGCCCGCCGCCGGGGGACGACGGCGGTCCAGCGGCTGCCGTGGCCCCTGTCGGCGTGGACCGCGCACCGCGACGCGCCGCTGCCGCCCGCGCAGACGTTCCGGGACTGGTGGCGCGCCTCGGGCCGACCGCAGGCGTGACGGGCCG
>VSCG01000107.1:0-10891 GCA_047459115.1 Micromonosporaceae bacterium
CTCCTGCATGCCGGGGGGAGGTGCGATGAACACCCAGTTCACGCCCGGCCAGTTCCGCGCGCTGTTCCCGGGACTCGCGGACACCGTGCATCTGGCCAGCTGCAGCCAGGGGGCGCTCTCCGGCGAGCTGCTGTTCGCGATGCAGGAGTACCTCGGCAGCCTGCGCGAGCAGGCGGTGGCGTGGGACCGGTGGATGGGGGAGGTGGAGACGGCACGGTCGTTGTTCGCCGACCTCATCGGCGCCCGTGCCGACGAGGTCGCCGTGCTCTCGAACGCCTCCGAGGCGGCATACCAGGTCGCGTCGTCGCTGCGGTGGGACGAGCGACCGACGATCGTGACCACCGACATGGAGTTCCCCTCCGTGGCCAACGTCTGGCTGGCACAGCGACCGCTGGGCGCCAAGGTGCGCCACGTCCCGGACCGTGACGGTGTCGTCGAAGCGGAGGACTACGTAGGGTCCATCGACGAAACCACGCATCTCGTGTCCGTACCGCTGGTGTCGTACCGCAACGGGGCGCGCATGCCGGTGCAGGAGGTCGTGGCGCGGGCCCGGGAGGTCGGTGCCCGGGTCTTTGTCGACGCCTACCAGGCGGCCGGGGTGCTGCCGGTCGACGTACGCGAGATCGACTGCGACTACCTGGTGAGCGGCGCGTTGAAGTATCTGCTCGGCCTGCCGGGGATCGCTTTCCTCTACGTGCGCAACGGAACGGCCGCCGAGCTCGAGCCGCGGTTGACCGGGTGGTTCGGCCAGCGTGAGCCGTTCGGGTTCGATCCGCGCCGGCTGGAATTCGCCGACACCGCCCGGCGGTTCGAAACCGGGACCCCGGCAATCGCCTCGGCCTACGGCGCGGTGGCGGGGCTGCGGACCCTGGCGCACATCGACCGGCACGCCGGCGCCGCGTACGTCCGTGATCTGGTCGACGAGGCACACGCGCGGCTGGTCGAGGCGGGCGAGCGAACCTGGTCGCCAGCGGATCCCGACCGGCGCGGCCCGCTGGTGGCGCTGGTGGACGACGACCCGGTAGCACTCGGCCGCTACCTCGCCGCCCGGCGGATCGTGGTCAGCCCGCGCGGCCACGTCGCCCGGATCTCCTTCCACGCGTACAACAACCGCGAGGACATCGACGTCCTCCTCGCCGCGCTGGCCGACTACCGGGCCGGGCGGGCAGCGGTCCAGCTCCCATAACCCATCCTCCGACGGCACGGCTGAAAGAGAGCGGACATGGCGGACCAACGAGGCGGCAATCGCGAACACGAGCTGCACCGACGGCTGAGCCGCCGTCAGCTCACCATGATCGGGCTCGGCGGCGCGATCGGCACCGGACTGTTCCTCGGCTCGAGCCTCGCCATCTCGCAGGCGGGCCCAGCCACCATCCTCGCATACATGATCGTCGCGCTCGTGGCGCTGGTGATCGCCTGGGCACTGGCCGAGATGGTCACCGTCCACCCCACCGCCGGCGCCTTCGGCACCGTCGCCCACTCCTACCTCGGAAAGTGGTCCGGCTTCGTCATCCGCTGGACGTACTGGACGATCCAGGTCATCGCCGTCGGCGGCGAGGTGATCGCCTCCGGCATCTACCTGCAGTACTGGTGGCCGCAACTGCCGCTCTGGCTGCCCGTGGTGGTGCTGTCCCTCGCCCTGATCGCGATCAACGCGGCGACGGTGCGCTTCTTCGGGGAGTTCGAGTACTGGTTCGCGATGATCAAAGTGACCGCGATCGTCGTGTTCATCCTGCTCGGCGTACTGCTCATCACGCTCGGGCTGCCCAACGCCCCAGCCACCGGCTTCGGCAACCTCACCAATGACGGCGGCTTCCTGCCCAACGGGCTGAACGGCCTGTTCCTGGCGATGGTCTTCGTGGTGTTCAGCTTCATCGGCACCGAGGTGGTCTCGGTGACCGCGGCCGAGTCGGAGAATCCCCGACGCGACGTGCCGAAGGCCGCCCGGCAGATGGTCATGCGCCTCGCGATCTTCTACATCCTGGCGATCACCATCGTGCTGACCATCGCGCCGTGGTCGGTGACCGCGCAGGGCGGCAGCGTCGAGGCGAGTCCCTTCGTGCGGGTGCTGGCGGCGGCCCAGGTGCCCGCCGCGGCCTCGCTGATGAACTTCGTCGTCCTCACCGCGGCGCTGTCCAGCGCCAACACCAACCTCTACCTGACCACCCGGATGCTGCACAGCCTGGCCGGACACCGCTACGCCCCGGCGGCCTTCGGGCGGCTCAGCCGCACCGGAGCGCCCCGTAACGCGCTCGCGATGTCCACAGCGGGCCTGGCCATCGCCGCCGTTGTCGCCGTACGGGCGGCGGACAGCGCCTATGTCGCGCTGTTCGGCATCTCGGTCTTCGGCGCCCTCGTGGTCTGGCTGATGATCCTGGCCACGCACGTCCGCTTCCGCATGGTGCGCGCCCGGGAAGGTCTGCCACCCTCGCCGGCCCGGCTGTGGGGCGCGCCGGTCACCACCGGGCTCGCGTTCCTCTTCCTCGCCGCCGTCCTGGTGTCCACGGCGTTCATCGACGGCCTGACGATCGCGTGGAAGGCCGGACTGCCGTTCTTCGCGCTGCTCCTCGTCGCGTACGCGGTCGTGGCGAGGCGGGGCCACACCGAGCACAACGACCCGTTGCGCGAGGAACTCGCCGCGCGGCAGCGCGCGTCGGATCGCCAGAGCGGGTCGCAGCGCCGGAGCGAGCCCGAGCCGGCAGCAGAGCCTGATCCGGTGCCCGAGCCCGGAGGCTGAACCCATGCGTGCCCGAGCCAGGCCGGAGGCTGAAGGCTCAGCCTCCGGCCTGCTGCGGATACAACTGCACCCGGTCGCCGTCGCGCAGCCGGGTGGCCGGGCCCGCGGCCGTCCCGTTGACCACGGCGATGCAACTGCTCCTCGCCACGCCCAACTGGTCCAGCAGCGTCCCGACGCTCGCCTCGGCGTCCGGCAGCGCCACCGCCGTGGCGCCGCCGGGGAACTGCCGCGCGAGCACTCCCCGCGCGCTGACCGTCACCCGCACCGACATCAGCCTTCCGGTTCGCCGTACTGCCGCTCCACCAGGCCGGCGATGCCCAGTTCGCCGAGCCGGTCGCGGGGGGCGAGCAGGGTCAGTTGGACGAAGCCGGGCAGCCGGCCGATCTCGACCGCGCCGGAGACCGTGGCTCGGTTGAGCACCTCGCCCCGGCTCATGCGAAGCAGGCGGGTCGCCCGGTCGACCGCGTTGTCGAACGCCGCGTTGATGAACGGCCCGGAACCGAGCACCTGCAGCGGGAGCACCGGCCCCTCCAGCCGGGTGTGGTGTCGCTCGGCGAGGGCCTTCGCCCTGGCGACCTCGGCCGCGGTGAACGGGCGGGCCAGGAACGGCAGGTCGTCCGCCGGCGGCAGCAGCAGCGGGCCGTCCAGCGCCAGACCCTTGATGATCTCAACCCGCACCACCAGGCGGGCACCGATGTCCGTGGTGTGCACCGCGGCCTCACCGTCGCCGATCATCGCGTGCACGTCACCGGCGTAGATGCCCGCGCCGTCCACCTTGACCGGGACGATGACGATGCTCCCCTCACGCACCGAGTCGATGTCCATGTGGACATCGGTACGCTGCTCCAGTTCCTCCTCGGTCACCGCGAACTCGTGCTCGGCCCCGACGAGGAAGGCCCCGAAGTCACCGCAGTTGTGCGAGCTGGGCAGGTCGATCGCCGGGATCGATCCGAGGTTGCCCGCGGAGATCCGGCACCGGGCCATCACCCCGACCAGATCCGCCCTGGCCAGCGCCAGGATCGGATGTTGCCGGGCGTTATCCGGCAGGCCGACCCACGCCCGGGCGTCGCGGGCGAGTTCCGCGGCCCGCTCAGGGCTGACCGTCACACCGATGCCGAAGTCGTCGTCGAAGACCATCGTGTAGCCCTCGGCCAGCCGGAACGGCGCGACCGGGCTGTGGCACGTGGCGCAACGCACACAGTCGTCACCGGTGCCCGACAGGTAGGTGTCCGGATACAGGAAATGCCGCCCGGCGGCGCGACACGTCGGGCAGATACCGGCGATGAACGGGTCGCTGAGGTAGCGGCCGTCCCAGTTGTCGTGGGTCCCGGCGGTGGTGGCCCGGGATATCTGTTCCAGCCGCTCGACGTGCAGCGCCACCGCATCGCCGACCTGCGCGCCCTCCACCCGGACCGGGAGGGTCACCTCGTGACCGCTGCGCAGGCTCGGTGTGATCATCGGGCCCCAGCAGCCCGGCACCGTGAGGAACTCGATACGTCCGCCGTCGCGGACGGGCCCGAGCATCTCGTTGCTCGGACCGACGATGTCGGTGTAGCGGTCGACGACGACATGGTCGGCGGCTTCGCGGACCGGCAGCTGAACCGTCATGACGTGCCCCTTCCAGCGAACCTTCCCGATGCCGTCAGCGTAGGTGCGGCGGCGGGATAATGACAGGGGCCGGTCGTTCCGGTTACGGTGGGTCGTCGATGGGGCGGTCACTGTGAGGTGTAGTGGACCACCTCGCCGTCCAGCGTCTCGGTCAGTGCGCCGCGCGCGACGAGCACCGTCAGGTGGGCGGAGGTCTCCAGCACCGCCAGCGTCTGGTTGAACAGGTCCAGCTCGGCCAGGTGCCGGCCGCGCCGGGTCCAGCGCAGCACCTGCGCGACCTCGTACGCGGTGCGCGCGCCCTGCGCGACCGCCGCCGCGCACTCGTCCAGCCGCTCCTCGTGGTGGGCGAGCAGTTCGTCGACCCGTCGGTGCACGCTTCCGCCCACCGGGCCGTGCGCCGGCAGCATCAGCATGTCCGGCATGGCCCGCACCGCCGCCAGGGACTCCAGGTAGCTGGCCAGCGGCGACTCGGGCACCACGTACTCGAACCCGATCGACGGCGTGATGTGCGGCAGCACGTGGTCCCCGGTGAACATGAGCCGGTTCGCCAGGTCGGCGAAGACGTAATGCCCCTGGGTGTGGCCCGGTGTGGGCACGGCGAGCAGCTCCCGCTCGCCGACCGCTACCGGTGTGCGGCCGCGCAGCCAGTCGTCGGGCAATTCCCACTGGCGGAAGTCGACCGCGGCGTCGGGGTTGTGCGCCGCAAGCCGTGCCAGGATCTGCGCCGCGCCGGCCCGGCGCAGCAGCCGCGCCTGCGGGCGCTCGCGGCCCGGGGTGTGCGACCGGATGCCCTCCAGCGACGCGCGCTCGCCGAACCCCAGGGTCACCCGGGCGCCGAACTCCCGGCGTACCACCATCGCCTGGGTGTAGTGGTCGCGGTGCACGTGGGTGACCAGGAACCGGGAGATGTCGGCCAGCTCGGCATCGATCTCCTTGAGCGCCCACTCGAACTGCCGCCGCGACTCCTCCAGCGCCCAACCCGCGTCCACGACCACCAGCCGGTCGCCGGCGCGGATCGCGTACACGTTCACTGCGCGCAGTCCGTCGCTCGGCAGTGGAAGGGGAATGCGGTACACCCCGTCGGCGACGGGGAACGCGCCCGGTTCCGTCCAGTCGTCCGGCTGGGCACCGATGGTCGCCGGATGATCGGTCATACGGCCACGTTAGTGAATCTCCGCGCCCTGGTGACCGGTACGTGCGCAGCGTCACCTCGGCCGGGATCCCCTGGCACGCGCGGGGGAGGCCGGCGGGGACACTAGGCACCGTGCCGAATCTCCGCAGCCACCAGAGCGCCCGCAGCTACCTCTACGTGCCCGGCGACCAGCGCGACCGGCTGGGCAAGGCCACCAGCCGCGGCGCCGACGCCCTGATCGTGGACCTGGAGGACGCCGTCGCGGTCGATCGCAAAGCGGCGGCCCGGCGCACCGTCGCCGAATGGCTGTCGGGGCAGGGCGAGCGGCGGTGCCAGATCTGGGTACGGGTCGACGCGCAGAACCTCGCTAGTGACCTGGATGCCGTCGTCGGGCCAAACGTGGACGGCATCGTGCTGCCCAAAGCCGAGCCGCCGCTCGCCCGGACCCTCGACGGTCTGCTCACCGACCTGGAGCGCCGGCGCGGCCTGGCCCGGCCGCTGGCCGTCATCGGGCTGGTGGAGACCGCCCGGGGGGTCCTTGCAGCGGCCGACCTGGCCGCCGCTCCCCGCGTGTGCCGGCTCGGGATCGGCGAGGCCGACCTCGCGGCCGAGCTGCGGATGCGCCCCGGCCCGGACCGCTACGAACTCACGAGCGTGCGCACGCAGATTGTGCTCGCCAGCGCCGCCGCCGGTATCGGTGCGCCGGTCGCCCCGACCTCGACCGACTTCCGGGATCTGGCCTCGCTGCGGGCGAGCACCGAGGCCCTGCTACGACTCGGATTCCGTGCCCGCACCGCGATCCACCCGGCCCAGGTCCCGGTCATCAACGACGTGTTCACGCCGACGCCCGAGGAGATCGAGCGGGCGCGCCGCCTCGTCGCCGCGTACGAGGCGGCGCAGGGCGCGGGTGCCGGCGCGTTCGTCGGCGAGGACGGGCGCATGGTGGACCTCGCCGTGGTGCGTTCGGCGCGCGAGGTGCTCGACCTCGCCGGAACCCATGAAACGGGGGGTGGGGACGGCTAGGCGCTCCCGCCCAGCCGAACGTTGCGGGCCACGTACCGGCCCCGCGGCTCGCCCACGACAGCGCCGTCGCGCAGCACCTGATGGCCTCGCACAAACGTGTCGGTCACCCGGGCCGTGAGTTCCATGCCTTCCAGCGGCGTGTACTCCTGGGTGGACTCGGAGTCCTCGGCGCGGATCGTCCACGTGTGGTTCGGGTCCACCAGGCAGAAGTCCGCGTCGTACCCCTCGGCGATCGTGCCCTTGCTTGCCAGGCCGTAGCGCTGCGCCGGGTTCCACGCGGTGAGCTGGGCGATGCGCTGGTAGGACAGGCCCCGCCTGGTGCCCTCGCTGATCAGGCCGGGCAGCAGGTACTCGGCGCCGCCGAACCCGGACTTGGCCAGGAACACGTCGTCGCGCGGCGTGCCGAACTTGACCTCGTCGCGGCAGCAGGCGTGGTCGCTGACCACCCACGACACATCGCCGGCGAGCACGTGCCGCCACAGCGCCTCGACGTCCTCGCGCGGGCGGAGCGGCGGGTTCACCTTGCCCCCGATGCCGCTCGCGGTGTGGATGTCGGCGAGCAGGTGCCCGATGGTGACCTCACGGCGGAAGTCGACGTGCGGGAAGGTGCGCGCCATGAGCATGGCCGCCTCCATCGCCTTCGCCGAGGACAGGTGCAGCAGGTTGATGGTGGGCAGGCCGGTCTCGTGCGCGAGGTAGGCGGCGATGGTCACCGCCAGCCCTTCCGAGTGCGGTGGCCGCGAGGCGTGGTACGCCTCGAGCCCGCGCAGCGTCCCGTCCTGCTCCACCAGCTTCGTGTACGCCCGCATGATCTCCGCGGTCTCGCAGTGCAGCGACACCGAGATCTGCCCGGCCAGGTCCGGGAACCGCTCGCGGGCCGCCTGCGCGCCGCGCATGACGAACTCGAAGTGCGCGTAGTCGTACGACTGGTCGGGCGGCAGCATCAGGAAGGACTCCTGGTCCGAGGAGCGGCCGTGCAGTCCGTGCGTGCCGTAGAACATGAAGATCTTGAACGACGGGACGCCGAACTGCTCGATCAGCAGCGGGATCTCGTCGATGTGCTCGGCGAGGATCGGCGCGACATGGAAACCGTAGTCGATGTACGCCCTGCCCTCGGCGGCGGCGAGGACCTGCGGGAACACCTCTGCGTACGGTCCGCTGCGGTTGAGGTAGTAGCGGCCCGTCCGGATGTAGGTGAGCCCGGTGGTCACCCCGCCCTGCGCCGCCGCGCGGCTCTCCGACCGGGCGTCCTCGGCGAGCGGGTGGTAGATGCCCCAGTGCTGGTGGGCGTCGACAACGCCGGGGAAGGCGAGCCGGCCGCGGCCGTCGAGGACCTGGCGGGCGCGGTCGGCCGGGATGTCGGGGGCGAGTTCGGCGAACCGCCCGGCGGCCACGCCGATGTCCATCGGCAGCGGGTCACTGCGGTCCGGGCGGACCACACGTACGTTCTTGACGAGTAGATCGAGGTCGGCCACGGTCTCCTCCTAGTGGCTCTCGTGCTGGTCGGTCCACGCGTCGAGCCGGTCCACCTCGCGCAGCGGCTCGAGCATGGTGGTCACGCCGGCGAGCCCGTCCAGGCGGGACACCTTTTCGCGGACCCGCGCCACCGTCTCGGCGGGCAGCAGGCGTCCGGCGTTGTCGGCGAACTTGATCCCGAGTTCGGTATAGCTGAGCGGGCGCTGCGGGCCCCCCCGGTTGGTCAGCACCTCGGCGACGAGTTCGCGTCCGTCCGTGGTGTGCGCGGTGAGCACGGCCGGGAACTGGTGCGGGAAGATCCGGGTGCACCGCTCGTCGGCGACGACCTCGACGCGCGCCATCAGTTCACGCCGCAGGGGGTCGCGGGCCAGGTCGTCGGTGAAGTCGTCGAGCCCGACCCCGAGCCCGCCGCCGCCGAGCAGCCCCGCCACCACCGTGTAGGGGCCGCTGAACTGCGCCATGTACCCGGTCTGCGGGCACCGCTTGACCTCGATCGGTTCGCCGATCGTGCGTACCGTCGGCGCGGCGACGCCCAATCGCAGCGACTTCACCTCCTCGGGGCGCAGCCCCTGCTCGCGCAGTGCGCGGGCCGCGTCGATGCCGGCGTGGGTGAAGTGGTTGGCGGGGTACGGCTTGAAGAAGATGTCCGGTACGGCCCACTGTTCGCCGAGCCCGTCGGTGATCGCGGCCGCGTCGAACCGCCCGTGCAGCCAGGCCTGGAAGAACCCGAAGCGTCCCTCGAGGACGGTCGGCGGCCCGGTGAAGCCGTGCCGGACCAGTTGGGCCGCGGACACGGCGCTGTTGGCCGCCCAGCCGCAGTGCATCCGCTTGACCGTCCCGCCGGTGCGGTTCGCCTCGATGATGCCCGACGCCATCGAGGCGGCCACGCCCAGCGCGTTGGTGACGCCGTCCGCGCCCAGCCCGTACAGCAACGCGGCGCTCACCGCACCGCCCAGCGCGCCGGCGATCGACGTGGCGTGCTGGCCGTGTTCGAAGAAGATCGAGTTGCCGGCGTCGGCGTCGTAGCCGGCCATCCCGATGCGGACGCAGACCTCCAGGCCGCTGGCGATGGCCGCAATGGTGGCGCGCCCGTCCGCCCCGGTCTGCTCCGCCACCGCGAGGGCGGCGGGAATGACCGAGGCGCTGGGGTGCAGCACCGAGGGCAGGTGGGTGTCGTCGTAGTCGAGCGAGTGGGCCAGCACTCCGTTGACGAACGCGGCCAGCGGCGCGGGCAGCTTCTCCGGCAGCCCCACCGCGTGCGCCTGGCCCCTCCCGCCCTGCTCGAGCGCGTAGCGACGGGCTGCCCGGCTGGTGGGTAGCGGGGCCGCGGCCACACAGATGCCGAGGATGTCGAGCACCCGCTTGCGGACGCTGTCGACGACCTCGTCCGGCAGCCGGTCGAAGGTGGTGGCCGCGGCGAACGCGCCGATGCGCTCGGCCAGGGTGGGTTCGCTCACGCCGGCACCACCGCCAGCGGCCGCACCGGCGATCCGGTCGCGCCGACGAGGTTCAGCGGCGCCAGGATCAGGGTGAACTCGTGCACCCCGGCGGCGGCGAGCTCCTCCAGGGCGAGCGCCTCCACGATGTAGATCCCCGCCTCGACGAGCAGTACGCGGTGCGCCGGCAGCAGGGCGTGCCCGCAGCCGGGCGCCAGACGCTCGAACGCGATGGTGTCCGCGCCGGCCGCGTGCACCCTGCGGTCCGCGAGCCATCTCGCCCCGGCCTCGCCCACCCCGGGCACCCCGGTCTCGTGACCGAGGTAGGAGGCCGG
The DNA here is from genome assembly GCA_047459115.1 of Micromonosporaceae bacterium. GTDB lineage: Bacteria > Actinomycetota > Actinomycetes > Mycobacteriales > Micromonosporaceae > VSCG01. The sequence continues at coordinate 9,748 of VSCG01000107.1, forward strand.
CCCCTCGTCGAACCGACGTCCCCAGCCGCTGCGGATCAGCACGACGTCGCCCGGCCCGACCCGTACGCCCTGGCGCGCCGCGGTGGCGGCCAGGTCGTCTGGCGTGATCTCGTACGCCGGCTCGCAGACCTCCAGTCCGAGCGCGGCGGGCACGTCGAGCAGGACACCACGGCGGATCATCGGGGCGATGGTATGTACCCCGTGGCGCAGGAACTTGCCGCCGCGACCCTCCTCAGCCGCGTCGTGCCCGCCGTGCAGGCGGCCGTCGTGCGACACGTGCGCGAGCGCGTCGATGTGTGTGCCGACGTGGGTGCCGGTGACGATCAGGTCGTTGGCCGCCGAGCCGCCGTCGGCGCGCACCATGTCGCCGTGCCGGCGCGGCAGCGTGTGCCAGAACGCCGGATGGTTGGGCGACTGCGGCATGCCGATGAACATCGGCCGGCCGAGGTCGAACGTCCGCAGGCCGCGGCGCACGATGTCCAGCAGCGCGTCGGCGCCACCCGGAGGACCGGACTGCCCGTTCGTCCCAGTCACGCGATTACCCCCTCCTCTCGCAGCTTCGCCACCTGCGCGGCGTCGTACCCGAGTTCGGCGAGCACCTCGTCGGTGTCGGCGCCCAGCGCTCGCCCGGTGAACCGGATCCGGCCCGGGGTGGCGGACAGGCGCCACATCACGTTGTGCATGAGCAGTGGCCCGAGCTCGGCGTCGTTCACTTCGACGAGCATCTGCGTCTCGCGCACGTGCGGGTCCTCGACCAGGTCCTTGGCGTCGTAGACCGGCGCGATCGCCGCACCGGCCTCGGTGAACGCCCGCAGCACCTCGTCGCGGTCCCGCTGGGCGATCCATTCGCCGACGTAGCTGTCCAGCAGGTCGACGTGCTCGGCTCGCCCGCGTCCGGTGGCGAACCAGGGTTCGTCGATGACCTCCGGGTGACCGACCAGCCGCATCACCCGCTCGGCGATCTGTTGCGCGCTGGTGGAGATCGCGACCCAGGAGCCGTCCCGGGTGCGGTAGGTGTTGCGCGGGGCGTTGTTCGTCGACCGGTTGCCGTGGCGCCGTTCGACGATACCGAGTTGCTGGTAGACCATCGGGCCGGGACCGACCGCGGTCATGATGGGTTCGAGGATGTTGATGTCCACGACCT
>VSCG01000108.1:0-10749 GCA_047459115.1 Micromonosporaceae bacterium
GCTCGGGGCGGCGCTGGGCGTGGGCGACGGGGTGGGCGACGGGCCGGGCGGCGGGGTCACCGGCACGGCCGCCACCGGCTCGATCGCCTCGAGTCGATCGCCGCCGCCTCCGCAGCCCGCCAGCAGGGCCAGCGCCACTGTTGCGACGACGAGACCGCGCCCGCCGAAACCTCGTACGTTTCGCGCCATGTCCTCCCCCGATCGGCCGGCTGCGTGCCGCGGGTCACCCTACCGAAAACAGCCCGGAGCCCCGAAGCACCCCGCCCCGAGTGCCCGGCGCGCCGGCGGGAAGGATGGAGGCATGCAGGACAGCGTCTCCAGCAGGACCGACCTCCGGAACGTGGCGATCATCGCGCACGTCGATCACGGCAAGACCACGCTGGTCGACGCGATGTTGCGGCAGGCTGGCGCGTTGACCGCCCGGGGTGAGGTCGCGGAGCGGGTCATGGACTCGATGGACCTGGAGCGCGAGAAAGGCATCACGATCCTCGCGAAGAACACCGCCGTCCGCTACGTGCCGCCGGGCGGCGGCGAGCCCGTGACCATCAACATCATCGACACGCCCGGCCACGCCGACTTCGGCGGCGAGGTGGAGCGGGGCCTGACGATGGTCGACGGCGCGCTGCTGCTCGTGGACGCCAGCGAGGGACCGTTGCCGCAGACCCGGTTCGTGTTGCGCAAGGCGCTGCAGCGCCGGCTCCCGCTGATCCTCGTGGTGAACAAGGTGGACCGCTCCGACGCCCGGATCAAGGACGTCGTGGACGAGGTCTACGAACTCTTCCTCGACCTCGATGCCGATGACACGCAGATCGACTTCCCGATCGTGTACGCGTGCGCCCGCGACGGCATCGCCTCGCTGACCCAGCCGGCGGGCGGCACCGTACCCACGGACAGCGCCTCACTCGAGCCGCTGTTCCGCACGCTGCTGGACACGATCCCGCCACCCACTTACGAGGCGGGGGCGCCGCTGCAGGCGCACGTGACCAACCTGGACGCCTCGCCGTTCCTCGGTCGGCTGGCCCTGTGCCGGGTGCACCAGGGCACGATCCGCAAAGGACAGACCGTGGCCTGGTGCCGGGCCGACGGCTCGACCGAGCGGGTGCGCGTCTCCGAAATGCTGATGACCGAGGCCCTGGAGCGCAGGCCGGCGGAGGCGGCCGGACCGGGCGACATCATCGCCGTGGCGGGCATCGCCGAGATCATGATCGGGGACACCCTCGCCGACCCCGACGACCCGCGGCCGCTGCCGCGTATCACCGTCGACGAGCCGGCCATCTCGATGACGATCGGTACGAACACCTCGCCGATGGCAGGGCGTGTCAAGGGCACGAAGGTGACGGCCCGTCTCGTCAAGGACCGGCTCGACCGGGAGCTGGTGGGCAACGTCTCGCTGCGCGTCCTGCCCACCGAGCGGCCCGACACGTGGGAGGTGCAGGGGCGCGGCGAACTGGCGCTGGCCATCCTGGTCGAGCAGATGCGCCGCGAGGGGTACGAGCTGACCGTCGGCAAGCCGCAGGCGGTGACGCGGATGATCGACGGGAAGCTGCACGAGCCCGTGGAGCGGCTCACCATCGACGCGCCCGAGGAGTACCTGGGGGCCATCACCCAGATGCTCGCCACCCGCAAGGGCCGCATGGAGCAGCTGGTCAGTCACGGCACCGGCTGGATCCGCATGGAGTGGCTGGTGCCCGCGCGCGGGCTGATCGGGTTCCGCACCGAGTTCCTCACCGAGACCCGGGGCACGGGGATCGCCAACCACGTGTTCGAGCGGTACGAGCCCTGGTCCGGCGAGCTGCGCACCCGCCCCACCGGTTCCCTCGTCGCGGACCGGCCCGGCGTCGTGACCGCGTACGCGATGTTCAACCTGCAGGAGCGCGGGTCGCTGTTCGTGGAGCCGGCGACCGAGGTGTACGAGGGCATGATCGTCGGTGAGAACAGCCGGCCCGACGACATGGACGTGAACATCACCAAGGAGAAGAAGCTCACCAACATCCGGTCGTCGACCGCCGAGGAGCTGGAGCGGCTCATCCCGCCGCGCCGGCTGTCGCTGGAGCAGGCGCTGGAGTTCTGCCGCGAGGACGAGTGCGTGGAGGTGACCCCCCAGGCGATCCGCCTGCGCAAGGTGATCCTGAACGCGGCGCAACGCGCCCGGGTCGGTGCCCGCCGCCGTCACCAGCCCTAACATTCTCCAAAGAAGCGCCGCTTGTGATCTTCCCTGCGGCACTTTCCCGGATGGGCGATCCCAAGGGGGTACGGATGTGACCGCCCCGTCGCTGGCGGCGCTCGACGCCGAGCTGGCCGCGATCCCCGGCACCGTCTCAGTCTGGTGTGGACGGATCGGCGGGCCGCCGGCGTATACGCGGCACCCCGACGCCACCCACTACGCCGCGAGCACGATGAAGGTCGCCGTGCTCGCCGCCCTCTACCGCGCCGCCGAAGCCGGGACGCTGGACCTGGACGCCCAGGTGCCGGTGCGCAACCGGTTCCCCTCTGCCCTCGCCGGCGCGCCGCCCGTGCGCTGCCGCCCCGGCTACGACAGCGACGACCAGGTGTGGAAGCGCCTGGGTGGGACGGCGACGCTGCGCTGGCTGGCCCGACGGATGATCGTCGTGTCGGGCAACCTCGCCGCCAACATCTGTCTGACGGCCGTGGGACTGGACGCGGTCGCCCGGGTGTGGCGGTCGGTCGGGGCCCGCCACAGCGTGGTGGGGCGCTGCATCGAGGACACGCGCGCGGCCGAGCGCGGCATCACCAACCTGGTCACCGCCGCCGACCTGGCCGCGCTGCTGTCCGCGATCGCCCGCGCCGACCCGGCGCTCGCCGGGCCGGGCGCCTGCGCGGAGATGCTCGATGTGCTGTTCGCGCAGGAGCGCGGCGAGGATCTGCCCACCGGCCTGCCGCCGGGCACCCGGGTGGCGCACAAGAACGGTTGGATCACCGGGGTGCGGCACGGGGCCGCACTGGTCTTCCCCCCCGATGCGGACCCGTACTGCCTGGTGTGCTGCACCACGACGCCGCTGGCCCGGCACGACTCGGGAGAGGACGAGGCGTGCCGGCTGCTGGCCCGGGTCGCGGCCGCGAGCTGGGCCGACCGGCACACGCTCTGACCTCGGCGGGCGTCGACGGACAGGCACCCGGCCGCCGCCCACGCCGCGGGCACCGGCCCCGGTCAGTCGAGCAGGTTGGCGCGCAGCGCGTCGAGCACCCGGTCATCGAGGCCCAGCCCGTGGCGCAGGTACGCGTCGAAGCCGCCGTAGACCCGGTCGACCTCCGCGTACGCCGCCGCCAGGTAGAGCGGTCGCGCCTCGAGCACCGGCCGGACGTGGTCGGGGTCCACATCGGGGCGGATCCGGCGCATGCGCTCCAATATCTGCTCGAACGCCGGGGCGCTGGCCTCGTTGGTCGCCAGGTAGTCGGCCTCGATCGCAGTCCGGTCGACGCCGAGGATCGTCAGCACAACCGCGGTCAGCCACCCGGTGCGGTCCTTGCCGACGCTGCAGTGCGCGAGCGCGGGCAGTCGCCCGGGGTCGGCGAGCAGCCGGACCGCCTGCCCGAAACGCGCCCGCGCAATATCGCCACTGACGAGCCAGCGGTAGATCGCGATCATCGCGCCAGGGGTGCCCTCCTCGGCGAGCGCCGCGTACTCCGCTGCACCGTCCTGGCCGGACAGCACCGCCCCGATGTACGTGAAGGCCGGGTGGCGCGGGTCGTAGATCGGCAACCCGGCGACGCGCGGAGGCGGGTGCGGCAGACGGTCCGGCGGCTCCACCGCCACCTCGCGCTCACCGCGCAGGTCGACGACGGTGCGCAGGCCGAGCTCGCCCAGCCGCGCCACGTCCGGATCGGTGAGCCGGCCGAGCGCCGGGGCGCGGAAGAGCACCCCCTGGCGCACGATGCGGCCGTCACCGGCCACCAGCCCGCCGAGGTCGCGCGCGTTCGGCGCGCCCTGAAGGCCGAGTCCCCGCACCGCACCTCCCCACTTCGGGCAGACGAGACCGCCTCAAGGCTACGCGGAGGCGCTGACCCTGCTCCGGGTACGCTGCTCAACCATGACGATCGCCGATGTGCGCACGCACCGGATCTCCGCGCCGCTGCACACGCCGTTCGTCACCGCGCTGCGCCGCGCCACCACGGTCGACACGCTGGTCGTCGAGATCGTCGACACGGACGGGCGGTCCGGGTTCGGCGAGGCCCCCCAGGTGTGGGCGGTGACCGGTGCGTCGCTGGCCGGATCGGAGGCGTGCGTGCACAGCCAGTTCGCGCCGCGTTTGATCGGCCGAGACCCGGACGACCTCGTGGCGCGGTGCCGCGAGATCCAGCGTGCGGTCGCCGGCAACGAGGCCGCGAAGGCGGCGGTCGACGTCGCGCTGCACGACCTCGTCGCACGGCGGCTCGGCGTACCGCTGGTGCGCCTGCTCGGCGGCACGGACCTGGTCGTGCCGACGGACGTCACCCTTTCGGCGGCGGACCCGGACGCGCTGGCGCACGCCGCCGGTGAGCGGGCCCGCGACGGGTTCACGGTGCTCAAGGTGAAGGTCGGCACGGACGCGCGGGGCGACCTCGACCGGGTCCGGGCCGTGCGCGCGGCCGTCGGCCCCGACGTGCGGATCCGGCTCGACGCCAACCAGGGGTGGACGCCGCGCGAGGCGGTACGCGTGATCCGCGGCATCGAGGACGCCGGGCTCGACGTCGAGCTGGTCGAGCAGCCGGTGTCCCGCTGGGACCTCGACGGGCTCGCCTGGGTGAGCGACCGGGTGGACACCCCGGTGCTGGCTGACGAGTCGGTGTTCGGGGTGCGCGACCTCGTCGAGGTGATCCGCCGCCGGGCCGCCGACCTGGTCAACGTCAAGCTGGCCAAGTGCGGCGGGCTCGACCAGGCGCGCGCGCTGCTCGCGCTCGCCGAAGCCCACGGGATGGGCACGCTGGTCGGGTCCATGATGGAGGGCCCGGTCGGGGTGGCGGCCGCGGCGAGCCTGGTCGCAGCGTACGGCACCACCGCTGTCGCGGACCTGGACGCCGCCTGGTGGCTGGCGTCGTCGCCGGTGCACGGCGGCATCCGCTACGAGGGGGCGACGGTACGCCTGCCTGACGCGCCCGGTCTGGGCGTGACCGGCCTGGTGTGAAAGGAGGCGCGGCGTGGTGCTCGAGCCGGGGCGACCGGCGGTGGTCGCGGTGGGCGTGGCGACGCTGTGGCGCGGACCGGATGCGCCGCGGCCGGTGGACCACCCGGCGCTGGCGGCGCCACCCGACACCGCCGCCTGGGTGCGGGGCATGAGCCACGATGAGCGGATCCACGACGGCGTGCTCACCCAGTTGCTGCTCGGCGAGCGAGTGCTCGTCGAACAGGTACGGGACGGGTGGGTGCGCGCGGTGGCGCTCGACCAGCCCGCCGGGAGGCTGGATCCGCGCGGCTACCCCGGCTGGCTGCCGGCCAGCCACCTCGCGCCGGAGCCCCACGCGGACAGTACCGGGCTGACGTGGGTGGTGGACGCTGCCGGCACCGCCCTGCGCGACGCGCCGGACGGCGCGGTGACGGTCCCGCAGGTGGTGGCGGGCACCCGGCTGGTCGCCGCCGAAGCGGCCCAGGACGGGTGGCTGCCGGTGCGTGTGCCGGGACGACGCGACCCGGCATGGGCGCCGGCCGGCGACCTCACTCCCACGCCGCAGGGCCCGGCCGACGCGGGGCAGGTGCTGGCGTTCGCGCGCCGCCTGCTCGGCATCGCATACGTGTGGGGCGGCATGACCCCGTACGGCATCGACTGCTCCGGGCTGGTTCACCTGGCCTGGCGTCGGCACGGCGTCGTGCTGCCGCGCGACGCCGACGACCAGGCCCGGGCGGTCGAGCCCGTGCCGCTCGGCGAGGAGCGGCCGGGCGACCTGTACTTCTTCGCTCGCCCGGGACGTCCGGTGCACCACATCGGGTTCGTCGCGAGCGCGCCGGTGGGCACCGGGGAGGGCGAGCGCCAGATGGTGCACGCCTGCTACACGCAGCGCCGGGTGGTGGCCGAGCCGGTCACCGGGGACCGGCACGCGACGCTGGTGGCCGCTGGACGGGTGCGCCTACCGGCCCCCTGATTCGGGCCGCTCGACCGCACCGGCGCCGGCGGACCGCTCCCACCGCCGGTCCCGCGACGATTTCACCAGGCTTGCGACGGTGGTGACCGACAGCGTCCCGATGATCGCGCTGAGCGAGAGCCAGATCGGGATCGCCGGTACCCATTCGATCGGGTGCCCGCCGTTGAGGAACGGCAGGTTGTTCTTGTGCAGGGCCTCGAGGATCAGCTTCACCCCGATGAAACCGAGGATCACCGCGAGCCCGGCCGACAGGTAGACCAGCCGGTCGAGCAGACCGCCGAGCAGGAAATAGAGCTGACGCAGGCCCATCAGGGCGAAGACGTTGGCGGTGAAGACGAGGTACGCCTCCTGGGTGAGCCCGAAGATGGCGGGGATCGAGTCCAGCGCGAAGATCAGATCGGTGGTACCGATCGCGATCATGACGATGAGCATCGGGGTGAACAGGCGACGGCCGTTGACCCGGGTGGTCAACCGCGCCGAGTCGAAGCTCGAGGTCATGGGCAGGGCCCGCCGGCCCCACCGCACCAGGATGTTCTCCTTGTAGTCCCCGGTGTCCTCCTCACCATGCGTGGCGAACTTGACCGCGGTGTAGATCAGGAAGGCGCCGAACAGGTAGAAGACCCAGGAGAACCGGTTGACCGCGGCGGCGCCGGCGGCGATGAACCCGCCACGCATGATCAGCGCGAGCACGATGCCGACCAGCAGCACCTTCTGTTGGAAGCGCCGCGGCACGGCGAACCGGGTCATGATGATCACGAAGACGAACAGGTTGTCGACCGAGAGGCTGTACTCGGTCAACCAGCCGGCATAGAACTCTCCGGCGTACACGCCGCCGTACATGGCCCAGACGACCAGGCCGAACAGCAGCGCGAGGGTCACGTAGAAGGTGACCCAGCCGGCCGACTCGCGCATCGATGGCTCGTGCGGGCGCCGGCCGATGATCAGCAGGTCCGCGAGGAGCACCGCCGTCAGCACGACCAGGGTGACAGCCCAGACTCCTGTAGACACGTTCATGGATATGACCTCCGGTGGGCGCGTAGTGGCTCCAGAGGTCTCTCCCGCCACCCGTCACGCCGAGCGACCGACGGCGCCGGGTCCGGCCTGCAGGATGGCCCGACCGTGCTGACGACACCGTCGCAAGGGAATACTCCCCTCCTCGGGCGTACATTGTCCGGCATTCCCGAACAGCAGGCGAACCGGGGGTCCCTCGCCGATCGAGCGCCGTGGGCCGCCTACGTCACACCGGCCACGTCCATCGCCCGCAGCTCTTTCTTCAACTCCGCGATCTCGTCGCGGATCCGGGCGGCGAGCTCGAACTGCAGCTCGCGGGCGGCGCTCAGCATCTGCTCGTTGAGATCCTGGATGAGCTGGGCGAGTTCGGCGCGGGCCATGCCCTCCCGGGGCGTGGCGGCGACCGCGCGCGAGGCCCGCGACCGGGTCTCGGGCACCGGTGCCTTGCCGCGCGACACCTGCCGCCCCGCGCCCCCGATGATCGCGCCGCCCGGCCCGTGGCCGCTCAGCGCGCTCTCGGTCTCGTCCGCCTCACGGTAGATGTCGTCGAGGATGTCGCGGATCTTCTTGCGCAGCGGCTGCGGATCGATGCCGTGCGCCTCGTTGTAGGCGATCTGCTTGGCGCGCCGGCGGTTCGTCTCGTCGATCGCCTCCCGCATCGACGGCGTCTGCTTGTCGGCGTACATGATCACCTGGCCGGACACGTTGCGGGCGGCGCGGCCGATGGTCTGGATCAACGAGCGGCCGTCGCGCAGGAAGCCCTCCTTGTCCGCGTCGAGGATCGCCACCAGCGACACCTCCGGCAGGTCGAGACCCTCGCGCAGCAGGTTGATGCCGACGAGCACGTCGAACTCGCCCGCGCGCAGCCCGCGCAGCAGCTCCACCCGGCGCAGCGTGTCCACCTCCGAGTGCAGGTAGCGCACGCGGATGCCGTGCTCCAGCAGGTAGTCGGTGAGGTCCTCGGCCATCTTCTTGGTCAGGGTCGTGACCAGCACCCGCTCGTCGCGCTCGGTGCGCACCCTGATCTCGTGCATGAGGTCGTCGATCTGACCCCTGGTGGGCCGCACCACGACCTCCGGGTCGACCAGCCCGGTCGGGCGGATGACCTGCTCGACGACCTCCCCCTGGGTCCGCTCCAGCTCCCAGCGGCCCGGCGTGGCGGACAGGTACACCATCTGCCCCACGCGCTCCAGGAACTCGTCGAACCGCAGCGGCCGGTTGTCCTGGGCGCTGGGCAGCCGGAACCCGTGCTCGACCAGGATCCGCTTGCGCGACGCGTCGCCCTCGTACATGCCGCCGATCTGCGGCACGGTCACGTGCGACTCGTCGATGACCGTGAGGAAGTCGTCCGGGAAGTAGTCCAGCAGACAGTGCGGCGGGCTGCCCGGCTCGCGCCCGTCGATGTGCCGGGAGTAGTTCTCGATGCCCGAGCAGAAGCCGACCTGGCGCATCATCTCGATGTCGTAGGTGGTGCGCATCCGCAGCCGCTGCGCCTCCAGCAGCTTGCCCTGCCGCTCCAGCTCGGCCAGGCGCTCGGCGAGCTCGGCCTCGATGCCCTGGATCGCACGCTGCATCCGCTCCGGTCCGGCCGCGTAGTGGGTGGCCGGGAAGATCAGGACGTCCTGGACCTCGCGGATCACCTCACCGGTCAGCGGGTGGAGGTAGTACAGCTTCTCCACCTCGTCGCCGAAGAACTCCACGCGCACGGCCATCAGCTCGTAGGCCGGGATGATCTCCAAGGTGTCGCCCCGGACCCGGAAGGTGCCGCGGTTGAACGCCATGTCGTTGCGGGTGTACTGCATGTCGACGAGCCGGCGCAGCAGCTTGTCCCGGTCCAGCTCCGCGCCGACCGTCACCCGCACCGACTGGTCCAGGTACTCCTGCGGATGGCCCAGGCCGTAGATCGCCGACACGGTGGCCACGACGATCACATCGCGGCGGGTCAGCAGCGACATCGTGGCGGAGTGGCGCAGCCGCTCGACCTCCTCGTTGATGGAGGCGTCCTTCTCGATGTACGTGTCGGTCTGCGGGATGTAGGCCTCGGGCTGGTAGTAGTCGTAGTAGGAGACGAAGTACTCCACCGCGTTGTCCGGCATCAGCTCCCGGAACTCCTTGGCGAGCTGCGCCGCGAGGGTCTTGTTGGGCGCGAGGACCAGGGTAGGGCGCTGCAGCCGCTCCACCAGCCACGCGGTCGTCGCGCTCTTGCCGGTGCCCGTGGCGCCGAGCAGCACCACGTGCCGGTCGCCCCGCCGGATCCGGCTCGCAAGCTCATCTATGGCGGCCGGCTGGTCGCCCGAGGGCCGGTAGTCGCTGACCACCCGGAACCGGCCTTCTGCGCGGGGAATGTTCAGACCCATGTGCCCAACCGTACGCCGGTGCTGTGACAGGTCGCCGCAGCGTCGACGCCCGATAGCCGATTCGTGCCTGAATCGGGCCGAGATAGCGATTGTGCGTAGCGGATCACCGCGATACGGTCCTATGCGTAGGCCGCTCGCGGCGGCCGACCGGGCCGGACGGTTCTCCATACAGTCCAGTCCGCCCGGCGCCGGTCCGCAGCCCCGGCCCGCGGTCCCGCCGCCAGGCGGTGAGTGCGGCCGGCGAGCGCACCGGCGGCCGCGCCCGGTGCGTGCCGGCCGCCGCGAGCGCCTCACGTTGTCAATCGGTCCGGGCATGGTCCCGGCCCGTCACCTCCACCGCGTCTGCGCGTTCAACCACCCGTGAGGCTCATCGCGCCGGGTCGGGTGTACGGGACCTCAGCCGAGTACGGACGCGGCCGCCAACTGGCGATCATTCTCGCCTGCTCCCTGGCGCTCGGCTCCGCGGCGGGCCTGGCCGGCGGTCTGGCTTCCGGGGACGCGTCGCCCCCCGCCGAGGAGCAGAGCCGGCGGCTGTCGGCCACCGAGGCCGGTCGGCTCGCGACGATGCGGCTGCACAACCACCAGGACGGGCGCGCCGGGGTACGCGGCACGCTCGGACACCCCGGCGAGGAGCTCCACCTCGCCGGCTGGATCGACTGGCAGCGCCCGCTCGCATACCTGTCCGTCACCACGCCCACGCCCGGCCCTGCCGACGGCCTCATCCAGGCGCAACCCGGGCTGATCGTGGTGCGGCCGGGGCGGCTGCCGGCACCTGCGCCCACGCCACCTGCCGACAACTGGCGGATCCGGCCGGAGCCGCCGGCCGGATCCGCCGCGACCGCGCTGGACACCGCGCTCACGCTGCTGTTCGCGGTCGGCGCGAACCAGGACGATGCCGCGGACCTGGTCGCCTACGACGACATCCGGTGGCTGGGCTCGGACACCGTCGGCGATGTCCCGGTCGACGTGCTGATCGGGCCGGCGGTGCCCGCCCCCGGCGCCGATCCCCAACCCCGCGAGGGCCCGCCGAGCCTGAGCGCGCTCGCCGGCTACGGCGGGGCGATCCGGTACTGGCTGGACGCCGACGGCCGGCTGCGCCGGCTGCAGGCGGTCGTCGGCCCGGGCCTGCCGCTGCGTCTGGACTTCGACCGCGGCGCTCAGCCCGAGCTGACCGCCGTCGACCTCCTCGGCGGGCGGCCCACGAAGCCCCGCCGGGTCACCGACCGGGAGGCGCAGACGCTGGCCCGGCTGGCGCAGCGCAACCGGGCGGCGAGCAGACGCAAAAACCCCCAATTTCACGGTGAAA
>VSCG01000109.1:0-10472 GCA_047459115.1 Micromonosporaceae bacterium
CCGGCCACGGCCACGTCACCGTGCTCGTCGTGCAGGGTGGCGAGCAGCCGGCACAGCGCGGTCAGCGCGTCGGGCACCGCACCGCCGAACACGCCGCTGTGCACGGCCGCGGACAGCGTGCGCACCTCCACGAACAGGTTGACGATGCCGCGCAGCGACGTGGTCAGGGCCGGTACGCCCACATCCCAGTTGGTCGAGTCGGCGATCACGATGACGTCGGCGGCGAGTTCGTCGCGGTGCTGGCGCAGCAGGGTCTCCAGCGATTCGGAGCCATACTCCTCCTCGCCCTCCACGAACACCACCACGCCGACCGGCAGCGCGTCCCCGAACGCGCGCAGCGCCGCGATGTGCGCGAGCACGCCGGCCTTGTCGTCGGCGACACCCCGACCGTACAGCCGTCCGTTGCGTTCCGTCGGCTCGAACGGGTCGCTGTCCCACAGCTCAAGGTCCCCGGTCGGCTGCACGTCGTGATGGGCGTACAGCAGCACGGTGGGCGCGCCGGGCGGCGCGGGGCGCCGACCGATGACGGCCGGCTGGCCACCGGCCCGCACGACCTTCACGTCGGGCAGGCCCGCGCCGCGCAGCAGGTCGGCGACGGCCTGCGCGCTGCGCTCCACGTGCGAGTGGTCGAACCCGTCGAACGCGATGCCGGGGATGCGGGCCAGGCGCTCGAGGTCGGCGCGAACACCGGGCAGTTCCCGCTGGATCGCCGCGCGCACGTCGGCTTCGGTCATCGGTGCGGTCATGACGCGATCGTAGGCCAGCCGGCGCACGCGCCCCGTCCCGCGTCGGTGCGGCTAGGGCGTCTCGTCGTCGGCACCGGTTCCGCGGCCGGTGCGGCCCGCGCGGCCGGCGGCTCGTCCGGCGGCCGCGCCGGCCGCGTCCACCCAGGACCGCAGCCGCCCGGCACCGGCGCCGACCCATGCGCCGACCTCGCCCGCGCCATCGCCGAGCCGGCGCAGCAGGGTGACCAGCGGATCCTGCGAGCGGCCGAAGGCCTCCCGGTACGAGTCGGCCGCGGCCTTGGCGTCGGCGCTCATCGACGCCGACGCGTCGTCGTCGCGCCGCGGGTACTCCCCGGCCAGAACCCGCTGGTATGCGCCCGAGTCCACCCAGCGGCGCATCTCGGCGGCGCGCGCGACGGGCAACGGATGCGTGCGGAACGCGTTCATGCGCAGCTTGATGACGCTGTCGCGCAGGTCGCCGCCGCGGTCGTACTCCGCCGCCTGCTCCAGAAACGCCGTTGTGTCTACTTCAGACAGATCTCCGCCGCCGGCCAGCTTCATCAACAGGCGCAGGGCCGCGTCCGGGTCCTGGCCGGCCAGCAGGCCGGCCCGGTCGGCGGACAGCTCCGCCTTGCGCCACCACTCCCGCAGCGCCGCGACGACACCGAGCAGCACCACCGATCCGACGGGCAGCCAGGACACCCGCCGCGCCCACCGGGTCAGGATGTCCAGCATCGTGCGGTACACGGCGTGCCCGGAGAGCAGATGCCCCAGCTCGTGCCCGAGCACGCAGCGCAGTTCGTCGTCGTCGAGCAGCTCCAGGGTGCCGCTGTTGATGACGATGAACGGCCTGGCCATGCCCACGCACATGCCGCCCAGCGCACGGTCGTACTGCACGTACAGCTCGGGCAGTTCGCGCACGTCCAGCGCGGCCGCGGCCTCGGCGAAGAGGCGGTGCACCCGCGGATACTGCCGGTGGTCCACCCGGATCGCGCTGCCGAGGAACTCCATCCGCCAGGCGCGCTCGTTCCACAGTGAGTTGATCGCCTTCAGCGTCTCGTCGAACCCGCGCAGCTCCCGCAGGGCGGTGAGCGCGCCCTTGTCCGCCGGATGCTCCCAGGCGCGGGAGCTGATGCCGGTCAGCGGCACCCGCCGTCGCGCCGGGGCGCGGATCGCATCCTCGGCTCCGCCGTCTCCCGCCATGTCGCCGCCTTTCCAGCGCGTGTCCCGGTACCCGGTGATCGTCGCCCACGCTACCCGGGGTCGTCTATCGGTCGATGCTCACGAAGTGCGTCAGCGGATCGTGTGATGGCACTCGGTCGTCGGCCGGATGCGGGGCGCCGTCGACGACCAGGTCGGCGTGGCGGGCTGTGGCGTCCGCGGCGAAGTGCCGCTCCTCCACCAGCCGCCACCGGCGCAGGTACGGGCGCACCGTCTCGCCGTCTCGGGCGAGCACCCGGCGCAGGCGTACGTGCGCCGGCGCGGTGACGAACACGGCGAGGGACAGCTCGGGGCGGATCTCAGCGCGCGCGGATGACATGCCCTCCAGGATCACCACGGGCGCCGGCGGGACCGGGTGCCACGCGTCGCGGAAGCGCGCCGCGTGCCAGTCGTAGACCCGGTACCGGCCGGGACGCCCGGCGCGCAGCGGGGCCAGCACCCACTGCTCCAGCCGGGGCCAGAACGTGAGCTGGTCTTCCCAGCCGTCGAGCAGGTCGTCGGTGTGCACGATGGGGACGGGCGTACCGGTGAGCGCGGTGAGTGAGGCCGCGAGCCGCTCGGCGAAGTGCGTCTTGCCGGCGCCACTGGGCCCGTCGACGGCGACCAGGCGGACCGAACCGAGCCGCGGCGGCGCGGCGAGCACCCGCGCGGCCACATCCGCGTACGACAGGATCATGACTCGGCCACGCCACCGGGCGGGAGCACGGGCAGCCCGGGCGGCGGGCCGGACTCGATGAGCCGCCACAGCGCGTCGGTGTCCAGGTGCTCCTCGACCAGATCGCCGAGCAGGTCGAGCAGGCGCAGCCGCGCTTGCGCGAAGCAGGTGTCGGGGGCGACGCGGAAGCCGCGCCGGCCGGCCAGCCGCGCCGCCTCGGTGAGGAACGCGCGACGGAACTCGTCGGACTCGAAGACGCCGTGCCAGTGGGTGCCGAAGATGTTGCCAGCCACCCCGCCCTCGGGTGTGCCGTCCGGGTAGCGGATCAGCGGGGCGAGGCCGGGCGCCCGGGCCGACACGTACCCGTGGTGGATCTCGTACCCGCTGACCGGGACCGACCCGAACGCCGTGCCCGCCGGTCGGGCCAGTGTCTTGCGCGGCGCGAACGCGACCTCGACGGGCAGCAGCCCCAGGCCAGGAACGGTGCCGCGCCGGCTCTCCACCTCGTCGTGGATCGCGGTGGCGAGCATCTGAAACCCGCCGCAGATGCCCAGCAGCGGCTTGCCGGCGGCGGCGTGCGCCCGGATCACGTCGGCCAGCCCGCAGCGGCGCAGCCAGGCGAGATCGTCCACGGTGGACCTGGTGCCGGGCAGCACGACGAGGTCGGCGTCGGCCAGTTCCGCCGGCTCCACGGTGAGGCGTACCCGCACCCCGGGCTCGGTGGCCAGCGCCTCGGCGTCCGTGGCGTTGGAGACGCCGGGCACGCGGACCACCGCGACACGCAGCCACTCAGTGCCGTGCGGCGGGCCGGGGCGGCCGAGCACCCGGCCGTACGCGAGGGTGTCCTCGGCGTCGAGCCACAGGTCGAGATGCCACGGCAGTACGCCCAGGGTGGGCCGGCCGGTGAGCGCGCGCAGCGACTCCAGACCGGGGCGCAGCAGGTCCGCGTCGCCGCGGAACTTGTTGATCACGAATCCGGCGACCAGGGCCTGGTCCTCGGCGTCGAGCAGGGCGAGCGTGCCGAACAGCGACGCGAACACCCCGCCCCGGTCGATGTCGCCGACGACCAGGACGGGCAGGCCGGCGCGCCGAGCGAGCCCCATGTTGACCATGTCGCCGTTCCGCAGGTTGATCTCAGCCGGGCTGCCCGCGCCCTCGCAGATCACGACGTCGTACTCGGCCCGCAGGTCGGCGAGCGTGTCGAAGACGGTCCGGGCGAGGCGAGCCCGCAACTGGCCGAAGTTGGTCGTGCTGATCGTGTCCGCGGCTTGGCCCAGCAGCACGACCTGGCTGGTGCCGTCGCTGCCGGGCTTGAGCAGCACCGGGTTGAACCGCACGTCCGGCTCGAGCCCGCACGCCGCCGCCTGCAGCGCCTGCGCCCGGCCGAGTTCCCCACCGCGCCCGACGATCGAGTTGTTGGACATGTTCTGGGCCTTGAAGGGGGCCACCTTCACTCCGCGCCGGTGCAGCCACCGGCAGATCCCGGCGGTCACCACGCTCTTGCCCGCGTCCGAGGCGGTGCCGGCGACAAGCAACCCGCGCACGCCGCGCTCACCTCCGTTCCGAAGCCTAACGATGGGGCTTGTGTGATCGACCGGATGCCACAGCGGCCGCCTGCCTGGGTTGGCGGCTTTCCTGGCTGGGTTGGCTGTCGCCTGGCGGTTGGCGGCCGGCGGGCCGGGAAGGCGCGGAAGGGGATCGCCTTCCCGGCCGGGCCCAGATGCGGGACAGCGGCGAGCGGACCGCGCGGGCGGGCGCCGGTCAGGCCGGCACGGGCTCGCGGTTGCGCCCGCGCCGGCGGTGGCCTGGCTCCGCCTCGGCACCCTCGTCGGCGGGCGCCGAGGCGGTCGCAACCTCCGCGTCCGACTGCTGCGGCTCGCGGGTCCCCGGCGGCTCCGGCCAGCCCGCCTCAGGGTCGTCGGTGAGGTCGCTCGGCGGGGGCACCGGCACCTCCTCGGCCGGCAGGACCGAGGTGAGTTCGCCGCGAGCGCGGGACTCCGCGTCCGCGTCCTCGACCATGCTCGTGCTCAGCGTCGGCTTGACGCGGGCGAACTGCGCCCGCCCTTTGGACAGGTCGTGGCCGACCGCGACGGCCTCCACCTCGTACGCCAGCCGGCGCGCCCCGGTCTCGTCCTCCCACTCCCGCGTGTAGAGCCGGCCGACGACCACGACCGGATCGCCCGCCTTGACCGAGGCGCCGACGCCCTCGGCGAGCCGCCGCCAGCACGTCACCCGCACCCGCAGACTGTTGCCGTCCACCCACTGGCCGGTCTCGCGATTCAGCCGACGTGCGGTCGAGGCGACCTTGAAGCTGACGACCACGGTTCCGGTGTTGTTGGTGCGCCGCCATTCGGGGGTATGCAGGACGTTGCCCACGATCGTCACATAGGTATCGAGCATCCTCGCTCCTTATCGCATGTCCACTTCGGATGCGAGGCCCGGGCTCGCGGCCATCAGCGTGGCCGCACCGCACGGCCGACACCACCGGCACAGGGCCCACCTGTGGATGAAACGGGGCCCTGTGGACAACGTGCCGGACCGCGAGTTGATCTGCTATGGCCGGCGGCGGGAAGGGAAGGCGTCGGCCAGGCTTCGCCGGCGGTACGGGCGGCGGACCGGCGATCCGGCAAGGCCGCCCGGCCCGGCGAGGGGCGGCGGATCCGACGGCGCATACCGCTCGGCCGGAATGCGCGAATCCGCCGGCATGCGCGCGTCGGACGGCACGTGCCGGCCGGTCCGTTCCGGCGGCTCGGCCGGCGTACGCGGCCGGGGCACCCTCGGCTCGAACACCTCCCACATCCCCTGCCGGCGTACCAGAAGGTGCCGGGTGAGCAGGTGCTGATCACCCGCGAAGAACACACGTTCGACCGCCCGCCTGACCCTTTCCAGGCCGGGCGGTGAGCCTGACCCCGTTATGATCACCACGTCCCGGGCGGGCACGCCCACCACGATCTCGCCCGGCACCGACCGCTCCAGGCTTTCCCAGAACGGGTCGGCGAGCAGGACGGTCGACTCGAGGCCGTCGAAGGAGAGCATCAGCGCCGGCGGCTGGCCGTGGATGCGCACCCGATCCAGGCTGGTGTACAGGTGGTCGAGCGCCTCGCGCCGCAGGGCCCGGCGCGACAGACCGAGTCGGTCGAGATCCCCCCAGCTCACCAGCCGCTCGCCGTAGGGCGGCCCAGGGGTGTAGCCGACGGCGAGGTCGCCGACGAAGTGGTCGAGCAGCAACTCCTCCTGGTACGGATCGTCCTCGGCGGGCACCAGCACGGGCAGGAATGTCACGCTCGTCACACGCACAAAATGAAACCTACTCGTGACCTGACGACGCGTCATCCCCTGCGCCACGCCTGCCTGGGGGCATGGACAATCAAGGACGGCGGGTAGCCTCGAAAACGGAAGACCGGCGCTCGTAGCTCAGCGGATAGAGCAGAGGACTTCTAATCCTAAGGTCGCAGGTTCGAATCCTGCCGAGCGCACCGAACAAGACCTGCTGATTGGCATTGTCGTCAAGGCCATCGTTCGGTGGATATTCCCGGCGTGACGGTTATCAAGATCTAATCAAGGGCTCCGTGGGCGAGGTCAGTCGGCGCGTAGTTCGGACGGGTCGGTGCTGGCGCGTTGCAACAGAATGCTCACCCCGATCACCAGGAGGATGACCAGCAGCGCCGCCGTCCCGACGGCCGCGACATCGGCCCACGGCAGCGGCACGGCGAAGGTCAGGTCGCCGGCACTGGCCGTGGCGGTAAAGGAGCGCACCGCCATCAGGCCGTACAGGCAGGCCAGCGCGATGCCGGGCACGATCGGTATCAACACCCGCCAGCACTGGGCGCGGGCGAGTACCGCACGGCTGGTGCCGGCCGCGACGAGCGCGGCGAGGGTACGGTGCCGGGCCATCCCCGACTCGACCAGCGCGACCAGCAGGGCGAGCGCGGCCAGCACGAGCAGGCCGAGGAGCACCAGGTTGACAATGCGGTGGACGTCGGCCCGGAACGCGAAGGTGCTGCTCGGGTCCCACGCGGGCATCGCCGCAGCCCGGACGGCGACATTGACGACCAGCCAGGAGTGCAGCATCATCGCGCCGGCGCCGAACGCGACCGTGACGAGAATGACCGTGTAGGTGCGGCTGCCGTCGTACGGATCGGCCAGCGTCTGGCGGGCGGCGATCAGGGCGCTGGGGCGGCGGGTCAACCGCAGCAGCAGGCGGGCGCTGACGTGCCCGATCCACGCAGTGCCGAGCAGCAGGCCGAGCATCAGCAGCACCGTGCAGACGAGAACCGCGAGCATCCAGAAAAGCTCTCTGTTGGGGCCGAGCCCGCCCCGCTGCACGAAATCCGTACGGGAAGCCGCCGCCAGGGCGGTGAACCCGGCCAGGCCCACCAGACCGAGCAGGCCGGGCCAGGCACGCACCCGCTGGCGCCGCGACTCGCGTACCACGCCGAACGGCGTGATCGCGACGCGCCGCAACAGCAGGACGGTCAGGGCCGTGGCCAGCAGCGGAACGCCGAGCACGATGCCGACGATTGTCTGCATCGCGGGGAGGACGTCCGTGGGCAGCGGGCGGATACCCTCCGGGTTGGGCTGATCGAGCAGCACCCGACCGGCCAGGTAGGCCGCGGCGCCCAGCAGCGCGCCGAGCAACGTGGCCAGGCCGGTCTCCACGGCGGCCACCCACGCCACCTGGGTCGGGGTTGCGCCCGCGAGCCGGAACGCGGCCAGCCGCCGGTTGCGGCCGGGCGTGCCGAGTCGCGCGCACTGCGCCAGGAAGAACATCGCTGGCACGGTGAAGAGCATCATCGCCGTGGCGAGGTTGGTCAGCACGGTTCGGCTGGTGAACATGCGGCTGCTGTAGGTGCCGTCGGGCTGGAGGGACACGACGGTCGCCCAGCACAGCAGCACCAGTACGGCCGTGGCTGCACCGAGGGTGGTGATGATGACCCGGGCGCGGTCGGCTCGGGTGCCGGCGAAGGCCAACCTCAGCAGAGCGCCGGGCCTCACCGGACGGCTCCGCTGATGGTGATCCGGCCGTCGGTCTCCACCCGGCCGTCGCGCATGGTGATCTCACGGTCGGCGTACGCGGCCACCTGCGCGTCGTGCGTCACGAGGAGCACGGTGGTGCCCTGCTCGCGGGCGAGCCGGACCAGTCCGGTGAGGACCTGCTCGCTGGCGAGGCTGTCCAGTGCACCGGTCGGCTCGTCGGCGAAGAGCACCTCGGGTCGGGTGACGAGCGCGCGGGCGAGCGCGACGCGTTGCTGCTGGCCGCCGGACATCTCACCGGGTCGCTTGTGCGCCAGTTCGGCGATGCCGAGCTGCTCCAGCCATTGGCGGGCCGTGGCTGCCGCGTCGCGGTAGCGTGCTCCGCCGAGTTGCAGCGGCAGGGTGATGTTCTCGATAGCGGTCAGTTCCGGGACCACCTGGCCGAACTGGAAGAGCACGCCGAACACGGTACGGCGCAGCCGGGAGCGGAACCGTTCGCTCTCGGACGCGATGTTGCGGTGCTGGAACCACACCTCGCCCTGGTCGGGACGCAGGATGCCGGAGAGGCAGTGCAGCAGTGTGGACTTGCCGCAGCCGCTCGGACCGGTGACCGCGACGATCTCGCCTCGGCCCACCGCGAGGGAGACGTCGCGCAGCGCCTGGGTCTGCCCGTACGCCTTGCTGATGTTGCGCGCCTCCAGCAGCGGCTCGGCGTCGCGGGTCGCGACGAACGGTTGGCTGACCGGTTGGTTCGTCACGCCCGTACCTCCGCGCGGATCGCCGTGATGCGCTCGAGGGTGGTGGCCATCCAGCGCAGGTCGGCGTCGAGGTGCTTGAGCAGGTAGTCGGCCGCGGCCAGCTCGGACACCGACGCCCCACCACCCGCCTTGATCTTGGTCAGTCGACGCATCTGCTCAAGGTGGCTGGCCCGTTGGGCGGCCAGCAGGGTCCGGGCGGCGCCCTCGTCGGGCGTGGCGAGCAGCGCGATGATCACCTTGATGAACAGCGGCGCGGATACGTACGGGCTGGGCGGCTCGGGCTCTGCCAGCCAGGTCATCAGCTCGGATCGACCGTCGTCGGTGAGCCGGTAGGCCACCCGGTCCGGCCCGGCCACCCGCTGGTGTGCCGCTTCGGCGATGTGACCGGCGCGCAGCATCCGCGCCAGCGTCGTGTACATCTGTCCAAAGGCGAGCGGTCGGACGCCGGCGAGGCGCCGGTCGTACTCGCGCTTGAGTTCGTAGCCGTGCGTAGCACCCCGTGCCGCGAGGATCCCGAGCAGGGCGTGGGATGTTGACATGACCGCTACTATTCCCCATGGGAATAGTAGCGGTCAAGGGCGGCCCATCGCGGTCTCGGCCGCACGGTCCCTCGCGATGAGCCAGACTGATCGTGTCCGCACCGCCGGACCGGCTCACCTGACCGAAGGAAACGTGATCGCGTGACTCCCGGAGGACCGATGCACGTCGCCATCGCGACCAGCCAGGGGACCCCCGAGGAGCCCAACGAGGACTTCGCCGCCGCCACCGCCGACGGCATCGTCCTGCTCGACGGCGCCGGCCTGGCCGGCACCACCACCAAGTGCGTTCACGGTGTCGCCTGGTACGCCCGCCACCTCGGCGGGGCGCTGCTGGCCGGCTTGGCCGACGACGATCGGGACCTGACCGCGATCCTCGCCCAGGCGATCGCCGAGACCGCCGCACTGCACGCCGGCACCTGCGACCTCGACGACCCCGGTACGCCGTCGTCGACCGTGGTCGCGGCGCGGATCCGCCACGACCGGCTCGAGTACCTGGTCCTGGCCGACTCCGTCCTCGTGCTGGACACGGCGCAGGGGCCGCCCGTCGTCGTCACCGACGACCGGGGGAACCGTATCGGCGCGCGGTACCGGCAGGAGATGGACCGCACCCGCAACGGCACGCCAGAGCACACCGAAGCGCGACGTCGGTACGTGCAGGCCCTTCGCGCGTACCGCAACCGGCCGGGCGGGTTCTGGGTGGCGGCCGCCGATCCGACCGCCGCCACCCAGGCCATCACCGGCGCCTGTCCACTCAACGAGGTCGAGCGCGCGGTACTGCTCAGCGACGGCGCGCAGCGGATCGTCCACCCGTTCGGCCTCGCCACATGGCCCGAGGTGCTCGACACGCTGGACCGGCACGGCCCCGACGAGCTCGTCCGCCAGGTACGCCGGGCCGAAAGCAGCGATCCGGACGGCCGCCGCTGGCCCCGCGCCAAGGCCCACGACGACGCCACCGTCGTCTACTGCACCGGCTTCCGACGCCCGTGACCCCGTCGGCCGACTCGCGCAGCATGTCCAGGTGGGCGTTGTCGCGGGAAGTCGACATCGTGCCCGATCGGCGGCCAGCCGGGCACGGCCGTGCAGGAATCAACCGTGCCGTACCGGGTACCGGGTCGTCAGGACACGAAGGGCCGGAGGCAGCCATGGCCAGGAACCCGCGGGATCTGCTTGTTTACGAACTCGGCATAGCACGCGACGCCGAGCGGACCGGACGGATCATGATTACCCGGATCCGGGACCAGATCCGCAACAAGGACCTCATCGAGATGCTGCGCTGCGTGGAGCGGGAGTCTGAGCAGCATCTGGCGCACATCGGCGACTGTTTCGACGCGCTCGGCACGACACCGCTGGAGACCCCGTCGGAGACGGTCAACGGCATGAGCGCCAGGTTCGAAACGTTCGCCCACTTGGAGCCCACGTGCGAGCTGTTCGAGCTGTTCGGGCTGAGCACGGTACGGGTGTTCCTGAGCTTCGGGATCACGACCGCCAAGGGCCTGCTCATCTGGGCCGAGCTGCTCGGCGAGACGCGATGCGCGGAGTGTATCCGCGAATCCCTCATGCGCAAGGAGCAGACGTTGAGCAACCTCGAACGGGTCGGACG
>VSCG01000110.1:0-10210 GCA_047459115.1 Micromonosporaceae bacterium
CATTGAATCTATTGTTTTGACTGCCTTCGCTCTCTAGCTTTGATTGGAAATCGGTTTGCTCGCCGATCATCGGCATGGAGAGAAGAGCGAGACATGCGTACGTCACGAATGCTGCTACCGGTGCTCACCGCGGCTCTGCTGCTGCCCGCGTCGGCCGCTTCGGCCACGGCACCGACGGCATCAGCGGCAGCGCAGGCAAAGGGCGGGGCGGCGGGAGTCGGCCGGCTCGCCGAACTCGTCGGCCGGCAGCCACTCGCCCCCGGCGACGGTTGGGCGGCAGAGGGCGCCGGCACCACCGGCGGATCCGCGGCGGACGCCAGCCACGTCTTCGTGGTCAGCACCCGCGCCGAGCTCGCCGCCGCCCTGGCCGGCGACGAGCCGAAGATCGTGTACGTCCGGGGCGTCATCGACGGGTTCACCGCCGCCGACGGGTCCGCGCTGGACTGCGCCGACTTCGCCGACCCGGAGTACTCCCTTGCGGCGTACCTGGCCGCCTACGACCCGGCCACCTGGGGACGGGTCGCCCCCAGCGGTCCGCTGGAGGAGGCCCGCCTGCGCTCCCGCGCCAACCAGGCCGCGCACACCGTGCTCAACGTCGGCGCCAACACCACCATCGTCGGGCTGCCCGGCGCCACGCTCAAGCGCCTGACGCTGATGGTGGACCGGGTCTCGAACGTCATCATCCGCAACCTGGATCTGCGCGATGCGGCCGACTGCTTCCCGGCCTGGAGCCCCACCGACGGCGAGTTCGGCGCCTGGAACTCCGAGTACGACCTGATCTCCGTCCGCCGCTCGACCAACGTCTGGGTGGATCACAACACCTTCAGCGACGGCGACAACCCGGACTCGGCGCAGCCGCGCTACTTCGGACAGCCGTACCAGGTGCATGACGGGGCGCTGGACATCACGCACACCGCCGACCTGGTCACCGTCTCGTACAACGTCTTCACCAACCACGACAAGACCATGCTGATCGGCTCCAGCAACACGGTCGGGCCCGATGTCGGCAAGCTGCGCGTCACGCTGCGCCACAACGTCTTCGACGGGGTGGGCCAGCGGGCTCCGCGGATCCGGTTCGGCAGGATCGATATCTACAACAACCTCTACAAGATCCGCCAGCCGTACGAGTACAGCGTCGGCATCGGCGTGCAGTCCGCCGGGTACCTGGAGAACAACTACTTTGTCCTCGCTGACGGCATCGCGCCGGCCGATGTCCTCTACGACTGGTCCGGCACCGCGCTCACCGAGCGGGGCAGTTGGGTGAAGGTGGGCTCCGCTCCGGCGCGGCCGCTCAGCCTGCTCGACGCCTACAACGCCGAACACGACCCGGACTTCGGTGACGACGCCGGCTGGGCGCCGACGCTGCGCGCGTACCGGCCCCTGCCCGCCCCGGCCGTACCGGGGCTGACGCAGCACGCGGGAGCCGGCCGGCTGCTGCCATAGGCAGGAGTTCTCACTGCTCGGGCTGGCCGGCGGCACCGCCGGCCAGCCCGAGTCTGGATGTCAAGGAGTAGTAATGCAGTTGCACGCCGGTGGACAGGTCGTCGCGTCGTACGTCGTCGACCCCGAGCTACCCGCCACGCTGGCGCCCCGGCCGTACCTGCATCCCATCCGCACGCTGGCCGGGGTCGTCATCAGCGACGCCCTCCCCGAGGACCACCCCTGGCATCTGGGTCTTTCGCTCGGTGTGCAGGACGTCAACGGCACCAACCTGTGGGGTGGGCGCACCTACGTGCGGGGCCAGGGCTACACCTGGCGGGACGACCACGGCACCATCACCCACGAAGCCTTCGACCTGGTCGCCGAGGACCGGTTCCGGGAACGGTTGGCCTGGCGGGACCCGCACGGTGAAGTGCTGCTCACGGAGGAGCGGACGGTGTCGGCGACGCTGGTCAGCGACACCGCCTGGGCGTTGGAGCTGGGCTGGGCGTTGACCGCCCCGGCACGGGTCGAGCTGGGCAGCCCTGCTACCAACGGCCGGCCCGACGGCGCCGGCTACGGTGGCTGCTTCCTGCGGCTCGCCCGGCACGGCGCACCGCAGATCCGCGCCGGCGCACCCGGCGGCCCGACAGTCGGGCCGGGTGAGGACGCGGTCAACGGCTCCGCCGAGCCGCAGCTGGTCTGGCGCGCGGACGGCTACACCCTCACCTGCAGCGGCCTCGGCGAGGGCGACCGGTGGTTCGTGCGCGCCGGCATCTATCCGGGCATCTGCGCGGCCTGGGCGTTCGAAGAGGTACGGGTCATCGAGGCGGGCCAGACCTGGTCCGGCCGGTTCCGCGTGGTGATCGAAGACCACTGAGCAGACACGCGCGCCGCAGGTCAGGCGCACGACACGCAGGTGCCGAAGACCTCGAGGGTATGGCTGACGTCCACGTACCCGTGCTCTGCGGCAACCCGCTCGGCCCAACTCTCCACGGCCGGCCCCGCCACCTCCACCGTACGGCCGCAGGCCCGGCAGACGAGGTGGTGGTGGTGGCCCCGGCTGCACCGGCGGTAGCGCACCTCCCCGCCCGCCGGTCGCATCACGTCGACCTCGCCGGCCTCGGCGAGCGCCTGCAGCGTGCGGTAGACGGTGGTCAACCCCACCCGTTGCCCGCGCGAGCGCAGCATCGCGTGCAGCTCCTGCGCGCTGTGGAACCCATCGGTCCCGGCGAGCAGGTCGGCGACGGCCGCGCGCTGGCGGGTGTTGCGCGGCGGAGTCCCGCCACGCGCGGAGGTCGTGCCGCGCGTGGCGGTCGTGTCGCGCGTGGCGGTCGTGTCGCGCGTGGCGGTAGTGCCGCGCGTGGCGGTCGTGTCGCGCGTGGCGGTCTCGTGGCGCGGCGGCGTCACCTGGCGCGGCGGGCTCCCGTCACGTCGCGTCACGGCTTCGTCTCCCTCGCGTGGCTGACCGCGTCGGCGACGATGTGGGCGATGTGCTCGTCCACGAGCGAGTACGCGATCTCCCGCCCCCGCCGGGCGCCCCGCACCAGGCCGGCCCCGCGCAGGACCCGCAGATGCTGGGAGACCAGCGGCTGCGGCGCGGCGACGGCGTCGACGAGTTCGTGCACGCACCGCTCGCCACCGGCCAACTCCATCACGATCGCCACGCGGATCGGGGCGGCCAGCGCGCGCAGCAGTTCGCCCGCCGCCTCGTACGCCGCGTAACCGTTGGTGGCCATGGGAGAACCGTAGCGTTCGGCAGCGTTTGTCACCGCTGCAGCACCACCTCGGGCGGCTCGGCCTCGGTCACCGCGCCGCGGCGGGTACCCGCCGCGGCCCGGTGCCAGGCGCGCCACACCCCGGAGCCGACCGCCAAGGCGAAGAAGCCGGCGATGGCGACCAACACGATCGTCGCCCCCGGCGCGGTGTCGAAGGTCCCCGCGATCCAGATCCCCGCGCCCGCCGCCACCACACCGATCCCCATAGCCAGGTGCATGGTGGCCCGGAACCCGCGGGTGACCTGCTGGGCGGCGGCCACCGGCACGACCATCAGCGCGCTGACCAGCAGCAGCCCGACCGCCCGCATGGCGACCGTGACCGTCACCGCCGTGGTCACCGCCAGCGTCAGGTTCAGCGCCCGCACCGGCAGACCGGACACCCGGGCGTGCTCCTCGTCGTGGCAGACGGCGAACAGCCAGGGCCGCAGCAGCAGTGTCACGGCGAGCACCAGGGCGCCCAGGACCGCCATGACCGCCAGGTCGGCGCGCGAGGTGGTCAGCGGCGAGCCGAACAGGTACGCGATCAGGTTCGCGTTCGTCTTGTTCGCCGACAGCGCGACGAGGAACACCCCGCCGGAGATGCCGCCGTAGAACAGCAGCGCGAGCGCGACGTCGCCGGAGGTCCGGCCACGCTCGCGAACCAGTTCCACGGCGATCGCCCCGACCGCGGCCACCACGACGGCGGTCAGCACCGGCGAGGTGCTGGTCAACAGCCCGAGGCCCACACCGGTGAGCGCCACGTGCCCGATGCCGTCGCCGATCAGCGCGAGCCGGCGCTGGACGAGGTACGTGCCCAGCGCGGGTGCGATCAGCCCGGTGACCAGCGCCCCGAGCAGCGCCCGCAGCATGAACTCGTGGTCGAAGATGCCCATCAGGACCACATCCCGGTCTCGGCGGTGTCGGCGTGCGGGTGCACGTGGTCGTGGCCGGGGGACGCGTGGTGGCCGGCCGGCGGGGGCACCGGCCCGTCGTGGACGACCTTTCCATAGTGGATGACCACCGCGCGGTTCACCAGCGGCTCGAGCGGCCCGAGTTCGTGCGCCACGAGCACCGCCGTGCCGCCGCCTCGGACGAAGTCGTCCAGCGCGGACGCGAAGGCTTCCTGGCTCGCCGCGTCCACGCCCGCGGTCGGCTCGTCGAGGACGAGCAGTTCGGGCTCGCTGGCCAGTGCGCGGGCGATCAAGGTGCGCTGCTGCTGCCCGCCGGAGAGCGCGCTCACCGGGTCGGCCGCGCGGTCGGCGAGCCCGACCGCGGCGAGCGCGGCCCGCACCGCAGCCCGGTCGCGCGTCCGCGCCGGCCGCAGCAGGCCGCGGCGCGCGAGCCGGCCGGAGCTGACGACCTCGTGCACGGTCGCCGGGACGCCGCTGCCCGCGCCGAGGCGCTGTGGGACGTATCCGATGCGTCGCCAGACGTGGCTCGACCGCCGGGCGGTGCCCGTGCCGAACAGCCGCACCCGACCGGCCGCCAGCGGCACCAGCCCCAGGGCCGCGCGGATGAGCGTCGACTTGCCCGACCCGTTGGCGCCCAGCACGGCGAGCACCTCGCCGCGCGTCACCGCGAGTGAGACGTGGTCGAGCGCCACCCGGCCGCCGTACGCGACGACGGCGTCTTCGATCTCGACAACCGGCGGGGCGGTCATGCGCACTCCAGCGCGGACCGGAGGGCGGCCAGGTTGGCGCGCATCACCGAGAAGTAGTCCTCGGTGGAGCCCGGCGACACTCCCTCGAGCGGATCGAGGACCGCCGTGCGCGCGCCGACTTCACGGGCCACGGCCTCGGCGAGGGCGGGGCTGGCGAGCGTCTCGAAGAAGATCGTGGTGGCCTGATGCGCACGGGCCGTGTTAGCGACGTCGGCGAGCCGCTGGGGCGAGGGCTCGGACTCAGGGGTCAGGCCGGTGATCGCCACCTGCTCGAGGTCGTAGCGCTGCGCGAGGTAGCCGAACGCCGCGTGGCTTACCACGATCTCGCGGCGTTGGCAGGTCGCCAGGCCCTCGGCGTACTCCCGGTCGAGCCGCTCCAACTCGGCGCGCAGCGCGGCGGCGCGCGACCGGAAGTCCGCGGCGTGGTCAGGGTCGAGTTGCCCGAGGCGGTCGGCGAGCCGGTCGGCGACCGTGGCGAGCCGGGTCGGGTCGAGCCACAGGTGCGGGTCGCGGCCGGCCGGACCCGGCAGCAGCGGCTGGACCGCGGCGACGTCGAAGGCGGCCGACGTGGCCTCCTGGGCGACCGTCTCGTCCAGCGACGGTTGGAAGCCCTTGAGGTGGACGACGAGATCCGCGTCGGCGACCTGGGCCACCTGCCGCGGGCTCAGCTCCAGGTCGTGTGGCTCGGCGCCGGCCTCGGCGAGGCTGGTGACGGCGACCGCGTCCCCGCCAACCCGCTCGGCGGCGAACCGCAACGGGTAGAAGCCGGCCACCACCTTGATCTTCCCCGTGGTGTCCGGCACGTCCGGGGAGCAGGCGGCGACCCCGGTGATCCCGGTGAGGGCAAGGAGTCCGGCGATCACGCGAAGCAGACCACTCCTGGGCATGCCACCACTCTCCGCGCTAATGACAATCATTGGCATGCCACCACTCTCCGCGCTAATGACAATCATTGTCAAAAACGCATAGCTGCATGCGAGTGGGACGGGCGGGTGGCGGGAAGCTGGCGGAAAGCCGCGGGCCGGGGAAGCTGACCGCCGCTTCAGAACAGCTTGGTGAGCGCGATCACCACGAGCAGGCCCAGGACCAGCAGCCGCAGCGCGCGGGTGGCCGGCGGCTGCACCGGCCAGGTGTGCAGCGCCACGGCCGCCAGCCCGGCGGCGAGCAGGAGCAGCAGCAGCCCGCCGATCGGATCCGGGGCGAACAGCGCCACCAGGACCACCGCGAGGGTGACCAGGAAAACCGCGCTCCTGTTCAGGCGCGCCAGTCGGGCGAACAGGTCGGGCATGCGTCGGGTTCCTCCGGGTGGGCGTAGGCTGGCCGTCCGTCCGCCCATTCAACCGCACGGGAGGCGATCGGCATGCTCGTGGTGAGCCGGTTCCGCGTCGACCCGGCCCGCGCCGACGACTTCACGGTCCGGGCGCACACCGCGCTCGCTGCGCTGGCCGCCCGGCCCGGCTACCGGTCCGGCCGGTTCGGCCGTTCTCTGGACGAACCCGAGTACTGGTGCCTGGTGACCGAATGGGAGTCCGTGGGCACCTACCGGCGGGCCCTGTCGGCGTACGAGGTGAAGCTCAACGCCACGCCGCTGCTCGCCGAAGCGGTCGACGAGCCTTCGGCGTACGAGGTCCTCGCCTCGGCCGACCCGCAGGGCGAGGTCGTCGTCATGACCAGTGACCGGGCCAGCGAGCCGCACCGGTGAGCCGCGCTGCCGGCCGGCCCGCGGCTACCATCCGGCTATGACCGCGCCTCGCGCCGGCGGTCCAGGCGTCGGCGCAGCACCCGTGCCACCGCCGCCGACGGGGCCGGGCGTGCAGCCGCCGTTCGCCGCCCCGCCGATCGACGCCGATCGCACCCGGCTGTGGGTCGGGCTCGGCGTCGGTGCCGCCGCCCTCATGCTGTGCTGCGTGGGTGGGGTGCTCGGGTTCGGCGGGCTGGTCGTCACCGGTCTCGAGGCGCTCAACGAGCAGGCCACGGTCACCGTCGACCGGTACCTGGGCGCGCTCGCCGACCGACGGTACGCCGACGCGTACGCACTGCTGTGCGACGAGCGGCAGCGCGACGAGTCGGTGGCGGAGTTCAGCCGACGGGTCGGTGCGGGCCCGCAGGTCACGAGCTACACGGTGGGGGAGCCGCAGATCGACCGGGAGGTCGTGGTGCCGGCCGACGTGCGCTACGACACCGGGCTGGAGAGCGACCTGCGGTTCGTGCTCAAGCAGAACAGGGGAACCGGCCGGTTCGAGGTTTGCGGCGTCGAGTAGTCTTGTGCGCCGAGCGCCCGACAACCGTACGCTCGTACTGAAGTCTCTAAAATCACCCAAAATTCGTCTATAGTCACAGGTTTGCCCGTCAGCCGCCGGCAGCCAGCCGGTGGCGTTTCCGAGGAGGCGCCAATGCCCGTCGACCGCATCGATGCCATCGTCAACCTCGCCAAGCGGCGCGGTTTCGTCTACCCGTCCAGCGAGATCTACGGCGGCAGCCGTTCCGCCTGGGACTACGGACCGCTCGGCGTGGAGCTGAAGGAGAACATCCGCCGCCAGTGGTGGCGCGCGATGGTGCAGCAGCGCGACGACGTGGTGGGCGTGGACTCCGCGGTGATCCTCGCGCGGCAGGTGTGGGAGGCGTCCGGGCACGTCGCGGAGTTCGTCGACCCGCTCACCGAGTGCCAGGCGTGCCACAAGCGGTTCCGGGCCGACCAGCTCGAGGAGGCCTTCGAGGAGCGGCATGGCCGACCGCCGGCCGGCTTGGCCGAGGTCAACTGCCCGAACTGCGGCGTGAAGGGCGCGTTCACCGAGCCGCGGATGTTCAACGGCCTGATGAAGACCTTCCTCGGGCCGGTGGAGAGCGAGGAGGGCCTGCACTTTTTGCGGCCGGAGACCGCGCAGGGCATCTTCATCAACTTCCTCAACGTGATGAACTCGGCGCGCAAGAAGCCCCCGTTCGGCATCGCCCAGGTCGGCAAGTCGTTTCGCAACGAGATCACGCCCGGGAACTTCATCTTCCGCACGCGCGAGTTCGAGCAGATGGAGATGGAGTACTTCGTCGAGCCCGGCACCGACGAGGAATGGCACCAGTACTGGATCGACGAGCGCTGGAACTGGTACGTGGACCTCGGCCTGAAGCCGGAGAACCTGCGCCTGTATGAGCATCCGAAGGAGAAGCTGTCGCACTACTCGAAGCGGACGGTGGACATCGAGTACCGCTTCCGGTTCGCCGGTGCGGAGTTCGCCGAGCTGGAGGGCATCGCCAACCGCACCGACTTCGACCTGTCCACGCACAGCAGGCACTCCGGGGCCGACCTGTCGTACTTCGACCAGGGCAAGGGCGAGCGCTGGGTGCCGTACGTGGTCGAGCCGGCCGCCGGCCTCGGCCGCACGCTGCTCGCGTTCCTCATCGAGGCGTACGACGAGGACGAGGCGCCCAACGCCAAGGGCGGCGTCGACAAGCGCACCGTGCTGCGGTTCGACCCGCGGCTCGCCCCGGTGAAGGTGGCCGTGCTGCCGCTGTCGCGCAACCCCGAGCTGTCGCCGAAGGCCCGCGACCTGGCCGCCACGCTGCGCAAGCGGTGGAACGTCGAGTTCGACGACGCCGGCGCCATCGGCCGCCGCTACCGCCGACAGGACGAGATCGGTACGCCGTACTGCGTCACGGTCGACTTCGACACTCTCGACGACCAGGCGGTGACCGTCCGGGACCGCGACAGCATGGCGCAGGAGCGCATCCCGATCGACCAGGTCGAGCGGTACCTGCTCGACCGCCTGCCCGCCTAGCCCCGCAGCCGTTGACCGGGGGCGTGCGTCGCGTCAGAAGGCGAAGCCACCGGGGCGCCCGTTGCGGTCGGCGATCAGACCGGCCAGCGTCGAGATGGCGATCTCGGCGGGCGTACGCGAGCCGATGTTGAGCCCGATCGGGCGGTGCACCCGGGCGATGGCGTCCGCCGGGACGCCGAGGTCGCGCAGGGCGGCCACGTGCGGGGCGCGGTGCCGCGGGCTGCCCATCACCCCGACCCAGCGGGCCGGCAGCGCGAGCGTGTCGCGCAGCACCTCGCCGAGTTCCGGGCGGTCGTGATCGGTCACCACCACGTCGGCCGTCGGGTCGATGAACGCGCCGCTCGGGGTTCTCGACACCTGGTCGGCGTAGCGGTGGTCGGCTGCCTGGAGGCGGTCCGGGTCCGGTTCGAGCAGCACCGTGCGGAAGCCGCTGTCGCGTCCGAAGTGGAGCAGGTAGTCGGCGACCGGAGAGGTGAAGACCGCCACGAGCGTACGTGGCCCGGCGTCGAGGGGCAGCCTGCCGTGCGCCATCTCGCAGGCGGGGTCCGGTTGTGCGGATGTGTGTGCCACGCCTCAACTGTGCCACCGGGGCGTCAGCCGGGGTTGGGCACGGGGCGGGTGCCACGTGGCATCCTCGAAGACGTGACCACCGCACCCGCCGCCCGCGCGCTCCCGCTGGGGCCATACCAGGTATGGCCCCCGGTGGTGCTCGCCCCGATGGCGGGGATCACCAACGTGCCGTTCCGTCGGCTGTGCCGCGAGCACGGCGCGGGCCTGTACG
This sequence comes from Micromonosporaceae bacterium, assembly GCA_047459115.1. Classification (GTDB taxonomy): domain Bacteria; phylum Actinomycetota; class Actinomycetes; order Mycobacteriales; family Micromonosporaceae; genus VSCG01. The sequence continues at coordinate 9,388 of VSCG01000110.1, forward strand.
TGTGCGAGATGGTCACCACACAGGCCCTGGTCGCCGGGAACCCGCGCACCATGCGGATGGTGTCGTTCGACCCCGGGGAGCGGCCCCGCAGCCTGCAGCTGTACGGCGTGGACCCGACGGTCACCGCGGCGGCGGTGCGCCGGGTGGTCGACGAGGACCTCGCCGACCACATCGACCTGAACTTCGGCTGCCCGGTGCCGAAGGTGACCCGCAAGGGCGGCGGGGCGGCGCTGCCGTGGAAGCGGCGGCTGTTCGGGCGCATCGTGACCGCGGCGGTGCGGGCCGCGGCGCCGGCCGGTGTGCCGGTTACGGTGAAGATGCGCACGGGCATCGACCACGACCATCTGACGTACGTCGAGGCCGGGCTGATCGCACAGGATGCGGGCGCGGCGTGGGTGGCGCTGCACGGGCGTACGGCGGCCGAGCGCTACTCCGGGCGGGCCGACTGGTCTGCGATCGCGGCGCTCAAGCAGGCGCTGGACATCCCGGTGCTCGGCAACGGCGACATCTGGGAGGCCGACGACGCGCTGCGGATGGTGGCCGAGACGGGCTGCGACGGGGTGGTGGTGGGCCGCGGCTGCCTGGGCCGGCCGTGGCTGTTCGCGGACCTGGCGGCCGCCTTCGCCGGGCGTCCCGAGCGGGCGCTGCCGACGCTCGGGCAGGTGGCGAAGGTGATGCGCCGGCACGCCGAGCTGCTCACCGAGTGGCTGGGCGGTGAGGTGGAGGGCTGCACGGACTTCCGCAAGCACGTCGCCTGGTATCTGAAGGGGTTTCCGGTCGGACCCGAGCTTCGGCGAGCGCTCGCCATGGTCTCCACGCTGTC
>VSCG01000111.1:0-10195 GCA_047459115.1 Micromonosporaceae bacterium
GCGGTGCCTGCGTGAGCAGGACCGCTGGCTGAACGGGCGGTAGTTGTCCGGGCTCGCCGGGCACCGGCTCACGCGCCGGTGTCCGGCGAGCCGACAACCCGATGATCCACTTGAGATTCCGCATCTCGCGGTGTCCGGCCCGTCCAATGGGGAGCGATGTTCAGCGTGTCGGGGTGCCCGAGAGCTGACGCGGCGAGGCCAGCCGGGATCGGGCGTCGCCTCACTCGCTGGGGGCGGCGAACCCGGGCAGCCAGCGGCGCAGGATGTCCCGGTACGGGGCCTTGGCCTCGAGTTGGCAGAGCACCCCGATCGATCCCAGCGTGACCCGGTGGATCATCAGGTAGTTGGGCGGCAGGTTGAGGTGCTTGCCCAGCTGGTACGCCGGACTGCGCGGGTTGGCGATCCGGGCGGCCTCCTGGCGCAGCCAGGAGCGGGTGAACCGGAACTCCTCGACCGCGATCGGCTCCAGCATGGGGCGGATGTAGTCCAGCACCGCCTGCGCGTCGATGTCCACGTCGGGCTTGATGAATCCCTCGTCGCGCAATCCGTCGAACACGGCGTCGGCGTCGCCGGCCAGAGCCAGCCGGGCGAGTGGGCCGATCGGCTCCGGCGGCCCCTCGGGCATCCGGGCGACCGCCCCGAAGTCGATCACGCCGAGCCGACCGTCGGGCAGCAGCCGGTAGTTGCCCGGGTGCGGGTCGGTGTGCAGCATCTTCACCCGCACCGGCGCGGAGAAGTGCAGCGTCGCGATCATCTCGCCCGATCGGTCGCGCTGCTCCTCCGTGCCCTTGGCGATGATCTCCGCCAGCGGGATGCCGTCGACCCACTCGGTGACCAGCACCCGTGGCGCCGCGGCCACCACCGGCGGCACGTAGATGCCGGGATCGTCTGCGTACGCCTCGGCGAACGCCCGCTGCGCACTGGCCTCCAGCTCGTAGTCGAGCTCCTCGGTGATCCGCGCCCGCAGCTCGCTGACCAGCGGCTTGACGTCCAACCCGGGCTGGATGACCTTGAACAGGCCGGCGACGCGGCTCAGTTGGCCGAGGTCAGCCAGCAGCGCGTCGCCGGCGCCCGGATACTGGATCTTGACGGCCACGGGTCGTCCACGCTTGCGGCCGCGCTCCTTCCAGACCGCCCGGTGCACCTGACCGATCGAGGCCGCCGCGGCCGGGGCGTCGTCGAACTCCACGAACCGGTTGCGCCAGTCATCGCCGAGCTGCTCGCTCAGCACCTTGTGCACGCTGGCGGCGGGCAGCGGCGGGGCGGCTTCCTGCAGGCGGGTCAGCGCCTGCCGGTACGGTCCGGCGAGCTCCTCGGGCAGCGCCGCTTCGAACACGCTCAGCGCCTGCCCGAACTTCATCGCGCCGCCCTTGAGCTGGCCGAGCACGCTGAACAGGTGTTCGGCCGTGCGCTGCTGGATCTCGGCCGAGATGACCTCGGAGGCCAGCCCGGTCACCCGCTTGCCGAGGCCGAGCGCGGCGCGCCCGGCGAAGCCGAGCGGCAGCGCGGCGAGCTTGGCCGTGCGGGTGACGGCGCGGCGCGGAATGTCGTTCACGATTCGATTCTGACGTACTCCGTCGGCTGGCTGGCCGGTACGGCGTCACAGGAGCCCGCCAGCCCCGTGCGGACGGGCCGGTCATCGCCGGCCACGCCGCGGTCAGGCCCGGCCGCCTGGGCCGGCCGACCCGGCCGTGCCGAGCTGCGGCCGCGGCGACAGTCACACCGTGGATGCGGCGCCCAGCTGCGCCGCCGGGCCTCGCCCGCGCCGCGGAACTCCACGGTCGCCCCGAGCGTGCGGGGCAGCTCGCCGTCGAGGTAGCGCAGCACCTCGTCGACCGCGTACGCCGTGGCGGCCAGCGACGTGGCGGTGTCGCACGCCTCGCCTGCCGGGCGGGGAACCGGGTGGGCATCGGGGGTGGCGAGCTGCGCGGCGAGCATCGGCCAGGCCGGATCGCGGTCGGTGCGGTGCAGGTCGACGCAGTTGAGGCAGGGGGCGCCACCGGGCGGTACCAGTGGCCCGACGAGCGCCGCGCCGTCACGTACGGCCACGGCGAGGTGAGCGACCCGGCGGTACGCGAGCGCGTGCAGCGCCGCCGGGCCCGCCGTGGGCCCGACGTGTACGACGAAGGTGGTGTCCCGCCGGGCCAGCGGGCTGACGCGCGTGCCCGGGGCGTGGCGGGCGATGGCCCGGGCCGCCACGGCCGCGCGGGGCTGCGGCGGGTCCCCGGGCGGCTCGCCGGCCATCAGCTCGCCCGGTTCGACCGTGCCGTCGAGGGCCGGGTCCACGTGCCCGACCCCGGCCAGGGCGAGCGCGACCGCGACGGGCAGCCCCAGGCGTCCGCGGCCGCAGACCCGCAGCCGTGCGGCGGCCCGCCGGGCGAGGATCTGGGCCGGGGGCGTGGCGGGATCACGGTGACGCAGGGCGAGCGCCGCGGCCTCGGCCGCCATCCGCGCACGGACGGGTCCGGCGAGGCCGCGGGGGAGCAGGGTGTGCGCCCCGACGACCAGCCCGTGCCGGCGGAGCGTGTCGAGCAACGCCCGGGCGTCCTTCTCGCCGATGCCGCGACGGCCGGCGGCGGCGAGGACGCCGGGCTCGGTACGGGCCCCGTCGAGCAGGTCGAGCAGGCCCGCCGCGGCGGGGTTGGGCAGGTCCAGGATGATCGCCTGCCGCTGGAGGCCGAGGCCGATCTGGAGCGTGCGGGGACCGCGCCACAGGGCGGTGAGCCCGGGCAGTAACACGGGGCGGCTCATGGCTGGACAGCGTGCCACCAGGGCCCCCGCGAGCTGTTCACTTATCCACAGGTCACGCCGTCTGTCTACGGGTTATCCACAGGTATCCACCGGGTTTTCCACAGGACCTGTGCACGAGAGTCGCTGCCCGTCCGCCGGGACGTGACCGTGGCTGGCGGCTCAGGCCGCGGAGGCCTTGCCCAGGATCCGGTTCATGGTCGTGCCGCAGACCGGGCACTTGCCCTTGGCCATGTTCATGTTGGTCTTGGAGACCTCGACCGTGCCCTCGAAGTCCCGCTTCTCCTTGCACTTGACGCAGTAGCCGTTGTAGCTCGCGGTCTTGCTGGTCACGTGGCTCTCCTTCGTCATCGTCCCGGCCGCCCGAGCGGCCTGCGACGAACACTACCGGCCGGCTAGAGCAGAACTAGACACGTCGGTCAAAGGTACCCGGACTTCGCTATCGGTGCTCAGGATCTTCGGCGCGACACGCCGAAAAGAAGGCGCAATCGGGCGGTGTCGGCAGGTTGGCACTTGCCATCCCCCGCAGCTACCCGGTTAGCGTGCCCTCGTCAGTTAGACAGCCGCACACCGCAGAGGGCCCGAGATACCCGATGACCAGTGCGCGTAAACCGGTCGTAGAGGTGCGGCGCAGCCAGCGCCGGCACCGGACGGTGTCCGCCTATCGGGACGGCGAGCGGGTGGTGGTGCTGATCCCGGCCAGGTTCTCGCGGGCCGAGGAGCACGAGTGGGTCGACAAGATGCTGGCCCGGCTCGCGGCCCGCGAGCAGCGCACCCGACGCGGCGACGCGGAGCTGCTGGCGCGCTGCCGGCGGCTGGCCGCCCGCTACCTGCCCGATTACCCCGCCGCCGCCAACCCGGCCAGCGTCCGGTGGGTGAGCAACCAGAACGGGCGCTGGGGCTCGTGCACGCCCGCGGACCGGACCATCCGGATCTCCGACCGGATGCAGGACATGCCGAACTGGGTGCTCGACTACGTGCTGCTGCACGAACTCGCGCACCTCGTCGTGCCCAGCCACAACGCCCGGTTCTGGGCACTGGTGGAGCGCTACCCGAAGGCCGAGCGCGCCCGCGGCTACCTGGAGGGTGTCTGCGCCGCCGCCGGCCTGTCCCTGATCGAGGACTGACCGGCGTGCGGGCGGACCGGCCCGGTGACTAGATTCGGCGGTCATGACGAGGCGGGTCGTGATCGCGCTGCTGACGCCGGTGCCGTGGGCCCCGCCCGGGGTCGAGCCCGCAGCCTGGCGCGCGGCCCTCGCCGAGGACGTCGTCGACCTGTTCGCCACCCTGGCGCAGGTCGAGCCGGCGATCGCCGGCACCGACGCCGACCGCGACCTCGCCGCCGCCGTCCGCTGGCCCCGCATGCCGGTGTACGCGCTGCCGGGCGCGACGGTCGGTGCGGCGTTGCGGGCCGCGGCCGAGGACGGGTACGACCAGGGGGCCGTCGTCGCGGCCGACGTGCCTGACCTGCCCGGGCTGCTCGTGGCCAAGCTGCTGCGCCCGCTGTCGACGCGCGCCGTCAGCGTCGCCCCGGCGCTCGGCGGACCCGGACTGCTGGGCGTCGCCGCGCGCCTGCCCGCCCCGGACTGGCTGCCCGACCTGGACCTGGACGCCGCCACGCCGCTCGATGTGCGGCGAGCGGCCCCCGGCCCGGCGCTGGTCGCGGTGACGCCAGGGTGGCGCCGGCTGCGCGGCCCGCAGGATCTGCCCGGCCTGGACCGGGAGACCGCGGTGGTCACGGCCGGCGTGCTGGTGCCCAGGTGAGCCGCATATCGGGGGCCGGGTGACCCCCGTTACTCGAGTGACTGCCCTACTCGGGGAACTCCAGGTCGAGTTGCGTGCTGGCGAACCGGACCGGGTCGGCGAAGTCCTCCTCGGCGGGCAGCAGATCCGGGTGCCCCCAGACCGCGTCGCGCCCCTCGATGCCGCGGTGCTCGGCGAGCGCGGCCCACAGCGCGGCGGCCTCGCGCAGCCGGCGCGGGCGCAGCTCCAGCCCGACCAGCGCAGCGAACGTCTGCTCGGCGGGCCCGCCCGCGGCCCGGCGCCGCCGGAACGCCTCGCTGAGGCGTACCACGCCGGGCAGGCGGTCGGTGGCCGCCTGGTCAACGACCTGGCACACCCAGCCTTCCACCAGCGCCAGCGCGGTCTCCAGCCGGGTCAGGGCGGCCTTCTGCTGGGGGCTGTCGCCGGGCGTGAAGATCCCCTCGATCTGGAGCTCCTCGACGCTCTCCGGGCTCATCGGGTCGAACCGGCCGATGGCCTCCTCGACCGCCTCCCGGTTGACCCGGATCCCCGCCGCGTACGTCTCGACGGCGGCGAGCAGATGCCCGCGCAGCCACGGCACGTGCCCGAACAGCCGCTGGTGCGCCGCCTCCCGCAGCGCCACGTACAGTCGCACCTCCTCTTCGGCGATCTCCAGCCCTTCGCCGTACGCGGCGATGTTGGCCGGCAGCAGCGCGGCGGTGCCGGCCGGGCCCAGCGGGAGTCCGATGTCACCGGCGGAGAGCACCTCGGCGGCCAGCGAGCCGAGCGCCTGGCCGAGTTGCGCCCCGAACAGGGCACCGCCGATGTTGGCGAACATCGCCTGCATGGGTCCGAGCTGGGCGCGTGCCTCGTCGGGCACGAGGTCGCCGATCGCCGCGACCATCCGGCTGGCGACCGGGTCGCACAGCTTGCGCCACACGTCGAGGGTCTGCGCGATCCAGTCGGCGCGGGTCCAGGCGGCGGTTGTGCGGATGCCGGACGGCAGGGCGCAGTTCGGCTCCAGCCACAGGTCGGCGAGGCGCAGCGCCTCATCGACCGTGGCGCGTTCGGCCGGCGTCACCGCCGGGTCTCCAGGGGCTGCGCCGGGGGCGGCCGGGCCGAAGCCGACGCCCGGCATCGGGACGGGCAGCTGACCCGGGCCTTGCCCGGTCAGGTGGCCGAGCGCGACCTGTCGGGCGAGCTCCCAGTTGACCGGGCCGCCGCCGGAGCCGGCTATGAACAGCCGCTGCAGCTGTTCGAGGAAGCGCTGCATCTGCTGCGGGTCGCCCGGATCAGGCGAACCACCCGGAAGGGCGAAGCCAAACGGCATGTCAGGCACTCGTCAACGGTACGCGACCTGGGCCACCAGCCAGCACCGACCGGCGGTGGGCGCGGGTCGGACCGCTGCGCCGCCCGAGCGCGACCTCCGGGGCACCGCCCGGGCCGCTCGCCCAAGTAGGCTCGTCGCATGGGGCGTCGTGGTCTCACCGTGCTGCTCGGCGCGGTTCTCGTGGTCCTGATGGCTGTGGGGATCGCGGCCGCGCCGGTGCCGTACGTCCTGCTCGGCCCGGGCCCGACGGTCGACGTGTTGGGCAGCGCCGACGGGAGTGACGTGATCGAGGTGGGCAACGCCGACACGTCCGACTCGGCCGGACAGCTGCGGTTGACCACGGTCAGCGTCGCCCCGGACCTGTGGCTCATCGACGCGGTCCGCGGCTGGTTCGACGACGAGGACGCGGTGGTCCCGCGGGAGCTGATCTACCCGCCGAACCGGACCCAGAAAGAGGTCGAGGAGCAGAACCAGCGGGACCTGCAGACCTCGCAGAGCACGGCGGAGACGGCCGCGCTGCGTAAGCTCGGCTACCCCGTCCAGGTGACCGTCACCGACGTGCTGGCGGGCGCGCCGGCCGAGGGCAAGCTCGCGGCCGGAGATGTGATCATCTCCGTGGACGAGACGGAGGTCACCAGCACCAGCAAGCTGCAGGAGCTGGTCCGCGCCAAGCCGGCGGGGACCGCCCTGACCATCGGGTACCGCCGCGACGGGCGGGAGGCCACCACCTCGGTCGCCACCGAGGCGGCCAACGGCACCCCCCGGTTGGGTATCGCGGTGGAGAATCGGCAGCCCAACCCGTACAGCTTCAAGATCGACCCGGGCAACATCGGCGGGCCGTCGGCCGGCCTCATGTTCGCGCTCGGGATCATCGACAAGCTGGACCCGGCCGACCTTACCGGCGGTCTGATCATCGCCGGCACCGGCACGATCGACGAGGAGGGCCGCGTCGGTCCGATCGGCGGGGTGCCGCAGAAGCTGGTCGGTGCCCGCCGCGCCAACGCCACGGTCTTCCTGACCCCAGCGGACAACTGCGCGGAGGCGGTGGCGAACGCCGTGCCCGACCTGAAACTTGTCAAGGTCGCCACCCTGGACGACGCGCTCGACGCGTTGCGGGCGCTGCGCGAAGGACGGGAGCCGACGTTGTGCGGCCCACAGTGATGATCCCTGCGGCCCACAGTGACGGGCCGCGTACGCTGGACGCCGGCCGGACCAGCGCACCTAGAGCCAGCGGAGCTGATTAACCGTGGTCATGCGTACCCCCGTGCCCCGGATGAGCCGTCGCGGCCGTGTGACGGTCGCGGTGCTCATCGGGGTCTTCGTGTTCTTCACCCTGCTCGGTTGGGTGGTCGAGGCGTGGACGGACTGGCTGTGGTTCGACGAGACGAACTACACCCAGGTGTTCACCGGCGTTCTGGTCACCCGGGCGCTGCTCTTCGTGATCTTCGGCCTGGCCGTGGCGCTCTTCGTCGGCGGCAACCTCTACCTGGCCTACCGGCTGCGGCCCATGCTGTTCCCGCACTCCCCCGAGCAGCACGTGCTGGACCGCTACCGGATGATCCTGAGCCCGCGCATCGGCAGCTGGATCGCCCTGGCGGCCGGCGTGGTCGGGCTGTTCGCGGGGCTGTCCGCGCAGGGCAACTGGAACCAGTGGATGCTGTTCGTCAACAAGCAGCCGTTCGGCGTCACCGACCCGCAGTTCGGCGTGGACGTGGGCTTCTACATCTTCGAGTACCCGTTCTGGAGCTTCCTGCTCGGCGTCGGGATGACCACCGTGGTGCTGTCGCTGCTCGGCGCGCTGGCCGTGCACTACGTGTACGGCGGGGTGCGGCTGACCGGGGCCGGCGACCGGATGACGACGGCGGCCCGCGCCCACGTCACCACCCTGGTGGCGGCCTTCGTGCTGCTCAAGGCCGCCGCGTACTTCCTCGACCGGCGTGGCCTGCTGCTCGGCAACATCGAGGGCTTCGGCGTCACCGGCGCCGGCTACTCGGCGGTCAACGCGCTGCTGCCGGCCAAGGAGATCCTGGCCTACATCTCGATCGTGGTCGCGGTCGCGATCGTGGTGTTCTCCAACGCGTTCATGCGCAACCTCGTGTGGCCGGGCATCTCGCTGGCCCTGCTGGTCATCTCCGCGATCGCGGTAGGCGGGATCTACCCGTGGGCGGTGCAGACGTTCACGGTCAACCCGAGCCTGCGCGACAAGGAGGCGGCGTACATCCAGCGCAGCATCGAGGCCACCCGCGCGGCGTACGGGCTGACCGACACCAAGGTCACCAGCCACCCGGCGAGCAACCTGACCCCGCCCGCGTCGCTGGCCACCGACACCTCGATCGTGCCGAACATCCGCCTGCTCGACCCGGCCCAGGTCTCCGACACGTACACCCAGTTGCAGCAGGTGCGCGGGTTCTACGACTTCGGCGAGAAGCTGGACATCGACCGCTACACGATCAACGGGCGCACGCAGGACTACGTGGTCGGCGTCCGAGAGCTCAGCCCGAGCAAGCTGGTCGGTGGGCAGCGCAACTGGCTCAACCGGCACACCGTCTTCACCCACGGCTACGGCCTGGTGGCCGCGCCCGCCAACCAGGTCGGCCGGGACGGGCAGCCGTGCTTCGTGGCGGGCTTCCTCGGCAGCCAGGAGGAGGAAGAGCAGCGCGCGGGCGGCGAGTCGTGCTCGTCGGCCACCGAGCAGATCCCGACCACCCAGCCGCGGGTCTACTACGGCGAGCGGCTGACCGACTACGCCATCGTCGGCAAGCGGGACGGCGGTCCGGACGTGGAGTTCGACCGGCCGGCCGGTGCCGCCGGCGACCAGTACTACACCTACCAGGGCACCGGCGGCGTCGAGATCGGCTCGCTGACCAGGCGACTGCTTTTCGCGGCGAAGTACCGCGAGCCGAACTTCCTGCTCTCCGACGCGGTCAACGAGAACTCCAAGATCCTCTACGAGCGCGATCCCCGCTCCCGCGTGGAGAAGGTGGCGCCGTTCCTCACGCTCGACGGTGACCCGTACCCGGCCGTGGTCGACGGCCGGATCGTGTGGATCGTCGACGGTTACACGACGGCGAGCACCTACCCGTACGCGGACCGGATCAACCTCCAGCAGGCGACCAACGACTCGCTGACCAACCGCGGCACGTTCCAGCTCGCCCGCCAGAGCATCAACTACATCCGCAACTCGGTGAAGGCCACGGTCGACGCGTACGACGGGACGGTCACGCTCTACGCGTTCGACGAGGACGACCCGTTGCTCAAGGCGTGGAACAAGGCGTTCGGCGGCGACCTGATCAAGCCGCGGGACCAGATCCCGCCGCAGCTGCAGGATCACCTGCGCTACCCGGCGGACCTGTTCAAGGTGCAGCGCGACCTGCTCGCGCGGTTCCACGTCACCGAGGCGAACGAGTTCTTCTCGGGCCAGAACTTCTGGGAGGTACCGGAAGACCCGGCACAGCCGGGGACGAACAAGCAGCCCCCGTATTACCTGCTCACCCGGCTGCCCGGCCAGGAGGCCACGCGCTTCCAGCTGGTCGCCGCGGTCACCCCGGTCCAGCGGCAGAACCTCGCCGCGCTGATCTCCGGCTCGTACGTGGACGGCAAGCCGGTGCTGGAGGTGCTGAAGCTGCCGCCGGAGAACCGGATCCCCGGCCCGGGACAGGCCCAGCAGGCGATGGAGAACGACGCGCAGGTGCGCCAGGCGCTCACCCTGCTGCAGTCGGAGACCTCCACCGTGGTCAAGGGCAACCTGCTGTCGCTACCGTTCGGCGGCGGGATGCTCTACGTCGAGCCGATCTACCTGAAGAGCAACGTGGACAACCCGTACCCGCTGCTCAAGAAGGTCCTGATCAACTACGGTGACCGGGTCGCGTTCGCGGACACCCTCGACGCGGCGATCAAGCAGCTGGTGGAGTCCGGTGGGTCGGCCACGCCGCCGCAGGATGAGACCCCGCCGTCGACCGGGCAGCCGCCGGAGGACCTGTCAGGCGACCTCGCCGCGGCGGCCGCCGACGTGCGCAAGGCGATCGACGAGCTGCGGGCGGCGCAGCAGTCCGGCAACTTCGAGCAGTACGGCCGGGCGCTGGCGAACCTGGACGCGGCGCTGAAGCGGTTCGAGGAGGCCCAGCGGGCGGCCGGGACGGCGCCGACGTCCGGCCAGACGCCGTCGCCGGAGCCGGACGGTTCCCCGTCGCCGGGCGGCTGAACACGCCGATCTCGGCCACGCGGTGATCTCGGCCACGCCGTACCCGCTGTTTTGCGGGTACGGCGTGACTGCGCTACCCTGGTACCCGTCAAGCGACGCGGGGTGGAGCAGCTCGGTAGCTCGCTGGGCTCATAACCCAGAGGTCAGAGGTTCAAATCCTCTCCCCGCTACCA
>VSCG01000112.1:0-10174 GCA_047459115.1 Micromonosporaceae bacterium
GTTCGGCACGATCGTGTTCGCCGTCTTCTCCGGGGTCTACTTCTGGTTCCCGAAGATCACCGGGCGCATGTACGACGAGAAGTGGGCCAAGGTCCACTTCTGGCTGACCATGATCGGCTTCCACACCACGTTCCTCGTCCAGCACTGGCTGGGCACCCAGGGCATGCCGCGCCGCTACTACGACTACCTGCCCACCGACGGCTTCACCACGCTGAACACGATCTCCACGGTCGGGTCGTTCATCCTCGGCGTGTCGTTCCTGCCGTTCGTGTGGACGGTCTGGAAGTCGTACCGGACGGGGCCGGTGGTCGAGGCGGACGACCCGTGGGGCCACGGCAACTCGCTGGAGTGGGCCACCTCGTCCCCGCCGCCGCTGCGCAACTTCGACCGGATGCCGCGCATCCGCTCCGAGCGGCCCGCCTTCGACCTGAAATTCCCCCACGCGGCCGTGGACACCTCCAAGGTGGTGCACGTGGGCGTGCCCAGCCAGCCACGTCCGGATGAGGCTATCGAGGCCGACCCGCGGGTGCGTGCCGGCGAATGAGCCCCGGCCCCGGCGACGATCGCATCGCCGGGGCCGGGCACCTCGGAACGTCCTCCGCGCCCTCCTGTTGCTCTGCAGCACGAAGACGAGCGGAACCTGGCTCTGCACCATCCGCGCGAGCAGAGCCAGGTTCTGCACCAGCGGCGCGGGCAGAGTTCTGCCCGCGTTTGTAGTGCAGAGCAAGAGGCACCTCCAAGCTCCACCCCGACCCGGACGGCACAGCGGGCAAGCTCGGTGAGGTACCGAAAGGCGGCAGCCGGAAAGGCGGCTACGGCGTCACCGCAGCGCCGACGAGCGTGACGCCGGCCGCCTCCAGTTGCTCCACGGCCCGGGCGGTGGTCTCCGGGGCCACCCCGGCGGTGAGGTTGAGCAGAACGCTGGTCCGGAAGCCTTCGCGGACCGCGTCCAGCGCGGTCGCGCGCACGCAGTGGTCGGTCGCGATGCCCACGATGTCGACCTCGGATACGTCGCGCATCCGCAGCCAGGCGGCCAGGTCCACGCCCTCCGACCGGCCCTCGAAGCCGGAGTACGCCGCGACGTACTCGCCCTTGTGGAACACCGCTTCGATCCGGTCGGTCTCCAGGCTGGGGTGGAAGTCCGCCCCGGTCGTGCCCACGACGCAGTGCGCGGGCCACGAGTCGATGTAGTCCGGTGGGTCGCCGAAGTGCGTACCCGGGTCGATGTGGTAGTCCTTGGTCGCCACCACGTGGTCCCACCGGCCGGTGTCCTCGCGCAGTGCGGCGGAGATGGCCGCCGCCACCTGCGCGCCCCCGGCGACCGCCAGCGACCCGCCCTCACAGAAGTCGTTCTGCACGTCCACGATGATCAACGCTCGGCTCACAGCCGCACCGGGTCCTTTCCGCTGATGAAGGTGACTGGGATGGCAGGATCGCCCGCCGACAGCTTCAGGCCCTCCCAGGGTATCGAGATCAGGCACTCGCGCAGGTGCTCACGGCTGTCGGCGAGCGACGGCAGGTCCGCGACAGGGACCCCACCGCGCATCAGTGGGCGCTGCAGCAGTCGGTCGCCCGGCAGGCGCTCGGGCTCACCCTGCGACACGATGACCTCCTCGGTCGCCGTGCCGGTCGGCTTGTGCCGCCGTACGGCGATCTTGCGGCCGCCCACCGTGATCTTGTCCTCCGAGCGTTTGATCACGGCCCGGCCGTCCACCTCGACGAGCTTGTAGACCAGGTTCGCGGTCGGCGCACCGGATCCGGTGACCACCGCCGTGCCCGCCCCGTAGACATCGACCGGCGCGGCAGCCAGCGCCGCGATCGAGTACTCGTCGAGGTCCCCGGAGACCACGATCCGGGTGTCCACCGCGCCGAGCGAGTCGAGCAGCTCCCGCGACTGCTGGGCCAGCACCGCGAGATCCCCGGAGTCGATCCGGATGGCCCGCAGTTCGGGCCCGGCGACCGCGATCGCCCGGCGGATGCCCTCGGCGATGTCGTACGTGTCGACCAGCAGTGTCGTGTCCTTCCCCAGGGCCGCGATCTGCGAGGCGAAGGCCGACGACTCGTGGTCGTGCACGAGGGTGAACGCGTGGGCGGCGGTGCCGGCGGTGGGGATGCCGTAGCGGCGCCCGGCCGCCAGGTTGGAGGTCGAGGCGAAGCCGGCGAGGTAGGCGGCCCGGGCGGCGGCCACCGCGGCCTGCTCGTGCGTGCGCCGCGAACCCATCTCGATGATCGGGCGGCCCCGGGCGGCGGTGACCATCCGCGCCGCCGCCGCGGCGATCGCGCAGTCGTGGTTGAGGATGGACAACACGAGCGTCTCCAGCACCACGGCCTCGGCGAAGGTGCTGGTCACCGTGAGGATCGGGGAGCCGGGGAAGTAGATCTCGCCCTCGGCGTACCCGTCGATGTCCCCGGTGAAGCGGTAGCGCGACAGCCAGGCGGCCGTGTCGGAGTCGACCACCCGGTGGTCGCGCAGGAACGCCAGCTCCTCGTCGCCGAAGCGGAACTCGCACACCGCGTCGATGAGGCGGCCGATACCGGCCACCACCCCGTAGCGGCGGCCGGCCGGCAGCCGCCGGGCGAACACCTCGAACGTGCACCGGCGGTCGGCCGTGCCGTCCCGCAGCGCCGCTGACACCATCGTCAGCTCGTAGTGGTCGGTCAACAGGGCGGTCCCCACTCCGACAGCCTAGAGCCGGGGCGTCGGGGGGCGAGGTGTGAGCCATGTCGCGCGCGCCCGCGCGTGGCACGATGGGGGGCATGGCCGCGCCCCACGTCCTCCCCGTGGAGATGCCGGACGTCGACGAGCGGCCTGCGGCCGACCGGCCGTGGGTGACCATCGTCTGGAACGATCCGGTCAATCTGATGTCGTACGTGACCTGGGTTTTCCAGAAGCTGTTCGGGTATAGCCGCGAGAAGGCCGAACGGCTCATGCTCGACGTGCACTACAAGGGCAAGGCGATCGTCTCCTCCGGACCGCGGGAGCGCATGGAGTACGACGCCTCCCGCCTGCACGCGTACGGCCTGTGGGCGACGGTAGACCAGCCGTGACGATGTTCCGGCGGCGTGGCGACGTGTGCGTCGCCCGGTTCGAGCCCGACGAGGTGCGGGTGCTGCGCAAGGTGGTCGGCGAGGTGATCGCGCTGATCTCCGACGGCTACGACCGCCGCGACCCGGTGGTCGCGCGGCTGTTCCCCGACGCCTACCCCGACTCCGTCGCGGACTCGGTCGAGTACCGCCGCTACACCGAGGACGACCTGAAGACCGGCAAGATCGACCAGGCGGGGGCGGTGCTCTCCGCGCTGCCGACCAGCGGCGGCACCGAGGTCCGCCTCGACGACGAGGCCGCGGAGGCGTGGCTGCGCGCGCTGACCGATGCCCGCCTGGCGCTCGGGGTGCGGCTGGACATCCGGGACGACACCGACCTGGAGGCCGAGCTGGACGAGGCGGTGGCGCGCGACCCGTCGTCGCAGCGGGTGTACCAGCTGTCGGTGTACGCGTACCTCGGCTATCTGCAGGAGTCGCTGGTCAACGCGCTGACCGGTCACCAATGAGGATCATGACGGCGACGAGCGCTCCGGTCAGAGCCGCGGTCAGGTAGACGGGGCCCGGGCCGAACGGCGTCGCGAGCACGAGCCCGGCCGCGACCGGGAGCGCGACCTGGCGCCGGACCCGCAGCGCCCAGACGCTGAGCAGGAAGACGGTCACCGGCAGCGCGATGGCGTAGCCGGCGGCGAGCGGCGACAGCCGCGCGGCGTGCATCTTGGCGTCGATCGCCACGCCCAGTCCGGCACCGGCGGCGGCCGCCGCGGCGAAGACCAGGTAGTGCCCGTACGCCCACGGGAAGCGTCGGGACGGTGTCGGCAGGGTGTGGGCCGGTCGGTCGAAGTACACCCACCACATCGAGAACACGATGACGAGGCCGGCGCCGGCGAGCCCCAGCAGCTCGGCGTCGAAGTGGCCGGCGTTGATGGCGTCCTGCACGCTGACCGTCGCGGCCGCGACGGATGCGCCGAGCACGATGATGGTGAACTGCCCGTACCGCTCAGCGATGTGGTGCGGATGCGAGGTGGTGCGGGCGCGGCGTTGAGCCCAGACGGGCACGAGCAGGTCGGCCGGGATGAGCGCGAGGGTCGCGGCCAGGTGCCAATCCTCGGGTAGCTCGAGCCGGGTGACCCAGCCGGCCTGGACGACCGCGACCCCGGCGGCGAACCGCAGCGCGGTGCCGCGCCGCTCGGGGTCGGCACGGGCGGCGCGCAGCCATCCGACGACCACAGCCACCCGCATGACCACGTACCCGTACGTGATGGCGGCAAGATCGCCGCGGTCGAAGGCCACGGGCACGCCGGCGGCCAGCACCAGCGCGCCGGCGATCTGCACCAGGGTGGTCAGTCGGTACAGGTCGTCGTCGGTGTCGTAGGCGGAGGCGAACCAGCTGAAGTTCGTCCACGCCCACCAGATGGCGAAGAAGACCAGCAGGTAGCCGGCGACGGCGTGCCCGATGCGGTCCTCGGACAGGTAGTGGTG
Source organism: Micromonosporaceae bacterium (assembly GCA_047459115.1). GTDB lineage: Bacteria > Actinomycetota > Actinomycetes > Mycobacteriales > Micromonosporaceae > VSCG01. Next base: position 4,525 of record VSCG01000112.1, read on the forward strand.
CAGGCGCTCGGCGGCGAGGCCGGCGGCGACGACGAAGGTCAGGTCGAAGAACAGTTCCAGCGGCGTGGTGACCCGGTGGGGCTCGTGGGGATCGCGTCCGACCATCGGCCGGTACCGGGGACACTGAAGCAGACTATCGGGCTTTGAGGCCATCAAGGGTCGTAAGCGGATTGGGTAGCCTGTCGCGGTGACGCAAAGCCCTCTCGGCATGGACAGGCGTTTGTCGTCTCTCGCGTGGTCGGCGCTGCGCGACGTGGTTGCGGTCGTCGGCACCGCGGCGCGCCTGCTGTGGCGGCACTGGCCGGTGCTCGTCTCCCTCTTCCTCGCCGGAATCGTCACGCACGAACTGCTCATCCGGCTCGCCGTCGAGGCGAGCGCGGTGCACGCCGTGCTCGGGTTCCTCGTCTTCCTGCTCGGTCCGATCGCCATGCTGGTCGCGTTCATCCTCATGCTGCGCGCGCTGCGACCCTCGTTGCCGTGGCTGTCGCGGGCCGTGCGCGAGGCGCCGCAGGAGGCTGGCCGGGCCAGCCTGCTCAACCAGGTCGGCAGCGTGCTCACACCCTTCGCAGCCGTGTACGTGTCGTACGGCTACCTGGCCAAGGACATCGGTGACTACGCGTACCGGGTCTGGGAGGACGAGGCGCTTGCGAACGCCGAGGCGATCAACACCCCGGGCTCGATCGACGTGCTGGCACGGCTGCCGACGTCACTCGGCGTCGCCACCGCCTCCGTGGCCCTCGTCGCGTTCGTGCTGCGCTGGGTCGTCGACCGGTGGGCGGCCGTGGAGCGCCGCCCGTGGTTGGGCCTGCCTGCGGCGTACGCCGAGATCGTCTGGATCACGCTGGGGGCGGTGGCGGTCACGCAGGTGTCCACTGTCGCCACAGATTGGCTGCAGGCGCGCCGTCTCGTGCACTGGCTGTCCGACCTGTGGCAGAGCGTGACGGGCGCGCTCGGTCCGCTGACCGGGCCGACGCGCGGCGCCGGCTCGTGGCTGTGGGGCCTGGTGATGAACTCGCTCAACGACGTCGTGGTCATCCCGATCGCGTGGCTCATCGTCGGGGCGGTGGTGTACGGGCACCAGATCGCGCCACAGCCGCCCGCACCCGAGGAGCTCGCCCACCGGTCCAGGCAGCGCTGGTCGTTTCTGCCGTCCGCGCTGCACACGCTCAACGGCCAGGTGGCGGCGCTCGTGATCGGGCGGTTCAGCGCCCTGCTGCACGGCGTACGGCTGATCTTCCGCGCCGGCCTGGGCCCGATGCTGCTGTTCTGCCTGGCGTTCGTCGTCGCCGCCAGCGTCCAGAACTGGCTGTGGGAGCTGGAGCGCCTGCTGATCGGCCCGCGCGATCTCGCCACCTTCTGGATGCCGTGGTCCGGACCGCTCGGCACCCTCAACAACGTGATCGCCTGGACGTTGCTGGCCTGCCTGCTCGGTGCGGCGATCGACCGGGTGCTCCGTGTGGAACGGCCGGCTACGGCGCCCGGGGCAGCGGCTACGGCGCCGGGGTCAGCCGCGCGTAGCGCGGAAGCTCCCTCGGCACCGTGACCCGTACGGCGGACGCCTGTGCCGAGGCCGGCGTCACGAAGTAGACGACCACCTCGTACGAGGGGGGTGCCGGTTCGTCCCCCGACGTGCACGACGCAAACGGCATCTTCGCCCCGGTCAGCTCGTCGGGGCTCGGCCCGTACGTGTTGCCGGCGGTGTCCTCCAGGCGCAGGGTGCAGCTGGCGATGGCCTCCTGGTCGGGGGCCTGGAACAGAATGGCCGCCCGCCACGCGGTGAGCCCGTCCGGCACCCGGTACGGATCGCCGCCGAAGGTGACCAGGTCCGTGGCGGGTTCCAGGCTGGCGAGCCGGATGCGGGCGCCCGCGTAGGACACCCAGCCGGCGGCGTCGGATACCACGACCTCGCGGGGACGGCCCGCCCAGTACCGCTCGGTGACGTCGTCGCGATGGATCCAGCCGGCGGCGGCGAACAGCGGGACGAGCGCGAGCAGACCGAGCAGGTTCCGTTCCAGCCATCCCCGTCGCCGCCTCGGCGGCGGGACGACCGGTCCGGGCGGCGGGGCGACCGGCGGCGTGATCGTTCCCGGCGGCGTGACCGTTCCCGGCGGCGGGGCGACCGGCGGGAACACGACCGGTGCCGGTGGCGCCCCGGGGGTCTCCGGGCTCATCCGGTCACCTGCCCGTCTGGGCCGATCGCGAGCTTCGCGTCCGTGATCCGCGCCGCCTCGGTCGCGGCCTGCCAGGCCGCGACCGAGGCGGCGTCGATGTCGAGCCCGATCTCGGCCATCGCGTCCATCCGCTGGTCGAGGGGCGTCCACGCCAGCCGGATGGACAGACTCACCGCGGCGTCGGCGGGCACCTCGAACACGATCTCGCCCTCGACCGGTACACCGGGCTGCAGCGTGCGGCCGCCGAGCAGCGGCTGGGCGATCCGCTCGGTCGCGTGGAACAGCCGCCCGCGGGCGTCTCGCACCGCGGCGTACCCGATGGTCGTGGGCTCATGGCGGGCCACCGCCTGCACCTTGACCAGCACCCACACGCCGCCGGTCTCCCGCTCGCGGCCCAACCGGACGATCTTCTTCGCGCCGCGTACCTCGAGCACGCGCACCTCGAAGGTGCGGGCATCCGTGGCCTCGCCGGGGGCGCCCGTACGAATGAACGGGCGTTCCCGGGTGTCGGTGTCGGGCGTGACGGACTTGATCAGGCTGCCGACCGCGATGGCCGCGATGAGCAGCGCACCGATGCCGAGCCGTGAGCCGAGCGCGGCCAGCGCCCGCGCTGCCGGTCGGTCCGGCGCCCGGTGCCGGCGGATCCCGGTCATGCGTCCAGGTCCTTCACCTGAGCGCGGACGAGCGCGCGGGGCTCAGGGTCGAGCCACTCCAGGTGATTGCCGAGCGACTCGGCCCGCAGCGTCTTGCCGATGATCTCGATCTCGAGTTCGGGGGGTGGCTCGGCGCTGCCCGCCTGCTCCCAGACGAAGTACAGCTTCTCGGGCAGGTCGGGATGCAGCCGGCTCGCGTCGGCGGCGTCGCGGGTGAGCATGATGCGGTCCGGCCGCACCCCGAGCAGGTCGGGGCGGCCGACCAGGTCGGGCGCGTTGCGCAGCCGCAGCACGTCGTAGAGGTCGAAGCGGCTCTCGTCGCTGGTGACCTCGACGACGGCGGCCACGATGAGCCACCGGTTGCCCGGTTCCTGGAGTTTCAGGGGCGGCAGTTCGCTGGTGAATCCCGCGCCGGTCACCGTGACGTTCCACGGTTGGCCGTGGTGCGCGGTGCCCACCTCGACCGTGGCGATGTCCGGCTCGACCTCGACGGGATCGAGTCCGCCGAAGAGCCCGGACACGCCGAGCGCGAGCACGGCGGCGGCGACACCCATCCACCGGGGCGGCAGGCCCAGCATGCGCGAGACGATCCGGCTCGACCACGGCCGCCCGTCCGCGTCCACCTGCGCCACGGGAAGCTCGTCCACCTGCGCCACGGGTAGGGAGTGTACGAGAGTGGCCGGTGGACCGGGCTGCGCTGTACCGCCCGCGGTACAGGACGCCGGTCATCCACTGTGAATGGATGACCGGCGGCGGTGCGGTGGGATCGGACGGCCGATCAGGACAGCGCCACGAGCAGCTCGTGGCACGCCTTCTCGCACCGTCGGCAGGCGTCTGCGCACACCCGGCAGTGCTCGTGCGCCGCCGCGTGCCGCTCGCATTCGTCGCCGCACGATCGGCACGCCTGCGCGCATGCCTCGAGCAACGCCCGGGCCAGGTTGGTGTCGAAGCCGGTGTGCCGGGACAGCACCCGCGCGGTGGTCTCGCAGATGTCGGCGCAGTCCAGGTTGAGCCGGATGCAGGTACGCAGTTCCTCGACGTCGGATTCGCGCAGGCAGGCGTCCGCGCACGCGGTACACGCCTGGGCGCACTCGAGCGTGTGGTCGATCACGCGCAAGAGCACCGTCCGGTGCTCGGCGCCCAGGGTCCCGATGTCGGCCGGGTACGTGTCGAGCATGGCTGGCGCACTCGTCATGGCTGCCCCCTTGAGGAGTCGTTCGCCCTCCGTGGTACCCAGCCGGTCGGGGCGCTAACGCGTTACGGTCCGTCGCGCGCTCGGCGCCGGCCGAGCGGGCCGGCGCCGAGCCGGACCGTCGGCAGTCACCAGCTGCGGTCCACCGGCTTGCCCTCGGCGTACCCGGCCGTGGTCTGGATGCCGACCACCGCGCGTTCCTGGAACTGCGTGAGATCGGCGGCGCCCGCGTAGGTGCAGGCGCTGCGCACCCCGGCCACGATCATGTCGAGGATGTCCTCCACGCCGGGCCGGCGCGGGTCCAGGTACATCTTCGAGGTGGAGATGCCCTCCTCGAACAGCGCCTTGCGCGCGCGGTCGTACGCGGACTCCTCGGCGGTGCGGCGGCTGACCGCCCGCGCCGAGGCCATCCCGAAGTTCTCCTTGTACAGGCGTCCGTCGGCGTCGCGCTGCACGTCGCCGGGCGACTCGTGGGTGCCGGCGAACCATGAGCCGATCATGACGTTAGCGGCGCCGGCGGCGAGCGCGAGCGCCACGTCGCGCGGGTGGCGCACGCCGCCGTCGGCCCACACGTGCGCGCCGAGCTCGCGGGCCCGCGCGGCGCATTCGAGCACCGCGGAGAACTGCGGACGGCCGACCCCGGTCATCATCCGGGTCGTGCACATGGCGCCCGGCCCCACCCCGACCTTCACGATGTCCGCGCCGGCCTCGACCAGGTCGGTCACGCCGGCCGCGGTGACCACGTTGCCGGCCACCACCGGCACGCCCGGCTGCAGCCCGCGCACGAGCCGCAGCGCGGCGAGCATCCGCTCCTGGTGGCCGTGCGCGGTGTCGACCACGAGCACGTCGGCGCCGGCGGCGAGCAGCTTCTCGGCCCGGCCGACCACGTCCCCGGTGATGCCGGTCGCCGCGCCGACCCGCAGCCGGCCCTCGGCGTCCACGGCCGGCCGGTACAGCGTGGCGCGCAGCGCGCCGGTGCGGGTGAGGATGCCGACGAGCCGGCCGGCGGCGTCCACCACCGGCGCCACCCGGTGGTGGCCCTCCACCAGGCGATGGAACGCGGCCTGGGGCTCGATGCCGTCGGGCAGGGTGAGCAGGTTGCGCGACATGACCACCCGCAACTGGGTGAAGCGGTCCACGTTGACGCAGTCGGCCTCGGTCACGATGCCGACCGGCCGGCCCTCCTCGGCGACGATGACCGCGCCGTGGGCGCGTTTGGGCAGCAGCGCCAGCGCGTCGGAGACCGTGTCGGTCGGGCTGAGCACGACCGGCGTGTCGTAGACGACGTGCCGCTGCTTGACCCAGCCGATGACCTCGGCGACCACGTCGACCGGGATGTCCTGGGGGATGATGGCGATCCCGCCGCGCCGTGCGACGGTCTCCGCCATCCGCCGGCCGGCCACGGCGGTCATGTTCGACACCACGATCGGGATGGTTGTGCCAATGCCGTCCGGGGTGGTCAGGTCCACGTTCAGCCGTGACTCCACCCCCGACCGGTTGGGCATCAGGAACACATCGTCGTAGGTCAGGTCGGGTCCATCGCTGCGCATGTGCATGCCCCGAGTATCCGCAGGCCCGGTCCGGGCCGTCGCCCGTTCCCACGGGTGGCGGCGCGACCCCCGCCGATCTCGTAG
>VSCG01000113.1:0-10097 GCA_047459115.1 Micromonosporaceae bacterium
TCGTGCCCCCGGTCCACCAGCGCGTCCACCAGATCCGTGCACACCCGCTCCAGTCCGCCGTAGCCGGTAGGTGGCAGTTCGTACCAGGGCGGTACCAGCATGGCGATCTTCAATGGTCGGTGCCAGTGGGTTCGGTAGTCCATTCGGCGACGCCCTCCCCGTCCTCGGTGGAGCTGATCCTGATAGATCAGGTGTTACCCGATTTCAGGTGGGTAAATCCAGATAAGTGGCATTATCCCGCATTTCGACGGGCGGGCTGGTCGCTGTCACACCCCGAAAGGACTACCGCCGGAAGGTTTACCCACGAAAGGACTACTGCTCCTCCACGCTGTCGATGTTGAACCCGAGTACGAGGAAGGCGTCGTACCGCTGTGCCCGCGTTGCCTCCTCCCGCGCCACCAGGGCCGCGAACTCCGCCACCGCCGCCGGATCAGGGTCACCGTCCAACCCCTCGACGAACCGTTCGGTATCCGCCACCGCCGCCGCATACCGCTCGGCGGCCCGGCGTGCCACGGCCAGCGGCTCGTCGCCGGCCGCCCGGCGACCAGGCTCGGTCCTCATTGCGCCTCCCGACTGCCCGGGCCTGCATCAGGGCTGGAACACCGCCCGCACACAGCCGTCGAGCTTCTTCTGGAACATCTCGTACCCCCACGGACCCTGGTCCAAGGGCAAGACGTGAGTGGCCAGCTGCTCCGTGGTCAGCTCGCCGCGCTCCATGCGCTCCAGCAGCATCGGAATGTAGCGCTGGCCGTGCTGCTGCGCGCTGCGGACGGTCAGCCCCTTGTTCATCACGGCGCCGAGCGGGAACTTATCGACGAACCCGACGAACACGCCGAGCACGACGACGGTCCCGGCCTTGCGGCAGCACATGATCGCCTCCCGCACCGCGGTCGGCCGATCCGTCTCCAGGCGGGCCCACTGCTTGACCCGGTCGTAGCGGTACTGCGGGCCGGTGCCGTGCGCCTCCATGCCCACCGCCTCGATGCAGACGTCCGGCCCGCGCCCGCCGGTGCGCTCGCGCAGCTCCCCGTCGACGTCGGTCCGCTCGTAGTCGAGCGTCTCCGCGCCGATGTGCCGCTCGGTCATCTCCAACCGGTAGTCGAACCGGTCGATGACGATGACCCGCTCGGCGCCGAGCAGCATCGCGGCCCGGGCCGCCATCTGCCCCACCGCCCCGGCGCCCCACACCGCGACCACGTCGCCCGGGCGTATCCGGCCGAGGTCCGCCCCCATCCACCCGGTCGGCGCCGAGTCGGAGGCGAACAGCGCCCGCTCGTCGCTGACACCGTCGGGGATCCGGAACGCCCCGATGTCGGCGAACGGGACCCGGATGTACTCGGCGTGGCTGCCGGCGAAGCCGCCGAGGGCGTGGGAGTAGCCCAGGCACCCGCCCGACGGGTACCCCCAGGCGAGTTCGGTGATGGCCGGGTTGGTGTTGCCGTTGTCGCAGCACGAGTACAGGCCCTGCGCGCAGTACCAGCAGCGGCCACAGGAGACGAACGAGGAGACCACGACGCGGTCGCCGACGGCGTGCCGGCGCACCTGCGGCCCCACCTCGACGATCTCCCCGACGAACTCGTGCCCGAGCACGTCACCGGCCTGCATGAAGGGGATGTAGCCGGCGAGCAGGTGCAGGTCGGAACCGCAGGTCACGCTGCGGTTCACCTTGACGATCGCGTCCTGGTCGTTGACCATCTGCGGGTCGGGTACCCGCTCCACCGACACCTTGTTGACGCCCTGCCAGCACAGCGCCCTCACAGCCGTCCCCCCTCGCGCCCGAGCCGCACGGCGATGCGCACGGGGCGGTTGAGCAGCGTGCTGCGGCTCGTCGGCGGCCGATCCGGGCGCAGCACCTCGCCGGTCTCCAGCAGCTGCTTCGCCTCCCGCAGTGCGGTCCGCACCGCGTACCGCCCGTCGCGCCCGCGGATGCCTTCGATCATCCGGGCCAGGACCGGCGGCCGTCCGTCACGCGGGCGTACGGCGAGTTCCGTGCCCCGACCGCCGGGCGCGGGACGGATCCGCACCTCGACCGTGTCCGCGAGGCGTGCCAAGGGCTCGGGCAGGCGCCCGTCCGGGGCGACCCGGTCCGAGGGGCAGTAGACCGTCGCGGTGTGCCAGGGCCGCCGCGCCCCGCGTCTGGGACCCGTCGCCCAGACGCCGAAGCGGCGACCGGGCAACCGGCGGACCGCGGCGGCCGCGGCCGCCGCGGCCGCCGCCGCTACGGTGACCGCAGCGCCCCTGGTCGCCACCCGTGTCACGCTCGCCAATCCGGTTCACCACCTTCGCCGAATGCCGCTCGTCCCTGGATGTACCGTGCCAAAATTGAGCGAAACACCCGGAAAAAGATTGTTTGCAGTTGGTCCGGGTGACCGCAGCGGCGGGCACGGCCGCGGGCGGGTTCGGGTGCACGCACCCAGCCGGCCGGGCAGCGCGGCGCCGGGACGTGAGGGGAGCAACGTGCTTCGCACACAGTGGACCACCATTCCGGACGGCCGGATCGCCGCGACGGCCGATGAGGCCCGTTACCGGTTGCGACGCGCCGTCGACGCGATCACTGGGCGACCCGAACCAAGTCCGTGGATGCTCGTCGTCGCCCTCACCGTGGCCGGCGTGGTCGCCGGATGGCTGGCGGCGGCGGCGACCCGCCGCACCGCGGTCGCGCTCGTCGACGGCGTCCCCGGGCCCGACGAGCCGTTCGACGCGGGCTCCCCCGGCGTTTGACGCGACAGCGGGCGGGCTGGGAGGTATGTGCCCCGCCTTATACGACTTTTCGAACTAATCGGATTAATCATCAACACAGCTTGGCGCGCCACACGCGGCCATCGTGACCGAACGCGTCGATATATCGTGATGCAAATCATCGCTCTACCTGCTGATTTCCACCTGGGGCCGCCATAGCCTGAGGCAATGGCCGGCAGCGACAACGCCAGGGCGAGCGCAGGCGGCAGGCATCGACGGCCCGAGCCCTACCGAGCCAGGCATCGCCGGATCGATCCGGGTAACGAGAGATCTCGCTGGCTCACGCCCCGCCGGGCGGGCCTGGCCCTCCTGGTCTTCACCGGCGCCTGGTTCCAGTTCCTGGCGTGGGACGATGCCGGTACGCCATCCACCGCGTCCGGGTCGACGGCATCGGGGGCGACGACCCAGTCGGGCGGCTTCGCGCCCACCGAGGCGTCCGGTCCCTGGAGCCCGCCCACGCCGCCGGCCGCCCCGCCGCCGGCCCCGACCGCCGACGCGGCGACCGAGACGAGGCAGCCGACCGGGCCGGCGGTGGAGACCCTGACACGCGCCCCGATCGCCGCGCCAGCCATCACCACGACGCGCCCGCGCAGGACCACGGCCGTGACACCCGCCCCACCGGTTACCTCCTCCCCCTCCCGCGGTGCGACGCCGACCGCCTCCCCCTCCGACGACCCGACACCGACCGCGTCGCCGGAGCCCACCCCGTCGTCCACGACGCCCCCCGCGAGCGACCCACCGACCGAGGAGCCCCCGACAAGCAACCCGTCGCCCACCCCCACGCCGGGCAGCCCGCAGCCGACGACCCCGGGGAGCGGCGAGTCCGACTGACGCGCCCACGCCGCCTACCCCGGGCCCGGGCCGCCCGGCATTCCATAGATGCATTTGACTTCATCTTTATAAAGGACAATAATCCTCGCCTATATCGATTGCCATGCCTGCCGAGCCTTGGAAGGGAGGCACCGATGGCAGCGTTGTACGGCGAGGTGTCCTGGTTCTGTTGCGGGAACTCCTGGGGCCCATGCAGTTCGACCGGGCACGGCGCATGCGGCACGTGCAACTCCGGTAGCCTGCAGCACGCCTGGCCGAACACCTCGGACGCCTGCTACTCCATCACCCGGCCGGACCGGTGCGGCATCTCGGGCATGTCCCGGCGCACCTGCGGCTTCCTGCACTACACCACCAACCGCTGCAACGGGGCACAGGTAGGCACCCGCATCGCCGACTGCGGTCCCCACACCGACCTGTTCTGCGGCGAGCGCACCTGCTGCGGCTCGGTGTGCGGCACCAACCGGGTCATCGACCTGACACCCGCGGCATACAGCAGGATCGCCAGCCTGTCCACCGGCCTGCGGCCCTGCGTGGTCACCACCTGACCGGGGAGGCTCCGATGGACCACACCATGGACCGACGCAGACTGCTCACCACCGCCGCGCTCGGCGGCGCCGGAATCGTCGGCGCCACCGCACTCGGTTCGCTCGCCCCAGAGGACGCCCTCGCCGCGCAGCCGCTCAACGTCGATCCGGGCGCCACCGACCCGCACTTCGTCGAGGGCAGGGTCACCGCCATCACCGGCACGATGCTGCTCGTCACCAGCTCCGACTCGAGCCTGCATTCGATCCGAGTCACGGACGGGACGAGCATCTGGAAGCTACGCCCGACCACCTTCGACCGGATTGCCGTGGGTGACGGGCTGTACGCCCGAGGCGTACGCCTGCCCGACAGCACGCTCGCCGCGGACTCGGTGTGGGTCAACATCGTCAACGTCCGCGCGCACCTGGCCGCGGCCGCCCGTAACGTGCTGCACCTGGAGCACCGTGGGCAGCGGATCGTCGGCCACGTCGTGCCCGGCACCACCGCGGCGGTCTACAACAACACTCCGGCCGTCGCCGACCTGTCGCTGCTGCGCATCGGCCGGCACGTGCAGGTGATCGGCGCATGGCATCCCGACACCAACGAGATCGACATCGCGACCATCTACGCCGCGGCGTAGCTCGCGGCGGGGCGGGTGTCCCCTGCCATCGTCCCCGGCCCGGGCGGCCGGGACGATCGGGCGCCCGGATCGGGGCCGACCGAGGAGGCTGAACCAGCGATGATCCAGATGATCGCCGCCCTGCAACCCCTGCTGGTCGGCGCGGTGCTGATCTGGGCGGCGGGTGTCAAGCTGGCGCACCGGCACGCGGCTGACAGCGCCCGCCGGTCCGCGCTCGCGCGGCTGATCGGCGAGCGGCGCGCGCCGGCGGCCTATCGGCTGGTGGGGTGCGTGGAGCTGTCCATCGGGGCGCTCCTGGTGCTGCCGCCGCAGTGGTGGGCGGAGGCCGCCGCGGCGAGCATGCTCGCCGTCGGCTTCCTCGGCTATCTCGGGTACGCGCACCGGGCCGCGCCTGACTCGTCGTGCGGCTGCCTCGCGGCCGCACCCGCACCGGTCTCATGGCGCGGCTTCGCCCGCGCGGGGGCACTGGTGGCCGCCGGCCTGCTCGCCACCGTCGCCGCCGAACACTGGCTGTCCACGCTCGCCGCCCACCCGCTCGCGGGCTCGGCGACCCTGCTGGCCGAGGCCGCGGCGCTCGTCACGCTCTCCCCCGAGCTCGACCGGGTGTGGCTGCTGCCGTTGCGCAGGCTGCGGGCCCGCCTGACGCACCCGCTCACCGGCGGATCCGGCGTACCGCTGCTCGCCAGCGTCCAGCAGCTGCAGCAGAGCGCGGCGTACCGACGTGTCGCTGTCCTGCTGCGCTCTGATGTGCGCGAGCACTGGGAGGAGGGCGATCTGCGCCTGGTGTGCTACGCCGCACGCCACCAGGGCCGGCGGGCGACCGCGGTCTTCGCCGTTCCCCGGCTGCGCTACGAGCCCGACGCCGTACGCGTGGCGCTGGTCGACGACGCGACCGGAGCAATCCTCCTGCACATCGACTCGCGGCACCTCGATCCCCCGGTCGACGATCCCCCGCTCGACGATCCTCCGGTCGACGCCGCCGCGCCGCGGACCGGTGGGGGGCCCGTCGCCGCCGAGGCGCTGGGGTGAGCGGCTGAATGACGGCGGGCGCAACGGGTACCCGATCGATAGGTAGACGCCCGACCGTCAGGCAGGAGGATCGCCATGAAGCTCGAAGACCCGCACAGCAAGGAGATGCAGAAGGACTACGAGCAGTCCGACATCCAGCGGTTGATGGGCAAGCGCGAGTGGCACAGCTACGACGAGATCATCAACTGGCTGAAGGAGGAGGGCGACAACGACCGGCGGTTCACTCCCGGCGAGGTCCGCCACATGATCGACGACTTCGGCAAGCTGAAGTCACGCAAGGCGCAGTTCATCACCGAGCCGGGAAAGCTGTACCAGGAACTCAAGCGCTGACCTGACGATGAACTCAAGCGCTGACCTGACGATCGGTGGTGTGGCCGCAGCGCCCGGGCGATCCGCCCGGCCGCTGGATTCGGCTCGTGCCGCTGGCGTTCAGCGGCCGTCGGACTCCCGCCAGTCGCGCACCTGATCGCGCATCCGGTCGAAGAGCGCCAGCGGGGGTCCGGCGATCAGGTTCGCTATTGCGGACTCCCCCGACTTCGGGTGGGGCCGGGTCGGGGCCGTCGCCTCCGCCGCCTTCACCGCGCCGGTCATGCGCCGCAGTTGCTCGGCGGAGACGTGCTCGCGCAACTGCGGGAACTCCTCGGCCTCCTCGCGCTCGGCATGCGCGATGACCGCCTCGGCCAGCATCCCCAGCTTGCCGTCGAACTCCGGATGATCCACGCCGAGGTCGTACAGCGCCGCGAGCGCGTGCTTCGCCTCGTCCTCCTCCCGCAGGCGGGCGTCCACCACCTGCTCGGCGCCGGTCATGCTGCGCCGGGCGGTCGGATGCACCACCTCCTCCTCCGCGGTCTCGTGCACCGCCAGCAGCCGTACGAGTTCTTCGAACAGCTCCCGCTTCTCGGTCCCCGTCGCGGCGGCCACCCGGCTGAACAGACTCTTGATCTGCTCGTGCTGTTCGCGCAGCAGATCCACCACGTCCTGTTGCTGGATCGTGGTCACCCGCATCACCTCCGTCGTCCCCAATCGCACCGACGCTCCCTGTTCCCGGAATCGCCCGGAACATGCGCTCCGCCGCGCCGACGACGCGGGGAGGACCGATCACGCGGGTAGGCACACGAGTAGATGGGTACGAGGAGGCGATGGGAACGGGAGGAGCGTATGGCTGGCCTTCAGGTGCGAAGCACCGCGTTCAACGACCAGGACCTGATGCCCGACCGGCTGTCCCGCCGCGCCGGCAACCACTCCCCGCCACTGTCGTGGTCCGGGCCGGTCGGGTCCGCCACCGAGCTGGTGGTGTACTGCGAGGATCCCGACGCCGCCACACCTCCACTGCTGCACTGGCTGGTCACCGGCATCAGCCCGGATGTCTCCGGGCTCGGCGAGGGTGAGATCCCGCCGGGCGCGCGGCAGTGGCCCAACAGCTTCGGCGAGGCCGGCTACACCGGCCCCGACCCGCCGAAGGGCGACAACCCGCACCGCTACTTCTTCCGCGTCTACGCGGTCGACGGCCCGCTGCGCCTGCCCGCCGAGCCGGACACGGCGGACCTGCGCCGCGAACTGGAGGCCCACAAGGTGGTCAGCGGGTTGATCGTGGGCACCTTCGGCCGCTGAACCCGGTTGGCCGCTGAACCCCGGCCGGTGCCGCACGAACGGCGGGCGGGTCAGCGACCGGCCCCGGACAGCGCGGCCCGGGTCTCCGCCGCGATCGCCAGTTCCTCCCGGGGCTCCACCACCAGCACCGGCACCGGCGCGTCGGGATCACTGACCGGGCCGTCGTCGGTCCGGTTGCCCATCACCGGCAGGCGCACGCCCAGCGGCGCCAGCCCCGCGCACACCCCCTCGCGCACCTCCGGCTGGTCCCAGCCGATCTCCCCGGTGAACACCAGCGCGTCCAGCCGGCCCAGGCTGGTCACCTCGGCGGCGATCTCGCGGCGTACGCGGTGGACGAACACATCGAGGGCGAGCGCCGCTGCCCGATCCCGCGGCGCGGCGTCGACCAGGACCCGGGTGTCCTGCGACCGCCCGTCGGACAGGCCGAGCAGCCCCGAACGGCGCGAGAGCCCGTCGGACAGGTCCTCGCGTGACAGCCGCTCGTCCTCGAGCAGCCACAACAGCAGTCCCGGGTCGATCGAGCCGGACCGGGTGCTCATCGCCACCCCTTCGAGCGGAGTGAAGCCCATGGAGGTGTCCACGCTCCGGCCGTTGCGCACCGCGCACACCGAGCAGCCCCCGCCCAGGTGGGTGATGACCAGGTGCAGCTCGGCGGCCGGCCGGCGCAGCAGCTGCTCTGCCCGGCGCAGCGCGTACGCGTAGGACAGGCCGTGGAAGCCGTACCGCCGAAGCCCCCACCGCGACCGCCACTCCGCGGGCAACGGGTACGTGGCGGCCACGGCGGGCAGGTCGGCGTGGAACGCGGTGTCGGGGCAGACCACGTGCGGCACCTCGGGCAACCGCTCGCGTAGCCGGTCGATGAGCGCGAGCGCAGGCGGCAGATGCAACGGAGCCAGGCAGGTCACCTCGTCGAGTCGGGCCCGCAGCCGGTCGTCGAGCAGCATCGGGCGGCGGACCAGGTCACCGCCGTGCACGAGACGGTGGCCCACCGCCTCAGGCTTCGGGTTCGCCGCGACGAGGTCCGCCACCGCCCGCGCCGCCTGCGCCGACCCGGGCGGCTGCGACAGGTCCAGCCGGGCCCCTGCCGCATCATGATCCACATAGGCCAGATGCAGGCTGCCGGAGCCGGCGTTGACGGTCAGTACGGCCACGTCATCACCGTCGTCCCCCCCGATTCGGCGGTTGCCGGGCGGTCAGTCGTTGGGATCGGACGTGCTGATGTCGGCCAGCACCGACTGCGGGTCCCGCTCCACGGCCATGTCGCCGAGCGACAGGATGCCAACCACCCGGCCCTCCTCGATTACCGGAATCCGACGCACCGACCGCGCGCGCATCAGCAGCAGGACCCGCTCGGCGTCGTCGTTCGGCTTGACCTCGATCAGGTCGCGGCTGCACACCTCGCCGACCGTGGTCGCGGTCGGGTCACGGGCGTCGGCCACCGCCCGGACCACGATGTCCCGGTCGGTCACGATGCCGCGCAGCTGGCTGTCCTCCGTCACCAGCACGTCACCGATGTCGTGCTCGCGCATCAGCCGGGCTGCCTCGGTCAACGTGGCCTGCGGAGCCACGGTGACCGGGGCGTCCGTCATCACCTCGTGCACCTTCTGCACCATGGTGTCCCCCTCAACGACACGGTCCCTCGCCCCTGGCTACCCGCGGCCACCGCCGGAAAACCGCGGATCCGTCCGCGGTCGCGGGCTAGCCGGGCGCCGCGGCGGGTAATCGACGTCAGTGGGCTCGCAGCGGGAACTGATCCGGTTGTTGCTGGACCGGTACGGCCGCACGTACGCCGAGGAGGCCGGCATCCGCCTGGCCGACCGGCCCGCCCCGTTGTACCAACTGCTCGTGCTCACCACTCTGTTGAGCGCCCGCATCCGAGCCGGCGTCGCGCTCGCCGCGGCCCGGGCGCTCTTCGCCGCCGGGTACGACACGCCGCAGCGCATGGCGCAGGCGACCTGGCAGGAGCGCGTCGACGCGCTCGGCCGCGGCCACTACCGGCGCTACGACGAGCGGACCGCGACGATGCTCGGCGACCAGGCCCAGCTGTGTCTGCGACGCTGGCGGGGCGACCTGCGCGGGCTGCACCGGGAGGGTGACGGCGACCCCGCGCGGCTGCGGCCGATGCTGACCGAGTTCTCCGGGATCGGGCCGACCGGGGCGGACATCTTCCTGCGCGAGGCGCAGGCCGTCTGGCCGGACATCCGCCCGTACGCGGACCGGAGGGTGTCGGCGGGCGCGCGGCGGCTGGGCTTGCCCACCGACGCCGACGGGCTCGCCAAACTGGTCACGCCAGACGACTTCCCGCGCCTGGCCAGCGCGCTCGTGCGCGTGTCACTCGACGCGAAGGCGGCTGAGGAGCTCACCCGCGTGTCGTGATCGGCGCCGCGGCCCCGTCGAGCAGGCGGCGCACCTGCCCGGCCAGGTCGGCCGGATCCGCCGTTCGCCTGGCACGGCAGTCCACCAACGCGTGCGGGCCCGGCACCGGCGGCCCCCAGCGACACGGGTCGCTGTCGAGGAAGATGGTGACGCTGGGGGTGCCGAGCGCGTAGGCGAGGTGTGCCGGCGCGGAGTCGGTGGTCAGCAGGGCGTCGAGTCCGGCGACCACGGCCGCGGCCACCGCCAACGGCACGCCCCCGGTGAGATCGCGGCAGGGCGCCTTGTGCACAAGGGCGGCGAGCCGCGCCCCCACATCCCGCTCGTCCGGCCCGCCGAGCACCACCACCGA
>VSCG01000114.1:0-10090 GCA_047459115.1 Micromonosporaceae bacterium
GGGTACCGTGAGCGCTCACGGACCCGGGGAGAAACAGACCAGTGAGCCACGCGTTCCAGGTCGACCTGCGCGGCATCGTCGATCTGCTGAGCCACCACCTGTACGCCAGCCCGCGCGTCTACGTCCGCGAGCTGCTGCAGAACGCCGTGGACGCGATCACCGCGCGGCGCTCCGCCGAGCCGGACGCGCCCGGCGTGGTGCGCATCGAGCCACCGGAGGTGACCGGCGACGGCACGCTGCGCGTCCACGACACCGGTGTCGGCCTCACCGAGGCGCAGGTGCACGAGCTGCTGGCCACGATCGGGCGCAGCTCCAAGCGCGACGAGCTGGGCTTCGCGCGCCACGAGTTCCTCGGCCAGTTCGGTATCGGGCTGCTCTCCTGCTTCCTCGTCGCCGACGAGATCCGCGTCGAGACCCGGGCCGGGCACGCGCCGACCGTGCGGTGGGTGGGGTACGGCGACGGCCGCTACCGGGTCGAGCCGGCCGAACGCGAGCGCCCCGAGCCGGGGACCACGGTCACCCTGGTGCCCCGCCGGGGCGCCGAGCACTGGCTCGCCGGCCCGACCGTGGCCGACCTCGCCCGGCTGTACGGCTCGCTGCTGCCGATCGACGTGCGGGTCGGCGCCGACCGGATCACCGCCGGACCGCCGCCGTGGCTGCCCGCCGAGGGTGAGCCGTCCGCCGCGCGGCGCGTGCGCCTGACCCGGTACGCGCAGGAGGTGCTCGGGTTCGTCCCGTTCGACATCGTGGACCTGCGGGTACCCGAGGCCGGCCTGACCGGGGCGGCGTTCGTGCTGCCGTACCCCGCGAACCCGGCCGCCCGGGCGGCGCACCGGGTCTACCTCAAGCGGATGCTGCTCGCCGAAGGCGCCGAAGGGCTGCTGCCGGACTGGGCGTTCTTCGCCCGCTGCGTGGTCGACACCACCGAGCTGCGGCCCACCGCGAGCCGTGAGGCGCTGTACGAGGACAGCCTGCTGGAGGCGACCCGGGAGGCGCTCGGGGAGCAGCTGCGCGAGTGGCTGGTGCGCCTCGCCAGCACCGATCCGGGCCGGCTGCACGAGTTCCTCGACATCCACCACCTGGGCGTCAAGGCGCTGGCGCTGCACGACGACGAGATGCTGCGCCTGGTCGACCAGTGGTGGCCGATGGAGACGAACGTCGGGCGGATGACGCTGGCCGAGTTCCGCGCCCGCCACGACACCGTCCGCTACTGCGCGACCCTCGACGAGTTCCGGCAACTGGCCGCGGTCGCCGCGGCCCAGGGGCTCGGCGTGGTCAACGGCGGCTACACGTACGACGCGGACATCATCGAACGCCTGCCGGTCCTGGACCCGGAGATCCTCGTGGACCGGCTCGACCCGAGCGACCTGACCACCCGGTTCGACACCCTCGACCCGGCGACCGAACTGGCGCTGCGCCCCTTCCTCGGCGTCGCGCAGCGCGCCCTGGACCGGCTCGGTTGCGAGGTGGTGATCCGCTCGTACGAGCCGGCCTCGCTGGCGGCGCTCTACCTGGTCGACCGCGCCGCCACGTTCCAGCGGCAGCTGCGGGAGACCAGACAGCGGGTGGACGAGGTGTGGGCCGGGGTGCTCGCCGCCTTCGAGGCCGCCGAGGCCGCGGCCCGCCCGCAGTTGGTGCTCAACCACCGCAATCCACTGGTCCGCCGGATCATCGCGGTACGCGAGCCGGACCTGGTGGCGATGGCGGTCGAGGCCCTGTACGGCCAGGCCCTGCTGCTCGGGCACCACCCGCTGCGACCGGTGGACTCGGCGCTGCTCAACCGCTCGTTCCTCGGCCTGCTCGACAGCGCGATCCCCCGGGAGAATCCATCGTGACGCACGACGCGGACAGCCTGTGGCACCTGCTGCGTCAGGTCGAGCGGATGCCGTTCGGCGCGGGGCAGATCGCCGCCGTGGAGGAGGTGGTCGCGCACGCCGACGCGGCCGGGCTGCGCGACCTGGCCTTCGCTGCGCGGATGCTCGCCACGAACGCGTACGTCCAGGGCGGCGAGCCGGCCAAGGCGTTCGTCACGTTCTCCTGGTGCCTGGCCGACTTCGACGCCGATCCGGGCCGGCACGACCGGGCGCACGCGCTGGAGCTGCTGTGGCACTTCAAGTTCGCGGTCCGGGCGCTCACGATGTTCCCGGACATCCCGCTGGACCGCACCTACGCGGTGCTCGACGACATGGAGCGCCGCTACCGCGACGGCGGGCACAGCCTGTACGCGGTCTACTCGTTGCGCCACCTGGTGGCCCGGCACGTGGGCGACGCCGCGGCCGCAGCGCACTGGTACCAGCGGTGGTGTGTGACGCCCCGCGACGAGCTGTCCGACTGCCCCGGCTGCGACCCCACGCGCAAGGTCAGGTACCTCGTCTCGTGCGGCCGTGACGAGGAGGCGATCGCGCTCGCCGAGCCCGTCTTCGCCGGCCAGGACACCTGCGTCAGCCAGCCGCAGGACATGCTCGTCGCGCTGCTCGTGCCGTACCTGCGCACCGGCGCGCTGGACCGCGCCGCCGACGCGCACCGCCGGGCGTACCTCGCGCACCGCCAGCACCTGGCCGACCTCGCCAACATCGCCGACCACGTCGAGTTCTGCGCGCGCACCGGCAACGAGGCGCGCGGCCTGGAGATCGTCGAACGGCACCTGGACTGGCTGGACCGCCCGCCGTCGCCGTACGCCGCGATGGAGTTCGCCTCGGCCGCGGCGCTGGTGCTCTCCCGGCTGGCCGGGGCGGGCCAGGCGGACGCGCCGGTGCGCCGCCGTGGCGGCGAGGTGAGCGTGGCCGCCCTCGGCGAGCAGCTGACCGAATTGGCCACCGACCTGGCGGCTCGGTTCGACGCCCGCAACGGCACCCCGTACCAGAGCCAACGGATCGACCAGCGGCTCGCCGCGCAGCCGCTGGTCGAGTACCTGCCGCTGTCGGCCACTGCCCGCCGTCGGGCCCCAGCGCCACCCGGGTCCACGCCGTCGGTGTCGCCCGCGGTCACGGAGCCGGCAGCGAACGCGGCGCTGACGCCGGCACCGGGGACGGCGCCGGCGCCCGTGGTGATCCCCGCCGATGCCGGCCCGGTCGAGCTGTTGGATCTCGCCGAGGAACACTTCCGGCAGGGCCGGACGGCGACCGCGATCGCGATCTGGCGCGCTTTCGACGAGCGGCACGCCGAGGCCGGGTTGGACGCCGGGTGTGCGGCCCGGCGGGCGGAAGGGCGCGGGCACGAGCTGGTCGAGGATGACGACCTGACCGGCGCCGAGGTGCAGTGGCAGCGCGCGGCCGAGCTGTTCGGCGAGGTGGGCGACGAGGTCCGGCGCCAGGTGGCGCTGGGCAAGGTGGGCCTGGCCCGGTGTGTGGCGGGGCGGCCGGAGGCCGGCGCGGAACTCGTCGAGCAGACCACCGCGTACCTGGTCGCGCACGCCGCCCCGGACCGGCGTGCGGGCGCGCTGTCGCGGCTGGCGCTGCTGCGGCTGATCCAGGAACGGCCCGGGGACGCGTTGGCCGCGTTGGACGAGGCCGCCGCACAGGCCGCGCAGACCGACCTGACCACGCTTCAGGTCGAGATAGACCTCCGCCGCGCCGAGTGCCTGGGCGTGCTCGGCCACGCCGACGAGCTGCGCGAACTCGCGCCGGCCGTCCGGGAGCGGGCCCGTGCCGTGGACCCGGACGTGCTGTCCCGGGCCACGCTCGTGCACGGCACGGTGCTGTTGGCCGACGGCGAGCATGCGGCGGCGGTCGACGCGATGGACGAGGCCCTGTCCGTGGCCACCGACCCGATGGTGCGGCTCAACGCTCGGCTGTCCCGGGCCCGGGCACAGCTCGGGCTGAACCGTGCCGCCGCCGCGGTCGACGACCTGGTGGAGGTCGTCGCCGAGTGCGCCGAGCTGGGCCAGGAGGCGGGTGGGGCGTTCGCCCGGTTCGAGCTCGCGCAGGCGTACCGCCAGGCCGGGCGGCCCGCCGAGGCGGCGGAGGCGGGCGAGGAGGCGGTCGCGGCTCTGGACCGGCTGGGGGCGCAGGACGAGGCGGACCGCTGCCGGTACTTCCTGGTCACGGTCTATCGGGAGCTGGACGAGGCCGAGTTGGCGTTGCGGCTGCTCGACACGCTGGTGACCAACCTGGACGGGTTCGACAATCTGCCGGTTCGGGCCCGGATGCACGAGGAGTCCGGTGACATCCGGTACCGGCTGGACCGCGACGCCGAGGCTGCGGCCCGGTACGCCGCGGCCGCCCGGGCGTACGGTCAGGCGGAGCTGTGGGTGGACGAGGTGCGCGCGCACCGTAAGCGGGCGCTCGCCCTGCGGTGGGCGGACGAGGTCGACGAGGCGTTGGACGCGCTCGGCGAGGCGGACGCGCTCGCCACGCGGCTGCGCAGCGACCCGGCCGAGGACCCGGAGGCGGTCTGGGAGCGGGCGATGCTCGGGTACGAGGGCGCGCGCCTGCTGGCCGGGGTGGACCGGTTGACCGAGAGCGTGGATCGGATCGAGGGCGTGGCGGCGGCGTTCCGGTCCATCGACGCGTACTCGGAGGGGGTGCTGGCCGAGTTGCTGCACGGTGAGCTGCTGCTGCGCGCCGACCGGCCCGCGGAGGCGGAGCCGGTGCTGCGCGCGGCGCTCGGTGGGCTGCCGCCGGACGCTGAACCGGTCGGCCACGCGGCGTGGTTGCTGGCCATGGCCCTGGAGGCCCTGGGCAGGGTGGACGAGGCGCAGGCGGTGCGGGCAGAGTACCGTGTCGACGAGGACTGAACGATCGTTTAACTACGGTCGATAGGTGACCGGTCGACAGAAGCACGGTGGTAGGAGGCGGCCGATGAGCGTGGGGCATGCTCCGCCGAAGCGACGCAACCGGCGCGCGGAGATCCTCGAGATCGCCATGGGCCTGTTCGCGGCCCGCGGCTACCACGGCGTGTCGATGGACGACATCGGCGCGGCCGCGGGGGTCACCGGGCCAGCCCTCTACCACCACTTTGCGGGCAAGGAGGCGATGCTCGTCGCCGCGCTCATGCCGGTCAGCGAGGGGTTGCTGTCCGGCGGGCGGGACCGGGTGGCCGAGCACCGGGACGATCCCCGGGCCGCGCTGGAGTCGCTGGTCGACTTCCACGTGGAGTTCGCGCTCGCCAACCCGGTGGTGATCGCGCTGCACCTGCACGAGTTGGACCGGCTGCCCGAGGAGCCGCGGCGGCAGATCCGCCGGCTGCAGCGGCTCTACGTGGAGGAGTGGGTGGCGGTGCTCACCGCGCTGCGCCCGGACCTGGAAGCGGCCGACGCCCGCGTGCTCGCGCATGCCGCGTTCGGCCTGATGAACTCGACACCGTTCCTCAGCGGCGAGGTCGAGCGGGGGCGGGCGGCCACCCTGCTGCGGGCCGCCGCCCTGGCTGCACTTCTCGGGGAGAACGCATGATCGAATCACTGCTTGTCGCCAACCGCGGGGAGATCGCGCGCCGGATCATCCGCACCGCGCGCCGGCTGGGCGTACGCACGATTGCGGTCCACTCCGAGGCGGACGCCGGGCTGCCGTTCGTCGCCGAAGCCGACGAGTCGGTGCTGCTCGGTCCGGCGGATCCGGCAGCCTCGTACCGTAACGTCGAGGCGCTGCTTTCGGCGGCCAAGTCGGCCGGCGCACGGGCGATCCACCCCGGTTACGGCTTCCTGTCGGAGAACGCGGAGTTCGCCCGTACCGTCGAGGCGAACGGCCTGGTGTGGGTCGGCCCCGGCGCGGACGCGATCGCCGCGATGGGCGACAAGATCAATGGGCGCAACGTCATGGCGGCCGCGGGGGTGCCGGTGGCGCCGGGCGGCACCGAGCCCGCCGGGACGGTCGAGGCGGCGCTCGCGGAGGCTGAGCGGATCGGCTACCCGGTCATGGTCAAGGCCGCAGCCGGTGGTGGCGGCATGGGGCTGGCGTCGGCCGCCGACCCCGACCAGCTTCGCCAGGAGTACGAGAAGGTGCGCGGCTTCGCGACACGCCTGTTCGGCGACGGCTCGGTGCTCATCGAGCGGTACTTCCCCCGGGTGCGCCACGTCGAGGTGCAGATCCTCGGGCTGGCCGACGGCCGGGTGGTGGCGCTCGGCGAGCGGGAGTGCTCGGTGCAGCGCCGTAACCAGAAGCTGGTCGAGGAGTCTCCGTCGCCGGCCCTGTCGCCGGCGACCCGCGAGCGGCTGCTGGCGGCGGCGGTGCGGGCCGGCGAGGCGGTCGGCTACCGCAACGCCGGGACCGTGGAGTTCCTGTACGACCCGAGCAGTGACGAGTTCTTCTTCCTGGAGATGAACACCCGGCTGCAGGTCGAGCACCCGGTCACTGAGGCGGTGTTCGGGATCGACCTGGTCGAGGCGCAGCTGCGGATCGCGTCGGGCGAGCCGGTGGAGATCCCGGACGCACGCCCGGTCGGGCACGCGATCGAGTTGCGGATCAACGCGGAGGACCCCAAGCGGTTCCTGCCCGGTCCCGGCGCGATCACCACCTGGGTCGAGCCGACCGGCGATGGGGTGCGGGTGGACGCGGGGTACGCGGCCGGGAACACGGTCACCCCGTTCTACGACTCGCTGATGGCCAAGCTCATCGTGCACGGCGCGTCGCGCGCGGAGGCGATCGAACGGGCCCGCGCGGCGGTGGCGGGGTTCGAGGTCGCCGGGCCGAAGTGCAATCTGCCGTTCTTCGCGGAGCTGCTGGTGGACGACGAGTTCGTCTCCGGCGACTACGACACCGGGATCGTCGCCCGGCTGCGCTGACCGCCCAGGCGGCGCCATCGGGCGAGATTCGGGCGAGATCTAGAAGGGTTAGGGCTGCTATAGCGACCTCAACTTTTCTAGATCGACAGAAAACAGAAGCGGGGTGAGCGGGATGTACGAGCTACCGAAAGCGGTCTCCATCCGCGAGGTCGGGCCGCGCGACGGGCTGCAGAACGAGGATCCGGTGCCCACCGACGCCAAGGTGACGCTGCTCGACGCGCTGTCGGCGACCGGAGTGCGGCGCATCGAGGCCGTCTCCTTCGTCCATCCGCGGGCGATCCCGCAGATGGCCGACGCCGACGAGGTGTGGGCGCGGGCCACGAAGCGTCCGGACGTCACCTACTCCGCGCTGGTGCCCAACTCGCGAGGCGCCCAGCGCGCGCTCGCCGCGGGCTTCCGCGAGATCGAGGTGGTGGTCTCGGCCAGCGACACGCACAACCGCCGCAACGTCAACCGCTCCACGGCCGAGTCGCTGGACGACATCGCCGCGCTGATCGACACGCTGCACCGAGCGGGCGCCACGGTCGAGGTGATCATCTCGACCAGCTTCGGCTGCCCGTACGAAGGAGACATCGACCCCGCCCGGGTCTTGTCCATCGTGGACCGGGCGGTGGCCGACGGCGCGGACCGGGTCGCGTTCGGCGACACCACCGGCATGGCCACGCCGCGGCGGGTGCGCGACGTGGTCTGTCCGGTGCGCGAGCGTCACCCCGACATCCCGCTGCTGCTGCACTTCCACAACACGCGGGGCACCGCGCTCGCCAACATCCTGACCGCGCTGGAGCTCGGGGTCACCGAGTACGACGCGAGCGTGGGCGGGCTCGGCGGGTGCCCGTACGCGCCGGGCGCGACGGGCAACGTGGCGACCGAGGAGGTCGTGCACATGCTGCACGACATGGGCATCGAGACGGGCATCGAGCTGGACGCCCTGCTCGAGGCGGCCCGGCTCGCCGAGCGGATCGTCGGCCGGACGCTGCCGTCCGGCGTGCTGCGCGCCGGGCCCCGGATACGCTAACCTAACGAGCGTTAGCCTAACGATCGTTCAGGTGTCCCCGGCGTGGGCGACCTGGACGGCCAACGTCGTCCGAGGAGGCTGGCGCGTGGACCTGGAGCAGCTGCGCAAGCGGGTACGGGCCGGCGGAGCCGAGCGGTACCACGCGGCCAACGCCGCCCGCGGCAAGCTGTTCGCCCGGGAGCGGATCGCCCGGCTGGTCGACCCCGGCTCGTTCGTCGAGGACGGCCTGCTCGCCAACGCCATGGCCGACGGCCTGCCGGCCGACGGCGTGGTCACCGGCAGCGCGACCATCGACGGCCGGCGGGTCTGCCTGATGGCCAACGACTCCACGGTGAAGGCGGGCTCGTGGGGCGCCCGTACCGTCGAGAAGATCATCAGGATCATCGAGAAGGGGTACCGCGAGGGCGTTCCCATCGTCTACCTGGTCGACTCCGCGGGCGCCCGGATCACCGACCAGGTCGACCTGTTCCCCGGCCGGCGCGGTGCCGGACGCATCTTCCACAGCCAGGTCCGCGCGAGCGGGTCGGTCCCGCAGGTGTGCGCGCTGTTCGGCCCGAGCGCGGCGGGCGGGGCGTACATCCCGGCGTTCTGCGACGTCGTCGCGATGGTCGACGGCAACGCGAGCATGTACCTGGGCTCCGACCGGATGGTCGAGATGGTCACCGGGGAGAAGACCACGCTGGAGGAGATGGGCGGCGCGCGGGTGCACTGCACCGAGTCCGGCGTGGGGCACTTCCTGTGCCGCGACGAGGACGAGGCGTTGGCGACGGTGCGGCGCTACCTGTCCTACCTGCCGTCCAACTGGGAGCAGTCGCCGCCGAAGGCGGAGCCGGTGCCCGCGCCGTCCACGGTGGACCTCGCTCGGCTGGTGCCCGCCTCCGAGCGCCAGGCCTTCGACATGCGCCGGTACGTGCGCGGCCTGCTCGACGAGGGCAGCTTCTTCGAGATCCAGGCGCGGTGGGCGCGGGAGATCACGATCGGCTTCGGCCGCCTCGACGGCGAGGTGGTCGGCGTGGTCGCCAACAACTCGATGTTCAAGGGCGGGGTGCTGTTCGTCGACTCGGCGGACAAGGCCGCGCGCTTCGTGCAGTTGTGCGACGCGTTCAACGTGCCGCTGGTGTTCCTCGCCGACGTGCCCGGATTCATGGTCGGCACGGCGGTGGAGAAGCAGGGCATCATCCGGCACGGCGCCAAGATGATCACGGCGATCGCCGAGGCGACCGTGCCGAAGATCTGCGTGATCGTCCGCAAGGCGTACGGCGCGGGTCTGTACGCGATGGCCGGACCGGGCTTCGAGCCGGACGCCACCATCGCCCTGCCCACCGCGAAGATCGCGGTGATGGGCGCGGAAGCGGCGGTGAACGCGGTCTACGCCAACAAGATCGCCGCGCTGCCCGAGGGGGAGCGCGAGGCGTTCGTCGCGGCGCGGCGCGAGGAGTACGAGCGCGACATCGACATCGTGCGGCTCGCCAGCGAACTCGTCGTGGACGCGGTCGTGGAACCACACGAACTGCGTGACGAGATCATCCGCCGCCTCGCGCACGCGCGCCACAAGGACCGGCACTTCTCCCGGCGCCGCCACGGCGTCACGCCGGTCTGACCGAAGGAGCGAGACGAGATGTCCGACGTTCGACGCTATCCGGTAGCCGGGTTGAGCGAGGAGCACGAGGCGCTGCGCCGGTCGGTCCGCGAGTTCGCCCTCGACGTGATCGCCCCGGTGATCGGCGACTTCTACGAGCGCCACGCGTTCCCGTACGAGATCGTCCGCCAGATGGGGAAGATGGGCCTGTTCGGGCTGCCCTTCCCCGAGGAGTACGGCGGGATGGGCGGCGACTACTTCGCGCTGTGCCTGGCGCTGGAGGAGCTGGCCCGGATCGACTCGTCCGTGGCGATCACGCTCGAGGCCGCGATCTCGCTGGGCACCATGCCGATCTACCGGTTCGGCACGCCGGAGCAGAAGGCGCGGTGGCTGCCGAAGCTGTGCTCCGGCGAGGCGCTGGCCGCGTTCGGGCTGACCGAGCCGGGCGCGGGGTCCGACGCGGGCAGCACGACCACCCGCGCGGTGCTCGACGGCGACACCTGGGTCATCAACGGCGCGAAGGCGTTCATCACCAACTCGGGCACCGACATCACCGCACTGGTCACGGTGACCGCGGTGACCGGCACCAACCCGGACGGGTCCAAGGAGATCTCCACGATCATCGTGCCGTCCGGGACGCCGGGGTTCACCGTCCAGCCCGGCTACTCGAAGGTGGGCTGGTGCGCCTCGGACACCCACGAGTTGACCTTCGACGACGTACGGGTGCCCGCGGCGAACCTGCTCGGCGAGCGCGGCCGCGGATTCGCGCAGTTCCTGC
>VSCG01000115.1:0-9813 GCA_047459115.1 Micromonosporaceae bacterium
GTGCGTGGCAGCCTGCTCGTCGCTGGACCAGACCCACACGTCGCGCCCGTTGCGGATCACGTCGGACTCGCCGAAGGTGCCGAGCAGCGCGAGGCGCGCCTTGTCCGGCTCGGAGTACCAGACCCGCAGCGTGTGGGATCCGTTGAGCAGCGACTCCAGGCGGGTGCTGCCGGAGTGCCCAGCCCGGCCGGGCAGGGCGGGCAGGCCCAGGTCCGCGGTCGTCACCACGGTGCCCGACAGCCCTTGCAGCTGAGCGGTCTGCAGGTCGACGAGGAGTTCGGCCGCCGAGCGGGGCGGTAGGTCCGCCTCGGCGGCGCCGCCCAGCGCGTCGGCACCCACGGTGGTGCCGAGCACGGTGGCCGCGATGCCGAGCGGCGCGAGCCAGCGTAGGAACGGACGGCGCATGACGACCTCCCGGTGTCGGGTATGTCATCCATCCTGCCCTGACGACCCGGGTCTGTCGCGCGAGACGCCGACGCGTCGGTCGCCCGGCGTCGTCAGATGCCCAAACGGGCGGTGCGCAGCGCCTCGACGTTGGCCGGTGGGCCGGTCACCTCGACCCGCGCAGCGCGTTGGCGGCCGGAGCAGAAGAGGAGCAGCTCGCCGGGCGGGCCGGAGACCCTGATCCGCGGCGCCTGCGTCTGGCCGCCGATCGGCCTACCCGCCGCCACCTCGCCGTACCCGGGCGCGTGCAGGTGCACGACCGCGGGGAAGCCGCGCAGGTAGAGCCGGCCCATCGTCCGGGCCGGCCCCCACAGCGCCTGCTCCGCGTCCATCGACAGCTCACGCGGCTGCCACTGCGGCTGCGCGCGGCGCACGTCCTCGTGATGAACGAAGAACTCGGCGACGTTGGCCACCGCGCCGAGCAGCGGCAGCGCGGACCAGCTCCACCATGGCGGACGGCGCACCATCTCGACCAGCCGCGGGTACGGTTGAGCCGCCAGCCCTCGGCGTACCCGCTCGGTGTGCGGGGCGAGCGGGCGCAGCAGGATGCCGGCCGCGGCGTCCGGCCGGCGGTCGCGCAGGACCAGGTGGGCGGCCAGGTCACGGGTGGCCCAGCCGGCGCACAGCGTCGGCGCGTCGGGGCCGAGGCGCGCCATGAGATCGGCGAGCGCGTGCCGCTCGGCGCGGGCCAGGGATGGCTGGGGCACGGCTGTCGATCCTACCGCCGATGTGACCCACGTCGCAGGAAACCGGATCGCGGGAGTGTCGGGCCCGTGGGCAAGACTGTAAGGACCGCTTCGGGTGACAGTCGGGTACGCCGCAGAGGCGGTCGGTCTGGAGGTGGGGGGTGTCCGAGCCGGGGGTTCTCGGCAAAGGGCTGCGCGTGCTCGGTCGGGCGATCCGCGAGCAGCCCGGGGTCTTCACCGTCGGGGTCGTCGGCAGCAGCTTCTTCGGCCTGTTCACGATCTCCACGGCGTACGTGGTCGGCGAGGTGACCGACCGGGTGGTCCTGCCGGCGTTCGAGCGCCGGGCCGTGGCGCCCGCCGCGCTCGCGCTCGGCGCCGCCGCGATCCTCGCGGTCAGCCTCGGCAAGGTCGCCGCGATCTTCGCCCGCCGGCTCGGCGCCGGCGCCATGC
The DNA here is from genome assembly GCA_047459115.1 of Micromonosporaceae bacterium. Classification (GTDB taxonomy): domain Bacteria; phylum Actinomycetota; class Actinomycetes; order Mycobacteriales; family Micromonosporaceae; genus VSCG01. The sequence continues at coordinate 1,581 of VSCG01000115.1, forward strand.
AGTACCGGCTGCAGGCCGCCTACCGACGCCGGGTGACCCGCCGCTACCTGGAGCTGCCCGTCGCCTGGCACCAGCGGCACGCCACCGGCACGCTGCTGTCCAACGCGAACTCCGACGTGGAGGCGATGTTCTTCCCGATCGCGCCGCTGCCGTTCGCGGTCGGCACGCTGGTGATGCTCGTGGCGGCGGTCGCGTCGCTGTTCGTCGTGGACTGGGTGTTGGCCCTGGTGGGGTGCGCCCTGTTCCCGGCGCTGTTCGGTCTCAACGTCGTCTACTCCCGGGTCATGGCTCCGCGGCAGGCCCGTGCCCAGCAGTTGCGCGCCGAGGTCAGCGCGATCGCCCACGAGAGCTTCGACGGCGCGCTGGTGGTCAAGACGATGGGGCGGGAGGCTGCGGAGACCGAGCGGTTCTCGGCCCGGGCGTTCGAGTTGCGCGACGCGCTGGTGCGGGTCGGCCGGGTGCGGGGCCTGTTCGACCCGCTGCTGGAGACCCTGCCGAGCCTCGGCACGCTCGCCGTGCTCGTGGTCGGCGCGCTCCGGCTGCGGGCCGGGGCCGTGGACATCGGCGAGGTCGTCGCGGTCGCGTTCCTGTTCACCGTGCTGGCCTTCCCGGTGCGGGCCATCGGCTGGGTGCTCGCCGAACTGCCCCGCAGCGTCGCCGGCTGGGAGCGGGTGCGCCACGTGCTCTCCGCGACCGGCGAGATGGCGTACGGCACGCGGGCGCCGAGCGGCGCCGGCCCGGCCACGTTGCGGTTCGAGGACGTGGACTTCGCCTACGACACCGCCGACGGCCGACCGGGTGAGACCGTGCTGCACCGGGTGACGTTCGAGGTGCCTGCCGGCCGCACCGTGGCGCTCGTCGGGCCGACCGGTTCGGGCAAGTCCACGATCGCGTCGCTGGCCGCTCGCCTGGTCGACCCCGTCGCCGGAACGGTCAGCCTCGACGGCGTGGACGTGCGCGACCTGGACCAACGGGCCCTGGCCGCCACCGTCGCGCTGGTGCCGCAGGTGCCGTTCGTGTTCGACGACACGATCCGGGGCAACGTGTCGCTCGACCGGCCGGGCATCGGCGACGAGGAGGTCTGGCGGGCGCTTCGGCTGGCCCAGGCGGACGGGTTCGTGGCTCGGCTGCCGGAGGCGCTGGACACGCCGGTCGGGGAGCGCGGGACGTCGCTGTCGGGCGGGCAGCGTCAGCGGCTCACCCTGGCCCGGGCACTGGCCGGACGGCCGCGGCTGCTGATCCTCGACGACGCGACCAGCGCGGTGGACCCGCGGGTGGAGGCGGCGATCCTGGCCGCGCTGCGAGAGCAGGAGACGTCGATCCTGGTGGTGGCGTACCGGCGGGCCACCATCGCGCTCGCCGACGAGGTGGTCTACCTCGAGCACGGCCGGGTCGTGGCCCGCGGCACGCACGAACGGCTGCTGGCGACCGTGCCCGGCTACGCGGAGCTGGTCACCGCGTACGAGCGGGCCGAGGCGGAGCGGGAGCAGGAGCAGGAGTACGACGAGGCTCGCGAGCGGGAGACGGTGCGGTGAGCGGGCAGACGGTGGCGCGCGCGGAGGAGTCCACCTGGCGGACGCTGCGGCGAGGGCTGACGCTCTCGCCCGAGCTGCGCACCGGGCTCGCCGGCACCCTGGCCCTGGCGCTCGTCGCGATGGCCGGGCGGGTCGCCGTACCCATCGCGATCCAGCAGGGCATCGACCACGGCCTGGCCGTGCCCGGCGGACCGAACGTGGCGCTGATCGCGGCGGTGGTCGCGACGATGATGGGTGTGCTCGCCGTCACGACGGCGTGCGGGTACCTGATGATGCGCCGGCTGTTCACGGTCAGCGAGACGGCGCTGGCCAACGTGCGCACCCGCACGTTCCGGCACGTGCACGACCTGTCCATGCTGCACCAGCAGTCCGAGCGGCGCGGGTCGCTGGTCTCCCGGGTGACCTCGGACGTGGACCAGATCACCCAGTTCGTGCAGTGGGGCGGGGTGATCCTGCTGATCTCGATCGGCCAGATCGTGGTCACCACCATCGTGATGGCGGTCTACTCCTGGCAGCTCACGCTCGTGGTCTACGCCGCGTTCCTGCCGATGGTGGTGGTCGTCCGGCACTTCCAGCGGCGGCTGGCCAGGGCGTACGGGATCGTGCGGCAGCGGGTGGGCGCGATGCTCGCCGCAATCGGCGAGAGCGTCGTCGGGGCCACCGTGATCCGCGCGTACGGGGTGTCGCGGCGCACCGGGGCCCGCCTGGACGAGGCGATCGAGGCGCACCGGGTGGCACAGTTCCGGGCCCTGCGTACCAGCGTGATCAGCTTCTCCTCGGGGGAGATCGCCACCGGGCTGGCGACCGCGGCGGTGGTGGTCGTCGGTGTGCTGCTCGGGGTCGGCGGCGACCTGGGGATCGGGCGGCTGGTCGCCTTCCTGTTCCTCGTCGCGCTGTTCGTCCAGCCCGTGCAGATCGCGACCGAGGTGCTCAACGAGGGGCAGAACGCGATCGCCGGCTGGCGGCGGGTGCTCGACGTGCTGGACACCGCGCCGGACGTGGCGGACCCCGGGGAGCACGGGTTGGATCTGCCGCCGGGGCCGCTGGACGTGCGGTTCGCCGCGGTGGCGTTCAACTACCCGGGCGGGCCGACCGTGCTGTCCGATGTGGATGTGGAGATCCCGGCGAAGACGCGGGTCGCGGTGGTGGGGGAGACGGGCAGCGGCAAGACCACGTTCGCCAAACTGCTGACCCGGCTGATGGACCCGACCCAGGGGCAGATTCTGCTCTCCGGCGTGCCGCTGGACCGGGTCCGGTTCGCCTCACTTCGTCGGCGGGTCGTCATGGTGCCGCAGGACGGGTTCCTGTTCGACGCCACGGTGGCGGAGAACATCCGCTTCGGCCGACCGTCGCTCGCCGACGAGGACCTGGCGCTCGCGCTCGCCGAACTGGGGCTCACCGACTGGGTCAACGGCCTGCCGGCCGGGCTGGACACCCCGGTCGGGGAGCGCGGCGAGGCGCTGAGCGTGGGGGAGCGGCAACTCGTCGCGCTCGCCCGGGCGTACGTGGCCGACCCGGACCTGCTCGTGCTCGACGAGGCGACCAGCGCCGTCGACCCGGCCACCGAGGTACGGCTGCAGCGGGCGCTGGACGCGGTCACCCGCGGCCGGACGACGGTGGCGATCGCGCACCGGCTGTCCACCGCGCAGGGCGCCGACGAGGTACTCGTCTTCGACGCCGGCCGCATCGTCCAACGGGGACACCACGACGACCTGGTGCGCGAGAAATCCTCCGTGTACGCCCGGCTCTACGCCTCCTGGCTGGAACAGACCCGCACCACCTGAGCCAGCCGCCCCCGGGCTGCCGGGACCCGCGTCAGCGGGAGTAGAACTCCACCACCAGCTGCTCCTGACAGCGGACCGGCACCTCTTCGCGCGCCGGTTCGCGCAGCAGGGTGGCCCGCAGCTCGGGCAGGTTCACCTCCAGGTACGGCGGGGTCGGGCCCTCGGCGTGCGCCCCGCTCGCGGCGACCGCGAACGGCTCGAGCTGGCGGCTGCGCTCGCGCACCCCGATCACCTGACCCGGCCGCACCCGGTACGACGGCACGTCGACCTTGGCCCCGTCCACTGTGATGTGGCCGTGGCTGACGAACTGGCGGGCCTGGTAGATGGTGCGCGCGAAGCCGGCCCGGTGCACGAGCGCGTCGAGGCGCCGCTCCAGCAGGCTGATCAGGTTCTCGCCGGTCTTGCCCGGTCGCCTGGCCGCCTCGGCGAACGCGCGGCGCATCTGGCTCTCGCTCACGTCGTACTGGTGGCGCAGCCGCTGCTTCTCCAGCAGCCGCACCTGGTAGTCGGTGGGCTTGCGCCGTCGGCGGCCGTGCACGCCCGGCGGGTACGGCCGGCGCTCGTAGTACCGCACCGACTTGGGTGTCAGCGGGATGCCCAGCGCCCGGGACAGCCGGACCCGGCGGCGGGTGGTCGTCATGTCGCAGCCTCCGAGGAGTTAGTCCCCGCTCGCCGCGCCCCTAATCCGATCCGGGCCGGTCCGGTTCGGGCTGGTCCGATCCGGGCCGGGGCAGCTCGCCGGAGACGTAGCGCTGCACGGTCGGCGCCACCGCGGCGACCACCCAGTCGGCCGGGGCGCTGGCGATCGGTTCGAGCCGCACCACGTAGCGGGTCATGGCCAGCCCGGCCATCTGCGAGGCGACCAGGCTCGCACGGTACGGCGCCTCGGCCGGGTCGAGCGGGACCTCGGCGAGCACCCGGCGCAGGATCTGGGTGGTGAGGAACTCCCGCAGCAGCCGCAGGGTCCAGTCGTTGCTCATCGCCGAGCGCAGCAGGGCCACGGCGGTGGCGCCGACCGGGGAGTCCCAGATCCGCAGGAAGGTGCGTACGAGCCGCTCCCCGATCTCCTCGCGGCTGCCGGCGAGGACCTCGGGGAGCAGCTCGGCTGGGTTGACCGGCACCCGGATGGCGGTCAGGAACAGCCGCTCCTTGGTACCGAAGTAGTGGTGGACCAGGGCGGCGTCGACACCCGCGCGGGCCGCGATGGCGCGGATGGACGCGGCGTCGTAGCCGCGCTCGGCGAACAGGTCGCGCGCGGCCTCGAGGATCGCGGCCCGGGTGTCCGGGTTGCCACGGCGCCGACCGGTCCTGCGGCCCCTCACCCTTATCCGGACCTCCGCCGCAGCGTCGCGGCCGCCGCCACGAGCGCCACGATGACGCAGCCGACCACGATGCCGAGGTCCCGCCACAGAACGCCGGTCGGCTCGGCGTGCGCGCCGACCTCCTGCAGCGCCTCGACCGCGTACGACATGGGCATCACGTTACTGATCGCCTCGAGCCACCCGGCCATCTGGTCGCGCGGCACGAACAGCCCGCACAGCAGCGCCTGCGGCAGCACCACGACCGGCATGAACTGCACGGCCTGGAACTCGGTCCGCGCGAACGCGCTGCAGAACAGGCCGAGCGCGACGCCGAGCACCGCGTTGGCGATCGCGATGAGGATCACCAGCCCGGTGTGGCCGGCGGTGTCGAGGTCGAACAGCCAGTACGCCGCCCCGGCCGCGACGGTGGCCTGGACGGCGGCGGCCAGGCCGAACGCGATGCCGTAGCCGAACAGCAGATCGGTCTTGCGCAGCGGGGTGGTGAGCAGGCGCTCCAGCGTGCCGTTGGTGCGTTCGCGCAGCATGGCGATGCTGGTGATTAGAAACATGATCACGAACGGGAAGACCCCGAGCATGATCAGCCCGATCCGGTCGAACAGCGACGGCAGACCCGGTGGCAGGGCACTGTCGTCGAACATGTAGTAGAGCAGGGTCAGCAGCAGGACGGGCCCGACCACCAGCAGGGCGACGGTACGCCGGTCGTGGCGCAGCTGCCGCAGGATGCGCCCGGTGGTGCTCACGAGGATCCTCATGCCGTCCCGCCTTCCGTGGCCGCCATCTCATGGGTGCGAATCAGGGTGAGGAACGCCTGGTCGAGGTCGCTGGTGCCGCCCGCGGCCTTGACGCCCGCGGGCGTGTCGTCGGCGATGAGCCGACCGTCGCGGATGAGCAGCAGCCGGTCGCAGCGGTCCGCCTCGTCCATCACGTGGCTGGAGATGAGCAGGGTGGTGCCGTTCGCGGCCAGGTCGCGGAACCGTTGCCACAGCTCCTCGCGCAGCACCGGGTCCTGCCCGACGGTCGGCTCGTCGAGGACGAGCACCTCCGGCCGGGCGACCAGCGCGCAGGCGAGCGAGGCGCGGCTGAGCTGGCCGCCGGAGAGCGTGCTGACCAACTGGCTCGCGGCGTCGCCCAGCCCCACGGCGGCGATCGCCGCGTCAGCCGCTGCCGCGCCGAGGCCGTACAGCGAGGCGAAGTAGCGGGTGTTCTCCCGCACGGTCAGGTCCGGGTACACGCTCGGTGCCTGGGTCTGGTAGCCGACCCGTCGCCGCAGCGCGGGCGAGCCGGCCGGCTCGCCGAGCACGGTGACCGTGCCGGACGTGATGATCTGCACGCCGACGATGGCGCGCATCAGCGTGGTCTTGCCGCTGCCGCTGGGGCCGAGCAGCCCCATCACGCAGCCCCGGGGAACCCGACAGGTGAGGCCGTGCAGGACCTTCTGGTTGCCGCGGTGGACGACGAGGTCCCGGACCTCGATCGCGGTCTCCATGGGCGGCACCTCCGAAATTCAACGCCTGATGAACTCAACGCTAGATGAGTTTTCTCCCGGAGCGCAAGAGGTGTCATCGAGAAATCGACGCTGGGCTGTGCGATCCCGGATCCCAAACCCGGCGGAAGCCGCGAACGGTAGGTGCCGTACCGTTCGGAGTTGACCTTGGCTGGCCATCTCATCGGTGGGAAGGACGACCAATGCCGGTCCGACTGGACGTCCTCAGTGACCTGACCATGCCGCTGTTCGCGGTCGCCGGATCGATGCTCGCGCTGGCCGTGTTGTACGTCGTGCTCCGGCACCTGGCTCGGCGATCACAATTGGTGCGGAGTCTCGTGCAACGGGCGCATCGCCCAACGCAGGTCCTGGTGTTTCTCGTGGTGACGCGGGCGACGCTGCCCACGAGCATCGACGGCGCCTGGCGGGAGCCCATCCAGCGGGTGCTCGGCGTGGCCATTGTGGCCGCCGTGGCATGGCAGGTCACCGCCCTCCTGCTGGTGCTCGAGGACGCGGCGCTCGGACGCTTCCGAATCGACGTCGAGAACAACCTCACCGCCCGCCGCATCCACACGCAGGTACGGGTGGTCCGCCGCGTGACGGTGGCGGTGATCGCCGTGCTCGCGCTGGCCGCGATGCTCATGACCTTCCCGCAGGCGCGGGCTGCCGGGGCCAGTGTGCTCGCGTCGGCCGGCCTGGTCGGCGTGGTTGCGGCGCTGGCCGCGCAGACCACCTTGGGCAACGTCTTCGCCGGGCTGCATCTGGCGTTCGGCGACGCGATACGCCTCGACGACGTGGTGGTCGTGGAAGGCGAGTGGGGCAGGATCGAGGAGATCACGTTGAGCTACGTCGTGGTCCGGATCTGGGACGAGCGGCGGCTCATCCTGCCGAGCTCATACTTCACGAACAACCCGTTCCAGAACTGGACGAAGACCGGGTCCTCGATACTGGGGACCATCGAGATCGACGTGGACTGGTCGGTGCCGATCGAGGAGATGCGCGCGGAGCTGCGCCGCATCGTCGAGAGCACGGATCTGTGGGACCAGCGGGTGGTCAATCTCCAGGTCATCGACGCCACCGGCGGGTTCATCCGGGTGCGGGCACTGATCAGCGCGGCCGACAGTTCCGCGCAGTGGAGTCTGCGCTGCCTGGTGCGTGAGCGGCTGGTCACCTGGGTCCAGCGGCACCACCCCGCGGCCCGCCCGCACGTGCGGGCAGAGCTGGTGGCCACGTCCGGAGCCGGGATCTCGCCCGCACTGCCCAGCCAGGAGCGGTCCGTGACACCCGCCCGGGTCTCGTGAGTCGCGCCGCCACCCGCCGCCGGGTGCCCTCCTCGGCATCGGGCGGCCCCTCGCCGTCTCCGGCGGCCTTCTCGTCCGATCGCGTCCCGGTCGCCGTGACTCGTGCGCAGTGACGTCGGGGACCGGCGCCCTCGCCCCGGTCCCCGACGTACCCCGCGCACCCACCGTGGCATGGGCCACCCGCGGCGGGCGTGGCCGTCTCAGAGCGCGAGCACGCGGTCGAGGAAGTCGCGGTACCGGCGCATCGCCACACGCAGCTCCTCGGTGTCCGGCCGCTCGGACCGCTTGCGCACGTCGAGGTCGGCCACCGCGAGCAGCGAGTCCGCCAGCGCGTGCACCGCCTTGGTGACCAGCTCGTGGGCCTTGGCGACCGCGGTCTCCGGCTCGTCGATGAACAGCTCCTGGACCGCGCGCCACTCGGCCCGCATCTGCTCGATGGCATCGGGGGTCCAGACGGCGATCGGGGTCTCCGCGACATCGCCGGGGCGCAGCAGCGCGACGGCCTTGGCGAGACCGGCCTCTGCCGGGCTCTCCGCCTTTGCCTCGGCGCTCTCCGCCTCGGTCACGGCGCTCTCCGCCTCGGCCACGGCCGCGTCGGCGTCCAGCGTCGCCGCTTCAGCCTCTGCGACCACCTCGGCCACGTCCGCCGGCGTCGGCTCGGCGCCCATCGCGGTCTCCGGCTGGGCCGCCGCCTCCGCTGCTGCCGTCTCCTCCGGCGCCGACTCGACCTCGGCGTCGGCCGCTGCTTCGGTCGCCGGCTCCGACTCGGTTGCGCTCTCCTCGTCGATGGCCGGCTCTTGCGCGGTCG
>VSCG01000116.1:0-9799 GCA_047459115.1 Micromonosporaceae bacterium
GCCACCTGCATCATCACATACCGACACGTCGTACGACTTTGTTAGGAACTCTTAGGCAACCTCATCAACATCGGCATCGCTCTGAACCGGACACCGGTCCTTGTCGCTGGCAGCGTCCTGACGGCCGTACTCGCGCTGGCCAGCGACTGGCTCGTCGGTATCGCCGAACGTTACCTGCGGCCTCGTGGCATCTGACGTCGCCACGGATTTCTGCATTTGGGCCCCAACGAGAGGAGAGATCACGTGCATCCCGCACGCAGTAAGCGCCCGTTCCGGTGGCTGGTCGCCGCCGCCTCCCTTGCCCTCGTCACGGCGACGGCGGGGTGCTTCAGCGATCCCGACAGCTCCGACGCCGACGTCAAGGGCGGCAGCCTCGCCGAGACCACCACACTCGACGGCGTCTCCCTCACGGTCGGCTCCAAGGAGTTCACCGAGCAGCTCATCATGTGCAAGATCACCAGCCTTGCACTGCGGTCGGTGGGCGCGACCGTCACCGAGCAGTGCGGGATCCAGGGCAGCAACGCCACTCGCGCGGCGCTGACGTCCGGCAACATCGACATGTACTGGGAGTACACCGGAACCGCGTGGATCAACCATCTGCAGCACACGGACCCGATCAACGACCCAGTGGCGCAGTACGACGCCGTGGCCGAAGAGGACCTGTCGAAGCACGAGATCAAGTGGTTGCCGATGGCCCCGGCGAACAACACCTACGCCATCATGGTGAAGACCTCCACCAGCGAGCAGTTGGGGATCCGCACGCTCTCCGAGTACGCCGCGCTCGCGAACACGGATCCGGCGAAGGCTTCGTTCTGCGTCGGCAACGAGTTCGCCAGCCGCAACGACGGATTCCCGGGTTTGCAGGCCGCCTACGGTTTCACGATCTCCAAGCCCCACGTCGCCACCCTCGCCGACGGTGCCATCTTCAACGCCGTGGCCAACGACAACCCCTGCACCTTCGGTGTGGGCACCGCCACGGACGGACGGGTCAAGGCTCTCGACCTGACCATCCTCACTGACGACAAGCAGTTCTTCCCCGTTTACAACCCTGCACCGACAGTCCGCAAGTCCGTTTACGACCAGCACCCGGACATCGAGAAGGTTCTCAAGCCCATCGCGGAGGCACTGACCGACTCGGTGCTGCAGGAGCTCAACGGCCAGGTCGACATCGACGGCAAGGAGCCGGCCGAGGTCGCCGAGGAATGGCTCCGCTCCAAGGGCTACATCGGCGCCTGACGCATCGCCAGGCGCCACATTCCTGACGCCGGCTGTCTCCGGTCGACGGGTGGTCTTCCGTCGGCTGGAGACAGCGGGCCGTTACCCTCGCCCGCATCGAAAGGGAACCGCCGGCGGTCAGCCCCTGCCCATGCCGTCAGTCGGCTGAGTCGCCTTAGCGTCGTGGGAGACCGCGTCGGCCGCCTGCCGCAGCAACCGGCGCAGCACCAGCCGGTCCGCCTCGGGCACCGAGCCCAGCAGCTCCCGCTCCACCTCCCGCACGCGGGCGTCGAGTTCATCGAGAGTCCTGCGCCCGCGTTCGGTCGGCACGATGCGACGGGCACGCCGGTCGGCCGGATCCTGCTGGCGCTCGACCAGGCCACACTCGACGTACCGGTCGATGAGGTAGGTCATCACGCTGCGGTCGATGCACAGGCGCTGAGCCAGAGAGGCCTGTGTGGGCGGTTCCTCACGCACGACCGCAGCCAGCACCTGGTAGCCACGTGATCCGTGCGGCAGGTCGCCGACCACCGCCTCCACCCGGGACCTCCACTCCCGCAGCAGCACGGTGAGCGCCCAGCCGAACTCACCGACGAACTCCGGCCCGGCACCGGGGCCTGCAGCTCGGCGGGCGTCACGGATGGTCATGTGCCCGATCCTAGCAAGTGATTGAAGATACAGGTAATCTACTTCACCAATGTGTTGTACTCTTCATTATTGATAGGGCAGACGACATCACCTGTCGGAGCGACCTCATGGACTACGGGCACGACCTGACCTTCGGGACGTTCATCACGCCCCAGAACAGGAACCCGCAGGTGCCGGTCCAGCTCGCCCAGCTCAGTGAGGCGGCGGGCCTGGACATCGCGACCTTCCAGGACCACCCCTACAACCCGGGGTTCCTCGACACATGGACGCTGTTGACCTGGGTCGCCTCGGCAACCGAGCGCATCCACGTATCGGGCAACGTGCTCAACCTCCCGATGCGTCCCCCCGCGGTGCTGGCCCGCGCGGCCGCCAGCCTCGACCTGCTGTCCGACGGACGTTTCGTGCTCGGTCTCGGCGCCGGCGCCTTCTGGGACGCGATCGAATCCATGGGTGTCGCGCGGCTCACGCCGGGGCAGGGCGTCGAGGCGCTCGGCGAGGCCATCGAGATCATCCGCGGGATGTGGGACACCGCGAACCCCGCCCCCCTGACCGTCGACGGCACGTACCACCGGGTCACCGGGGTCGGCCGGGGACCGGCGCCCGCGCACGACATTCCGATCTGGGTCGGCGCGCTCAAACCTCGCATGCTGCGGCTCGTGGGCCGGGCCGCCGACGGCTGGTCGGTCACGCTGTCGTACGTGGGCCCGGAGGGTCTTGCCGAAGGCAACGCCCGCATCGACGAGGCGGCGGCCGAAGCCGGACGCCACCCGAGCGAGATCCGCCGGATCCTCAACATCAGCGGTGTCTTCACCGGCCGGAACCAGGGCTTCCTGCAAGGGCCGCCCGAGCAGTGGGTCGAGCAACTCGCCCCGTACGTTCTGGAGAAGGGCATCGGAAGCCTCATCCTCGCCGGCGACGACCCGACCGCGATCCAGATCTTCGGCGAGGAGGTCGCGCCCGCGTTGCGGGAACTCGTGGCCGCGGAACGCCGTTCGGCCGGCACCGTACCCGCCGGTCGCCGCCGCGGCGCCGCCGCCTTGGCCGCGCGCCGCGAGGGCATCTCCTACGACGACATCCCGGCGTCACTCGCCGAACGCGCCGTCGAACCCGGCGACCGCGGGTACGAGTCGGTGCGCTCCACCTACATGTACCCCGGCAAGCCCGGTCTCGTGCTGCGACCCCGCGACACTGGGGAGGTCGCCGAGGCGATCAGCTTTGCGCGCAAGCAGAACGTGGAGATGACCGTACGGTCCGGGGGGCACGGCATCAGCGGACGCTCCACGAACGACGGTGGCATCGTCATCGACCTGAGCGCCCTCAACTCCATCGAGGTGATCGACGAGCGCACCCGGCGGGTCCGGCTCGGGGCCGGCGCCCGGTGGGGCGACGTCGCGGCGGCGCTCGCCCCGTACGGCCTGGCGATCAGTCCCGGCGACTACGGCGGTGTCGGCGTCGGCGGTCTGGCCACCGCGGGCGGCCAGGGGTACCTGGCCCGCCTGCACGGCCTGACCATCGACCATGTCCGCGCCGCCGAGGTCGTCCTCGCGGACGGGCGCATCGTGCGTGCCGACGCCGACAACCACCCCGACCTGTTCTGGGCGCTACGCGGCGCCGGCGCCAACATGGGCGTCGTCACCTCGCTCGAACTCGAGGCCGTTCCCATCGGGAACGTGGTGTTCTCAGTCCTGCTGCTGGATGCCAGCGACGCCGCCGGGGTGCTCGAACGCTGGGGGCAGGTGGTGGAATCCGCGCCGCGCGAACTCACCAGCTTCATCGTCCTGTCACCGACCGGCCGCGGTGCGCCGTCCGTGGTCGCCCGTGCCATGACCGTGTACGCCAGCGACGACACCGACGCGGCCGTCGCCGCGCTGCGCCGGATGGCCGACATCGCGCCCGTGCTCGACCACCAGGCCGTGCTCACGCCGTACTCGGGCATCATGGCCCCCACCGAGCCGCATTACACCTCCGCCGGACGCGACCCGATCACCCGCTCTGCGCTCGTCAACCACCTCACCCCGGAAGTCGCGCGCGGGCTCGCGCACCTGGTCCAGAACCGGGTGTCGTACTTCCTCCAGCTCCGCGCCGTCGGCGGCGCGGTCAACGACATGGACCCGGCCGAGACCGCGTACCCGCACCGGCACCAGAACTTCTCCGTGGTGGCCTTCGGCGCCGGCCCGCGGCGGGCCAGCCTCGACGAACCCTGGGACGCCCTGGTCCACCCGCACTCCGACGGCCTCTACCTGAACTTCGAGACCGACCCGCGGCCGCAGCGGCTCGCCGACGCGTTCCCCGAGCCGACACTGGGCCGGCTGCGCCAGGTCAAGCGGGCCTACGACCCGGACGAGGTGTTGCGTACCAACTTCCCGATCCCGCCGGCGAGCGCATAGTTACGTGGCGAACGACAGCGAGAAGGGCGAACGGCAGCGAGAAGGGCGAACGATGCGAGGCGACGAACAGCACGACCTGGTTGAGCAGTTCAAGGCGGCGTTCCGCCGGTTCCCGGCGGGTGTGGCGCTGATATCCGCCATCGGGCCGAACGGTCCGGTCGGGCTCACCGCCTCCAGCGTCGCCTCCGTGTCGCTCAAGCCGCTCGCGCTCTCCTTCTCCCTCTCCGCGACCACCAGGTCGTCACGCACGGTGCTGGCCGCGGAGACGTTCGTCGTGCATCTGCTGGCCGCCCGCGACGTCGACGTCGCGCGCGCCTTCGCCGACCCGGACGCGCCACGCTTCACCGCCGAGCAGGGATGGTCCACGCTGCCGACCGGCGAACCCGTCCTGCCGAGCGCGCTCGTGGCGCTGCGCTGCCGGCGCCTGGAGGCGGTGCCCGTCGGTGACTCGACCGTGGTCGTCGCCGAGGTCCTGGAGATCCACCCGAACCCGTCCGCCGGCCCGGCACTCGCCTACTACGACCGCCGGTACCGCGCCGTCGACGACTCGACCCCGTCGCCCGGACAGGGGTAGGCGCGCCTCGGCTGCGCATACCCCTGTCCGCTACCGGTGCCCGCCAGACCTCAGACGGTGGCGAGGTACTCGTCGCACCACTGCAGGAGGACCTCGCTGCCCTCCTTGGCCTGGTCGCGCTCCTCGCTGGTCTCACAGACCTGGCTCAGCACGATCCGGGTCTTGCCGCCGAGGTCGATCAGATCCATGACCATCGGGGTGGGCTCGCGCCCCGGGATGTCCATCGCGGTCACCAGCCGGCGGTTCTCCACGACCTCCCGGTAGGTGCCGGTCAGCGGGTGCTCGCCGCCGTCGGGGGTGACCATCACGGCTCGCCACGCGCCGCCAGGCCGCACGTCCAGCCTGACCGAGCCGGGCTGGGCGTGGAACACCCCCTCGTAGTGCTTGTCCTGGGTCCACACCGCCCACACCTTGTCGACCGGGGCGTCCACGACCCGGGAGACGGTGTACCCGTAGCCGGTGCCGGCGGCGGTCTGGTTCGTCGTCATCGTGATCTCCTTCCGCGTGCTGTCCACTCGTACGGTCAGACGGGGCGGGGCGGGCAGACTCATCGGTCACCGGGAGCCGATTCCGCGGGCGGGTGTCTAATCCTTGACGGGCAAACTGGCCGTTAGGGCGGCGAATCGGGACTTTCGGGCCGTTGATGTCGCGAGCGCGTGGATCATCATGTCGGCATGAGGTTCCCGCGCCCCCCTGTCGCCGTCGCGGCGCTGCTGCTGCTCACCGTCACCGCGTGCGGGCCGGACGATCCGGGACCCGCGCCGACGGACACCGGGCCGCCCCCGACGACGGCCGCTGGCCCGGCGAGCCCGGCCCCGGACCCCACACCGACACCGACCGGCCCGACGGTGACCACGTTCCGCACCGCGTACGACTGGGGGGTGCCCGCACCGCTGGTGCAGGTGACGAATCCCGACCTGAGTCAGCTGCCGTACCTGGTGGAGATCCACGCCGCGGACCACCCCGGCGACCCACCCGGCTACAGCCGCATCTCGTTCTACTTCCGCGGCGGCTTCCCGTCCTACGAGTTCGGCTACGTCGGCCAGGTCGAGGCGGAGGGCACCGGCGATCCGATCAGGCTGCCGGGCAACGGCACGGTGCGGATCCGGTTCACCGGGGCGCGCGCCCACGACGACGCCGGCCGCTCCACCATCACCACCGCGCCCCGACCGGACCTGGGCATGCCCAACCTACGCGGGTACGGCTTCGCCGGTGACTTCGAGGGCCACGTCACCTACGGGCTCGGCATCCAGGTGGCGCCCGGCAGCGACCAGGTGCTCGCGATGCGGGTGCTGGAGCTGACCCGCACGGACGGCATCCACGTCGTCGCCTTCGACATCCGGCACGGCTGAGCGCTGCCGGACACCTCACCGCTCGACGTCCCACCTGGCCCGGCGAGTTCGGCCCGCGTCAGCCGGTACGGGGGCCCGCGGCGGCGCAGTGTGGCGAACACGGAACATTGTCCTGGTGCTTAGCGATCGGCTACAGGTGCTCGCGGTGACCGCGCTGGCGCCCGCCGTCTGGGGAACCACGTACCTGGTCACCACCGAGCTGCTGCCGCCCGGTCGTCCGCTGCTCGCCGGGGCGGTACGCGCGTTGCCGGCAGGCGTGCTGCTCATCGCCCTCACCCGACGGCTGCCGACCGGCGCCTGGTGGTGGCGCTCACTGGTGCTCGGCACGCTGAACATCGGCGCGTTCTTCGCGCTGCTGTTCATCGCCGCCTACCGACTGCCCGGCGGGGTGGCCGCGACCGTCGGCGCCGTGCAGCCGCTGCTGGTCGCGCTGCTCGCCGCCGGGCTGCTCGGCGAGCGCCTGACCCTGCGTACCGCGCTCGCCGCCGCCGCGGGCGTGGCCGGCGTCGGCCTGCTGGTGCTGCGCGCCGACGCGCGCCTAGACGGGCTGGGCGTCGCCGCCGCGCTCGGCGCCGCGGCCGTCATGGCCCTCGGGGTCGTGCTGAGCAAACGCTGGACCTCACCCGCCCCCCTGCTCGCCACCACCGGTTGGCAACTCGCCGCCGGCGGCCTGCTGCTGGTGCCCGCCACGCTGCTTGTCGAAGGCCCCCCACCCGCGACGCTCACCGCCGCCAACCTGATCGGGTACGGCTACCTCACGCTGATCGGTTCCGCGCTCGCGTACATCCTCTTCTTCCGCGGAGTAGCCGCGCTGTCCCCCACCAGCGTCACCTTCCTCGGCCTGCTCAGCCCGCTGGTCGCCACTGCACTCGGCTGGCTGGTGCTCGACCAGACGCTCACCGCCGCCCAGGCGCTCGGCGCCCTCGTCGTCCTGGTCGCCCTCGTCGCCGCGCAGACCGAGGGCCGGGGCGCGCGAACGCGTCCAACGCTTGCCCAGTAGGGGTCCCGGCGGCGGCTGGCGAGCCATCGGCGGGTGTCCGAGATCACGCTCGACTGCCTGCGGTGTGACGCACCGCCGGGAACTCCACACGCCGCGCCAGACGACCAATGGGCGGACCACCCGGCCGGGCGGCGAACGGCCGGCGAAGGACGCGAACGGGAAGGAAGAGGATGCGGAAAACCGGGCCCGACAGCCGCCGGGGACGCCCGACGACCACGGTTGCACTCGCCGCACTCACGACCATCCTCGCGATCGGCGCTGCAGCGGGGTGCGGCGCAACGGCCGACCCACCGGGCGCGCCGTCGACAAGAGCGGCGGCCGACGGCGTGGCCGCGACCCTCACGGTGCGCGACGCGTGGGTGAAGGCCGCCGACTCCGGGATGACAGCCGCATTCGCCGTTCTGGTCAACGACGCAGACACCGACGTGACCGTGGTGAGCGCGGCCTCACCGGTCTCGCCGATGGAACTGCACGAGACGACCATGACGGACGGCGCGATGGTGATGCGCCCGGCGGCCGACGGGTTCACCATCAGGGCGCGCAGCAGCCACACCCTCGAGCCCGGCGGCGACCACCTCATGCTGATGGACCTCAGCAAGCCGATCAAGCCGGGCGACGAGGTACCCATCACGCTGACCCTCGCCGACGGCGGAACCGTCACGTTCACCGCGGTGGCCAAGCCGTTCGCCGGCGCCGGCGAAAGCTACGCCCCGGACACGCACGACCACCCGACACCATGACTGCCGATCCCTCGCACACCGCCCACGGCCCGGCGCCGGTGAGCCGGCGGCGTCTGCTCACCGGTGGTGTCGTGGCGCTCGGCGGTGCCCTGGCTGCCGGGGGTGCGGTCGCGGCCGCCGGCCGCGACCGCACCCCGGCCGAGCCTCGCCCGGTCGCGGAGTTCGGCACCGCCACCGAGCCGTTCTACGGCCCCCGGCAGTCCGGGGTCGCCACCCACCCGCAGGCGTACGCGTCGTTCGTGGCGTTCACGCTCGCCCCGGACGTCGACCGGCCGGCCCTGGGCCGGATGATGCGGCTGCTGACCGACGACGCCGCCCGGCTCACCCAGGGGCAGCCGGCGCTGGCCGACACCGAGCCGGAACTCGCCCACCTGCCGGCGCGGCTCACCGTCACCTTCGGCTTCGGCCCCGGCCTGTACCGGGCCGCGGGACGCGACGACCGGCGGCCACCCTCGGTCGCGGACCTGCCGCCGTTCCCCATCGACCGGCTGCAGCCGGCCTGGTCCGGTGGCGACCTGCTGATCCAGATCTGCGCCGACGACCCGCTCACCGTCGCGCACACCCAACGCGTGCTGATCAAGGACGCCCGCGCGTTCGCGACCGTGCGGTGGGTGCAGCAGGGCTTCCGCAACGGCCGGGGCGTGCTGGACGAGGCGTTCACGCAACGCAACCTGATGGGCCAGCTCGACGGAACCGTCAATCCGAGGCCCGGTACCGCCGCGTTCGAACAGGCGGTGTGGGTGCCGGACGGCCCGGACTGGCTGCGGGACAGCACCACGCTCGTCATCCGGCGCATCCAGATGAACCTGGAGACGTGGGACCTGCTCGGCCGCGCCGAGAAGGAATTCGTCATCGGCCGGCGCCTGGACACCGGCGCACCACTGACCGGCCATGCCGAGCACGACCCGCCGGACTTCGCCGCGACCAACGATCTCGGCCTACCGGTCATCCCGGACTTCGCGCACATCCGGCGGGCCCACGTCCCCGACGAGCGGCTGCGCATCCTGCGCCGGTCGTACAACTACGACGGTGTCCCGGGGCCCGACGGGCACGCGGACAGCGGCCTGATCTTCGCCTCCTACCAGGCCGACATCGAGCGCCAGTTCCTGCCTATCCAACGCAGCCTGGCCGAACTGGACCTGCTCAACGACTGGACCACCCCGATCGGATCCGCCGTCTTCGCGATCCCGCCCGGCTGCGACCCGGGCGGGTGGATCGGCGAGCAGGTCCTCGCGTGACGGTCGAGTGAGGCACAGATGTCATGGAGTGTGAAGATGCGCGGTTTTCGGTTCCGCCTGGCGATGCCCGCCCGCGTGATCGGTGCGGTCCTCGCCGCCGTACTCGTGGCGCTCACGCCCGTGCGGCCGGCCTGGGCGCACGCCCAGCTCATCGGCACCGACCCCGCCGACGGCGCGGTCCTCGCCACCCCGCCCGAGCGGGTGACGCTGGAGTTCAACGAAAGCCTGAACCCGACGTACACCACCATCGTGGTCACCGATGCCAGCGCTGAACGGGTGCCGAGCAGCGAACCCGAGGTGTCCGGCCCGCGCGGCAGCGTGACCTTCACCCAGCCGTTGACCGACGGTACCTACACGGTGGCGTACCGGGTCGTCTCCCGCGACGGCCACCCGGTGCAGGGGGCGTTCACGTTCACCGTCGGCGAACCGGCGCCATCCTCCGCCACGCCGCCGGCCACCACCGCACCCAGCGGCCCGGCCCACGCCGAGGGCGAGGCACCGACCGGTCAGGCCGGCGGCGGTACGGTCGTGCTCGCCGCGTTGGGGGCGCTGGCCCTGCTCGTCGCCGGCGGGGCTTGGCTGTGGGCGCGACGCCGAGCGGGGCAACGATGAGCGCGCCCGCCCGCGCCAGGCCGCGCTGGCCGT
>VSCG01000117.1:0-9336 GCA_047459115.1 Micromonosporaceae bacterium
CCGCCGAACTGGTCGCCGACCTGTGGAACACCACCTGACCAGGCGGTGAACCACAACCAGCAAACCACAACCAGCCACAGCAAAATGGCCCTGGCCGGGCCCCCCAAACAAAAAAGGGGGCACCGGCCAGGGCCTTTCTCATTGCCTGCAGGGGCCGCTGCGCCTGCGGCCTTCGGCTGCGACCTCCCTGCCTAGGTCACCGTGCTTGCCGGGACCGCTTCAGGATGTTCCTGGCGGACTCCTCGGCGTTGCGGACCACCTGGTCCACGTCCACGTGGAGGAGCTTGCCGCCCTGCTTGACGATCCTGCCGTCGATGATGACCGTGTCCACGTTCGCCGGCGTCACGCAGCGGACCACGGCGGACTCGGAGGCATGCCCTTGACTCGAGCGGCGAGGTTGAGGGGGCCCCGACCGAACCGCTCGGTCAGATACTCGTAGAAGGTGTGGACCAGCACGGCGCGTGGGATACCCATCCGGTGCGCCGCCTTCAGTGCGCCGAGGGTCATGCAGTCGACGACCGCCACGTCCGTCGGTTCCCGCCGTACCGACTCGGTGAAGTCCCTGCCGGTGCCACGATCGGTGCACAGACGCAGGTAGCCGTACGCCCATCCCAGGGCATCACTCCGCCTCGTCGGCGACCACGCACGCGCATGCCGGTACGGCTCGAACCTCAGGCCGGCGGATTCGAAGACGTCACGCTGCTGCGGGTGACCGAGCACCCGCACCTGGTGCCGCCGCGTGCGCAACTCCGCCGCGATGCCCAGCGTGGGCGGGACGTTGCCGCCACCCTCCCAGGTGGCGAGCAGGATGGAGCTCATGACGTCGGCCCTTCGACGATGGCAGCCGCTGAAGCCGACGTACCGCGCCTCGGCCTGACCCTGCGTCACTTTCTGCGACCCGGCGGCCCATGATGCGCCGAGCCCGGCATTAGCGCTACCCGCCTCCTCGCGCCTGCGCCCAAGGAAGTCACGTTCGGCGGCGTTGCCGGTGCGGGCGATCGCCGCGTGGTACGCCCGCGCCGCCTCGATGTCGCGACCGAGCCGAGGCAGCCGGTCGGCGCGGATGGCGGCTGTGCACTGCGTTGATGGCCGCCTGGATCTGGTACGGGCCGGGTCGGTCGCGCCGCAGGCACCGCCGGACGATCGCCTGGCCCTCCGCGATCAACGTCCGGTCGCAGCGGCCGCGGTCCTGCTCGGCCAGCGACACCAGATCGCCATCCACAGTGGTACGGATGGGCCGCCGTGCCTCGACCAGCAGCTTGAGCGCGAGCAGCCCGAGCACCTCCGGCTCGTCGGGCATGAGTTCGGAGCCGGTCGGGAAGCTCGGTGTCGGCCGGCACCTGGTACGGATGCCCGCGTCGCGGATCTTGCCCTTGGCCCGCACCAGGCGCTGCGCCATGGCCGACTCGAACACCAGCTACGGGCACCGCTGAGATCCGGCACGCACCCCCGGACCCGGCCCCACCCGGCGCATGCTGCCGGCCTCGGCTGGTCGACCACACGCGCGCCGCGCGCCCAGTTCCGGCCGATGGCCCGTCGATACTGCACGCTGGCCCCGCCGAGCGCTGGCCCGGTTGCGGGCGGTCGTGATGATCCACCTGGCCGGGCTCGGCGGCCGTCCCTCGGTCGGCCAGCGCCGCACCACCGCGCCGCGGTCAGCCGAGGTAGTTGACGCGGCCGCGGTACCGCTCGACCAGGCGCTGGTTCGCCTGCTCGCTGCCGTCCAGATTGGCCGAACGGTAGACGGGGGGATCGATCCCCCGGGCGGCCAGCCGGGTGGCGACCTCGACGCACAACCCGTGCAGGATGGCCGCGCCGACCGCCGAGGACGTCGGCCCGGCCAGCAGGTCGCCGGCCCCGACGGGGACGCACGCGTCGCCGACCGCCCCGGGAAGGTCGATCACCAGGTCGGCGCGCTCGAACAACCGGGCGGGCCCCCGGGCGGCCACGCTGCGCGAGTATGTGAGCGAGGTCAGGGCGACCACGAACGCCCCGCGCTCGCGGGCGACCTCGGCGGCCTCGACGACGACCGGATTCCGGCCCGACACCGAGATGAGCAGCACCACGTCCCCGGGCGCCAGATCCAGGGCGGTGAAGAGGTCGCGGCCCAGGCCCGGCGTACGCTCGACGACGGACGTGTCGGTGACCGGGCGGACGTCGAGCATCAGCGGGGCCGGCAGCACGGCGTCGATCGGCGCCAGGCCACCGGCCCGGTACATCAGGTCCTGGGCGAGTAGGCCGGCGTGGCTCGCGCCGAACACCCGCACCCGCCGGTCCGCCGCGATCGCCTCGGCGATCACGTCCGCCGCCTCGCTCACCGCCTGCTGCTGATCGCGGGCCGCCCGTAGGAACTGTGCGACCGCGTCGAGGTAGCGCAGGTAGCCGTGGACCGGCGTCGGGCCGGCCGCCGGACCGGCCGGCGCCGAGCGGGCAGCCGCAGGTTCCTCGGTCGCCGGCACGTCAGATCCCCCTCTCCGCGTAGCGTGCCTCAGCCGCCTCGACCCGGGCCGGGCCATCGGGCAGATGGATGCTCTCGTACACGGTGGGCTCGATCCCCCTCGCTACCAGGCGTTCGATGATCCCGGCGTTGAGCGCCCACATCAGCGCCGCCCCCACCACCCCGGAGGCCGGGTTGGCCGCCACGTCCAGCCCGTCGATGCGCAGCATCGCGTCGCCGTACGGGGCCTGGTTGTCCAGCACCAGGTCGGCGATCTCGTACAGCCGGCGCCCGCTGGAATGCTCGGGGGCCAGCCGACCGGAGTGGGCCGGTGCGGTGAGCGCGACGACGAGGAGTCCGGCCGCTCGCGCGGCCAACGCCAACTCGACCACCCGCACCGACGTCCCGGACACCGAGCTGATCACCAACACGTCGCCCCGGCGCAGGCTGTCGCCGGCGAACACCCAGCGCAGCAACGTACGCTCCGCCTCCTCCCCGGACGGCAGTGACCGCCCACGGTGGAGGTTCGAGTTGTCGAGCACACCGCCATATCGCAGCGGCGTGAACGCGACCAGCCCACCGGCGCGGCGTACCAGCTCCTGGGAGATCATGTGGCCGGTGTCGAAGAGGTGGACGACACCGCCGGCGGCGAGCGCCTCGGCGCAGGCGTCCGCTGCGGCCGCCAGCGCCTGCGCCTGGGTGTCCGCCGCCCGCCGGATCTTGTCGATCAGCACCGCGAAGTACGCCCCGATCGCGGACCCGGTATCGGGGGTGGTGGGGTGCTTGTCGGTGGTCACACACGCTCCACTGTGGTCGTCGTCGGCCGCGCCGGCGTTCGGGTGTCACCGTACCCGGCGTGCCCGGGCAGCCGGCGCCCATCACGCGGCGCTTGATTGTCAGACACCGACGCGGTGGCGGACGCCGACGTGGTGCTCAGCCTCAACTCGGCCACCGTCGCCGTCCAGGTCGCCCGCGAGTGCGCGCCCGGCCTGCGCCCGAACGCCGTCTACGCCGACCTGAACAGCGCCAGCCCGCGCACCAAGCGGGAGATCGACAGGGTGCTGGCGGGCGTACCCGCGGCGTTCGTGGACGCCGCCGTGCTCGCGCCGGTGCCGCGGGCCGGGCTGCGCACACCGCTGCTGCTCGCCGGCCCGGGCCGGGAGCGGCTCACCGCGTTCCTGCGTCCGCTCGGCGTGCCGGTCACGGACGCGGGTGACCAACCCGGCGCGGCCGCCGGGGCCAAGATGCTGCGCAGCGTCTTCATGAAGGGTCTCGCCGCCGTCATCGGCGAGGCACTGGACGCGGCCGAAGCGGCCGGGCAGCAGGACTGGCTGCGCGACCAGATCGTCGCCGAACTCCAGGCGGCCGGCGAGCCGTTGGTGACCCGGCTGGTCGAGGGCACCCGGCAGCACGCGGCCCGCCGGGTGCACGAGATGACCGCGGCCGTGGAGTACCTCGACGAGCTGGGGGTCAGCGCGCACCTGAGCCGGGCCACGCGCACCCGACTGACCGAGATCGCGGCGGCGCGGAGCGGCGCGTGAGCACTGCGCGCGTAGGGGTCGAGGACGCGGCGTACGCCGAGTTGCGGCGGGCGATCGTCAGCGGCGAGCTGCACCCCGGTGCCCGCCTCGTGGAGGCCGACCTGGTGCGGTCGCTTGGCGCCAGCCGCCCGGTGGTCCGCGCGGCACTCGCCAGGCTGCAACAGGAAGGGCTGGTGGAGCGCGAACCACACCGCGGGGCCCGGGTCCGGACGGTCAGCGTCGAGGAGGCGGTGGAGATCCTGCAGTGCCGCGCGGCGCTGGAGGCGCTCGCCGCCCGCCGGGCGGCGGTCAACGCCTCGGCCGAGGACATCGCTGCGCTGCGCGACATCCACGACGAGATGCGGCACCGGATCGCCGCGGGCGACCTGCTCGGCTACTCCGACTGCAACGCCCGCTTCCACGCCCGCATCCTGGAGATCTCCCGGCACCGTACGGCGCAGCGCCTCGTTGCCGGCCTGCGGGCGCAGATCGTGCGGTTCCAGTTCCGGACGATCCTCGTCACCGGCCGCCCGCAGCAGTCGCTCGCCGAGCACGAACAGATCCTCTCGGCGCTGCGCCGCCACGATCCCGACGCCGCGGCCGCCGCGATGGAAGCGCACCTGGCGCACGTGGTGGAGAACCTGCCCCACACCGAGCACGCGCAGGCCCGGGCCCGGCTCAACCAGGCATGACACGGTCGGTAACGCATTTCGCGGAAGGAGTTCGTATGTCTGCTCGACGCCTGCTCGTCGTCGGCGCGCACAGCGCCGACTTCGTGTGGCGCGCCGCCGGGGCGGTCGCCCGGCACACCGCCACCGGCGGCGAGGCGCGTATCGTGGCCCTCCCGTACGGCGAGCGGGGTGAATCGGGCGAGCTGTGGAAGCAGCCGGGCCAGACTGTGGAGAACGTCAAGCGGATCCGCCACGAGGAGGCGACGAAGGCCGCCGCGGAGCTGGGTGCCAGCTTCGAGTGCTTCGACCTCGGCGACTACCCGATCGAGCCGGATCGCGCGGCGCTGGACCGGCTCGTCGACCTGCTGCGCGAGTTCGCCCCGCACGTCGTGCTGACCCACCCGGAGAAGGACCCGTTCAACCCGGACCACCCGCCCGCGCACGCCCTGGTCGCCCGGGCCCGGCTGCTCACCTCGGGCGCCGGTGTAGCGAGCGCGTTCAAGACGGCGCCCCCGTCGCGGTTCCTCGCCTTCGAGCCGCACCAGCCCGAGCTGTGCGGATTCGTGCCCACCACGTACGTCGACATCACCGACGTCTACCCGGCCAAGGAGCGGGCGATGCAGGCGATGGCGGCGCAGAAGTACCTGCAGGAGTACTACGCGCAGCGTGCCGAGCAGCGCGCCAACCACGCGCGCAAGGTGACCGGGGACAGCGCGATCCGCTACGCCGAGGCGTTCCAGCAGCTGACGCCGCAGGTGGTGACCGGACTGTGAGCGAGCTGGCCGACGAGTTCGCCGCGCTCGGCGTGGCGACCGTCTACGAGGCGTCGGGGCGCCAAGGGCTGATCGACATCCCGTTGATCCAGGTGGTGCCCGGCAGCCGGGCCGCTGGCCGGGCCCGGATCGCCGCCTGCGGCCAGGGTGACAACCAGACCGTGCACACCACCCTTCCGCACACCCGCCCGGGCGACGTGCTCGTGCTGACCATGCCGCGGCCGGAACCCGTCGCCCTGCTCGGCGAGCTGCTGGCTACGCAGGCGAAGCGGCGCGGGGTGGCCGCGGTGCTCGTCGACGGCGCGGTCCGCGACGTCGAGGAGCTGCGGGAGCTCGGGCTGCCGGTCTGGGCCAGGTACGTGCGGGTCGCGGGCGCGGACAAGCGGCAGGCCGGGGCGATCGACGTGCCCGTGCGCGTCGGCGGGGCCACCATCCGCCCCGGGGACCTGGTCGTGCTCGACGCCGACGGCGCGGTGGTGGTGGCGGCCGAGCGGGCCGAGGAGGTGCTGCGCGCGGCCCGCGCCCGGGTGGAGCGCGAGGCCGGGCTGCGGGCACGCTTCGAGGCCGGCGAGCTGAGCCGCGACATCTACGGGCTGACCGGGCCGCAGCCCGGTGCCGGACCGGCGCCACACGCGGAGCCGGCCCCGGCGGCCACGGGTTCGATGGAAGGAGCAGCATGACCGAGCACCCCGTGCCCTCCGACCGGGCCCGCGCCCTCGTCGCGGGCGCCTACGACACCCACGTCCACGTCGCACCCGACGTGATGCGTCGGCGCATCGACGACGTGGACCTCGCGCACCGGTTCCGCGCGGTTGGTCTGGCCGGCTTCGTGCTCAAGTCGCACTACGTGCCGACCGCAGAGCGCGCCGCGGTGGTGCGCAAGGCGGTCCCGGGTGTCGACGCGCTCGGCGCGATCACACTCAACGGCGCGGTGGGCGGCATCAACCCGGCCGCGGTCGAGATCGCCGGCCGGGAGGGCGCCCGGATCGTCTGGCTGCCCACGGTGGACAGCCGCAACCAGCGCGAGAGTCGGGCCAAGGACCCGGAGGGCGCCAAGCCACCGATGTGGGCGCAGCTGCAGGACGAGCTCACGGCGCAGGGCATCGTGCCGGAGATCGCGCACGTGGTCGACGACGAGGGCCGGGTGCTGGACAGCCTGCGGCACGTGTTCCGGGTCATGGCCAAGTACGACATGGCGCTGGCCACCGGGCACCTGTCCGGTGACGAGATCACGCGGGTGGTCCCGGTCGCGTTCGCGGAGGGTGTGCGGCGCGTCGTCGTCACCCACCCCGAGTTCACCTCGCAGCGCCTGTCGGTCGAGACGCAACGTGAGCTCGCCGCGCAGGGCGCGCTGCTCGAACGGTGCTTCACCACCCCGCACACCGGCAAGGTGAGCTGGGAGGAGCTGATCGGCGCGATCCGCGCGGTGGGTGTCGAGCACTCCGTGCTCTCCAGCGATCTCGGCCAGCCGTTCAACCCGCCGGTCGAGGACGGGCTGGCCATCATGGCCGACCGGCTGCTCGCCGCCGGTTTCACCGAGGACGAGGTGCGGGTCATGGCCGTGGACAACAGCCGCCGGCTCGCGGCGGCCGCCTGAGCCGCCTGGCTCGGGTCATCCGCTCGCCCGGGCACCTCCGGTACTGTCGGCGGCCATGGCGCTGGTTCGCTGTGACTTCTTCTCGGAGGTGCTCGGGCTCGGCACCTCGATGACCGTGATCCTGCCGCAGCGCACGTCGGCGCAGGTCGGCATGGCCGGGAGCGCCCCGAGTGGCGAGGCGCCGACCCTGTACCTGCTGCACGGGCTCAGCGACGACGACACCACCTGGCTGCGACGCACGTCGATCGAGCGGTACGTGGCCCCGCTGGGCCTCGCGGTGGTGATGCCCCAGGTGGGCCGCAGCTTCTACACGGACGAGGCGCACGGCAACCGGTACTGGACCTTCCTCAGCGAAGAACTCCCCCAGCTGTGCCGGGAGTTCTTCCGCCTCTCCGACCGGCGGTCGGACACGTTCGTGGCCGGGCTCTCGATGGGCGGGTACGGCGCGGTCAAGTGGGCGTTTCGCCACCCAGGGCGGTTCGCCGCGGCGGCCAGCCTGTCCGGGGCGCTCGACATCGCGGCCCGGCTGCGCGCCGCCCGGCAGCCTGATGAACGGCGGCTCTTCCACACGGTCTTCGGCGACCGGCCGGTCCAGGGCTCGGCCGACGACCCGCTGGCGCTGCTCGCCGACGCCGACCCCGCCGACCTGCCCGCGCTGTACGTGTGCTGCGGCACGGAGGACTTCCTGTACCGGGACAACGTCCGGTTCGCCGAGGCCGCGCGGGCCCGGGGCATTCCGGTCACCGTCGAGTTCGGGCCGGGCGACCACGACTGGGCGTACTGGGACCGGAAGATCCAGGACGTCCTGGCGTGGCTGCCGCTGCCGGCGAACGGCACGGACCGCGGCTAGCCGCAACGCCCCTCCGGCACCTGCCGGACCAACTACGCGAGCGCCCAGACGGTGGTCGTCTTGACCGCCACGCTCTCCAGCGCCAGGGGTACCGGTACGTCGTAGCTGACCAGCGCGGTGAACGAGGTGCGCGGCAGGTAGGCCCGCTCGGGGTCTCCGACCAGCACCCGGGCCCCGGCCCGCTGCGCCCGGCGCAGGAACCGCATCATCCGGCCGGCCATGGTCTTGCTGTAGAACACGTCGCCGGCGAGTACCACCTCGGCGTTCCCGGCGTCACCGTCAAGGATGTCGGCCAACTCGACCGTCACGCTCACCTGGTTGGCCGCCGCGTTCAGCCCGATGGCGCTGACCGCCAGCGGGTCGATCTCGACCGCCCGTACGCTGGTCGCGCCAGCGCGGGCGGCGGCGATGCCGACCAGGCCGGAGCCGGCGGCGAGGTCGAGCACCCTGCGACCCGCCACCACCTCGGAGTGATCGAGCACATAGCGGGCCAGCGCCTGCCCACCGGCCCAGGCGAAGGCCCAGAACGGCGGCGGCTGCTCACTGCGGAATTCGCCCTCGGTCAGCTCCCACAGGCCGATCGGCTCGTCCGCCTGGTGCAGTCGGATCTCCGGTACGAACGGCACCGGAGCCAGCCGGGCGTGCAGGCGGACGAACGCCGCGGAGAGGTCGGACATGCCAGCGATTCTGCCCGCCGCGCCAGACTGACCGTCGGCTTCGGCGAGGACGGTCAGCACGGCCTTCTTTCGGTCGCCGCGAGTACGTCGGATTGACGGGGCGGCGCCAGCCGTGGAGCTAACCTTCTTGACCATCAATGTCAATGAAGCTAAGTTTCGATCCATCGGCGCTGCCCGGAGGTGGCTGCACGACGCACCCCGCTGTTCCCCCTACGGCCACGGCCCGACCTGGTAGGAGGCATCTCATGGAGCGCAGGAAGTTCCTCGCCGGTTCCGTCGCGGCGGGCGCGCTGGGCGCGGCCGCCGGCAGCATGGCGGCGGCGACGTCCGCGGCCGCCGTCCCCGGCATCCGCCGGGTGGAGACCGGGCTCGACCGGCTCGTCGCATCCGGCTTCGCGGTGCTCGCCGGCCAGCAGGTCGGGGTGATCTCCAACCCCACCGGCGTCGACTCGAAGTACCGCCACCTCGTCGACCTGATGCACGGCTCCGGCCAGGTGGACCTGGTCGCGGCGTTCGGCCCCGAGCACGGCTTCCGCGGCTCGGCTCAGGCCGGCGGCAGCGAGGGCACCGGGGTGGACGCCCGCACCGGCATCACCGTCTACGACGCGTACGGGGCGTCGCAGGCCAAGTGGCAGCAGCTCATCACGCAGTCCGGGGTCGACACGCTGGTCTTCGACATCCAGGACGTCGGGGCCAGGTTCTACACCTACATCTGGACGATGTACGACTCGATGGTGGCCGCCGCCCGCCTCGGCAGGCGGTACGTCGTCCTCGACCGGCCCAACCCGATCGGCGGGCGCGCCCACGGCCC
>VSCG01000118.1:0-9252 GCA_047459115.1 Micromonosporaceae bacterium
CCGAAGTCCATGCCGCCGAAATCGCCCGCCGCGAAGTCGCCACCGGCCGCCTCGCCGCCGGCGTCCCCGCCGTGCGCATCAGCGAACTCCAGGCCGTCCTGGAACCCGGCGTCGTAACCGCCGTCGCCCCACATCGGGGACAGCAAGGCGTTGAAGATCATCATCGAGCCGACGCCCCAGGCGCCGGCCACCAGCGCCGTCTTCCACCACGGCTCGGAGTACCAGCCGCGAGGCACCGGCCGGCCGTGGATGTAGCCGCCCGGGTAGTAGTAGGGCGTCTGGTTACCCGGCTGCGGTGCGGCACGGTAGACGTGGCCCTGCACGTCGACCTCGCGCTCCTTGGTGATGCTGCCGGCCCGAGCCTGGGCCTCGGACACCGGCAGCTCGGGGCCGGGATCCAGACCGAGCGCGATCCGGGCCGCCCGCACGTAGGCCAGCCCTTCCAACGCGGTCTCGCGGGCCAACTCGTACTGGCGCACGGTGGCGGCCCGCTCAAGCTGCGCGCCGGCCGCGTTGTACCGCTCACCGGCGTCGACGAGCGCCTGCCGGACGGCCGGCTCGTCTCCGTGCAGATTCATGATCTGCCCGCCGAGGCGCTCGTACCACCGCAGCGCCTCCGCCCGGGCATCCGACAGCTCGCGGGCCTGCCGGGCCTGGCTCGACCGGACGTACCAGAGTCCGACGGCGGCGATGAGGACGACGAGAAGCAGCCACTCCATGCGTACGACGGTAGCCTGTCGCACCCATAGGGCATGATCTGCGCGTGACGTTTCCGACGCTGGCGGTCGTTGTGGTGTGTCTGGTCGCTGGTGCCGCATTGGGTTGGCTCGCCGCCCGGCAGCGGTCAGCGGCGGACGTCGCCCGGCTGGAGGCCAGGCTCGAGGCGGCCCGTGACGGGGAGGAGCGCCTGACCCAGTCGCTGCGGGCACTGCAGTTCGAGGCGACGGCCCAGTCGCAGGAGGCCGTGGCCCGGGCGGTGGCCCCGCTACACGAGGCACTGACGCGCTACGAGCGGCGGGTCGCCGAGCTGGAGCGGGACCGGCTGGACGCGTACGCGGAACTGCGCACCGAGGTGCGCGCGGTGCACGAGACCTCGGCCGAGCTGCGTACCGAGACCAAGCAGCTCGTCGCCGCCCTGCGCGCCCCGCAGGTGCGCGGCCGGTGGGGCGAGCACCAACTGCGCCGCATCGTCGAGGCGGCCGGCATGGTGGAGCACTGCGACTTCATCGAGCAGGTGTCGGGCACGACCGACAACGGCGGGGTGCGCCCCGACCTGGTCGTGCGGCTGCACGGCGGGCGGTCGGTGGTGGTCGACGCGAAGGCGCCGCTGGACGCGTACCTCGCCGCGATGGAGGCGCGCGACGAACGCGCCCGCTCCGAACGGCTGGACGCGCACGCCAAGGCGCTGCGCTCACACGTGGACACGCTGAGCGCCAAGTCCTACTGGCGGGCGTTCGATCAGGCGCCCGAGTTCGTGGTGCTGTTCGTCCCGGCCGACCCGTTCCTCGACGCGGCGCTGCAACGCGACCCGACCCTGATGGAGCATGCGTTCACCCGCAACGTGGTGCTCGCCACGCCGGCCACACTGGTCGCGCTGCTGCGCACGGTCGCGTACGCCTGGCGGCAGGAGGCGCTGACCCGCAACGCGGTGGCCGTGCACCGGCTGGGGCGCGAGCTGTACGACCGGCTGACCACGATGGGCGAGCACGTGGCCAGGCTGGGCGGGGCGCTCGGCACGGCGGTCACCGCGTACAACAAGGCGGTCGGCTCGCTGGAGGCGCGGGTGCTGGTCAGCGCCCGCAAGCTGGCCGAGCTGGGCGTCTCCGACGAGGCGCTGGCGACACCGCCCCAGGTCGAACTGGCGCCCAGGCAGCCGCAGGCGCTGGAGCTGGTCGGCGAGTAGCCGGCTCAGCCGCGGCGCGCCGCGGCGGCCTTCATGTCCCGCTTGAGCTCCTGGGGCAGCGAGAAGGTCAGCCGCTCGTTCGCGGTGGTGACCTCGGTGACGTCGGTGAAGCCCCGCTCCGCGAGCCAGGCCAGCACGTCCATCACCAACTCGTCCGGCACGGACGCCCCGGAGGTCACCCCGACGGTCGTGGCGTCGGCGAGCCAGTCCTCGGAGATCTGATGGGCGAAGTCCACGAGGTAACTGGCGCGCGCCCCGGCGTCGAGCGCCACCTCACGCAGGCGCTGCGAGTTCGAGGAGTTCTGCGACCCGACCACGATGACCACGTCGCACTCGGGCGCGATCTGCTTGACCACGTACTGCCGATTGGATGTCGCGTAGCAGATGTCGTCGCTCGGGGGGGACTGCAACAACGGCAGCTTCGCGCGCAGCCGTTCGACGGTCTGTATCGTCTCGTCCACCGACAGCGTGGTCTGCGACAGCCACACGACCTTCGCCGGGTCGCGCACCTTGACCTGGTCGACCGCGTCCGGCCCGTCCACGAGCTGGATGTGGTCGGGCGCCTCGCCGGTCGTGCCGACGACCTCCTCGTGGCCCGCGTGTCCGATGAGGAGGATGTCGTAGTCCTCGGCCGCGTACCGGCGCGCCTCCTGGTGCACCTTGGTGACCAGCGGGCAGGTGGCGTCGATGGCCTTGAGTCGCCGGGCCCGCGCCTGCTCGTGCACCTCGGGCGCGACCCCGTGGGCGGAGAAGATGACGATGGATCCCTCGGGGACTTCGTCGGTCTCCTCGACGAAGATCGCCCCCTTGGCCCGCAGCGTGTCCACCACATGCCGGTTGTGCACGATTTCCTTGCGCACGTAGACGGGTGGCCCGTAGAGCGCCAACGCCTCCTCGACGGTCTGCACCGCGCGGTCGACCCCCGCGCAGTAGCCGCGGGGCTTGGCGAGCAGGACACGTTTGCGTGGATCAGCGCTGGCGGTCATTCGTCTATGGTACGGGCTGGCGGCCGGTGGGAATATGTCACCTCTGTTAGCGGATGAGGAGAATGGGCGGGCGCGCCCGCCATGTGGCGGGCGGGTGCACTGCCGACGTGGCGGGCGGGTCCCCGGGCACCACCGCAAGGGTCGCCTAGGCTGGCCGGCATGAGCGAGCCGGCCCAGACCAAGCCCAGCTCCCCCGAGGAGCCGTGGCCGGTCCGGGTGGTGAGCCAGAAACTCGGCTCGTGGATCGCCCGGCTCGGCTGGGTCTGGGTGGACGGACAGGTGGCGCAGATCACCCGCCGCCCGGGCACCAGCACCGTCTTCCTCACCCTGCGTGACCCGGCGGCCGACATCAGCCTGACCGTGACGACCAACCGCGACGTGCTCGACCTGGGCGCGCCGGGCCTGGGCGAGGGCGCCCGGGTGGTGCTGCACGCCAAGCCCGACTTCTACCCGGCCCGGGGGACGCTGAGCCTGCGGGCTGACGAGATCCGGCAAGTCGGCCTGGGCGAACTGCTCGCCAGGCTGGAGCGGTTGAAGAAGCTCCTGGCGGCCGAAGGGCTGTTCGACCCGGCCCGCAAACGCCCGCTGCCGTTCCTGCCGGGCCGGGTCGGCCTGATCACCGGCCGGGCCAGCGCCGCCGAGCGCGACGTGCTCACCAACGCGCGCAGGCGGTGGCCAGCGGTCGAGTTCCGCGTGGTCAACGTCGCTGTGCAGGGCCCCACCGCGGTCTCCCAGATGATCGACGCGCTGCGCGTACTCGACCAGGACCCGGCGGTCGACGTGATCATCCTGGCCCGCGGCGGCGGCTCGATCGAGGACCTGCTGCCCTTCTCCGACGAGGCGCTGTGCCGGGCGGTGTTCGCCTGCCGGACGCCGGTGGTCAGCGCGATCGGGCACGAGACCGACACGCCGCTGGTGGACTTCGTCGCCGACGTACGGGCGTCCACGCCGACCGACGCCGCCAAGCGGGTCGTGCCGGACCTGCGCGAGGAGCTTCGGCTGATCCGGCTCGCCCGTGACCGGCTCGACCGGGCGGTGATCCACCTGCTGGACCGCGAGCGGCACCGGCTCGACGCGCTGCGCACCCGACCCGTACTCGCCCGGCCGCAGGTCATCGTCGAGCAGCGGCAGGCCGACGTGGCGGCGCTGCGCGAGCGCGCCGGGCGTACGCTCGACCACCGGCTGCGGGAGGCATCCAGCGACCTGGCGCATACGCTGGCGCGGCTGCGGGCGCTGTCCCCCGCGGCGACGCTGGAGCGCGGGTACGCGGTCGTGCAACGCGCCGACGGCGTGGTGCTGCGGCGGCCGGGCGAGGTGTCGGCCGGGGATCCGCTGCGGATACGCCTGGCCGGCGGGGATCTCGCCGCCACGGTGGCGGCCGCCTCCGGCGCCGGGCCGCGATCCGCGGCGGGCGCGATGTGCCACGAGCCCGGACCGGCCGACAAGCCGCGATGAGCGAGCTTGCCGCGGACGACTAAGGACCCGCGGACGACCGAGGACCCGCGAACGACCGAGGACCCGTCAATGACCGAGGAAGCCGCGATGACCGAGGAAACCGCTGAGCGCGAGGAACTGAGCTACGAGCAGGCGCGGGCCGAGCTCGCGACGGTGGTCGAGCGGCTGGAGGCGGGTGGCACGACGCTGGAGGAGGCGCTCGCCCTGTGGGAGCGGGGCGAGCACCTGGCGGACGTGTGCCAACGCTGGCTCGACGGCGCGCGCCGGCGGCTGGACGAGGCGAGGGCGGCGCGCGCCGAGGCGAAATGACCGCTCGACGGGGACCGCGCGGCGGTCAGGCGTTGAAGAACTCGTATGCGGCAGCGTTCGGCCTGACCGTCCTGGCCGGCTTGTCCACAGTGACCGGCGCGCCCCAGTCGGTGTAGGTGACCTCCAGGGTTTCGGCCGGATTCGATCCGTGCGCCGGCACCAGCAGTCTGAGCGACGTGATCCGGCCCTGGTCGTCCACGGTCGCCTCGAACGGCACCGCGGTGGCCTTGTCCCCCAGTTCCTCGACGACGTCGCTGTCCACCATCGCCGACCTGGTGACCTTGGTCAGGTCGACGGTGCCGGTGAAGGCGCCGTCGCCGTCCCGCTGCACCGTGCGCAACCCTTTGAACACGGCGGCCAGGTTGGCCGGGTCGGGTTCCTCGAGCGTGTAGTTCTCGGGCTTCTCGAGCTTGGCGAGGTCCAACTGCATCCAGCCGGTGGGTAGGTTCGGGGCCTGGGGAATGTCGTTGAACTCGACCTTCGCGTAGCTCTTGCCGCCGGTCACCACCAGCTCCGCCACGATCGAGGAACTGGTCTGCGGGACCGTCACCACGATCCGCTTCGTGCCGGTCTTGGCGGTCGGGTCGATCCGGACCTCGATGGTCGCGTTGCCGGACGTCTTCGCGGTGGCCTTGAACGAGGTGGTCTTGACGTGCTCGACGGAGGCGAGGAGGTCCTTCTTGGCGTTCTCGTCGTGAGAGGTCACCCAGCTAGGTGAGATCGTGCCCGGTTCCTCGGCGGCGGTGCCGCAGCCGGTCGCCACGAACGCGAGCGACGCGACCACGACGAGACCGACCCGGGCCAAACGGCGGGTCTTCACGTGCCTGCTCCCAAGAGTGAGGGGTCAGAGGTCGACGATCCGACCGTTTGGGGGACACCGCGTCCCCAAACGGTGGAACGCGGGCAGGTTAGCGGATTGCGGCGGCGAGCGTGTGCAAGTCGTCGAGCGTGGCGGGGCCGACAACGATCAGGGTGTGGTCCGGCTCGGCGCGGACCAGGGCCCGTTCCCCGGGACGGGCGTCGTACTGCTGCCACGGTCGACCGGCGATGGTCTCGGTGCCCACCAGGCGTGCCTGGTCGCCGAGTTCGTTGGCGAGCAACTGCTGCGCGGGCACGTCGCTGGAGATGAACTGGACACCCTCTCCACCTGGGGTGATGTAGCCGATGCGCAACGTAGCCCCGTCGGCCGACGTGCGGAAGTTCGCGCTCGCCGGCCGCCACCCGTCCCCGAGGTCCTGCGGCGTCGCGACCGTGAAGCGCCCGGCCGCCTGCGCCTGGGCCACCACCGGCGAGGGGTCGATAACGGACGCCGGGCGACCTTCCCGCACGAACGAGGCGAACGCGACGAGCAGCGCTACCGGTGCGATGAGCACCAGCAGCGAGAGCAGCATGTCTCGCCAGGACCGTCCCCTGGCCACGTTCTTCGGCGCGCTCACCCGTCCATTCTCCCGCATGCTCGCCGGTAGCCCTCTCGGCCTCGACCCGCCGTCGTCTGCCAGGATCGAGCCAGTGGTGGTGATGCAAGGGAGGCGGCCATGACCGAGACAGCCAGCACCGGCGCGCAGGTACGGCAACCGCAGGACCTTGATCGCAACCTGGCGCTGGACCTGGTCCGGGTGACCGAGGCCGCGGCGATGGCGGCCGGGCGCTGGGTGGGCAGGGGCGACAAGAACGGGGGCGACGGGGCGGCCGTCGACGCGATGCGCCGGTTGATCAACTCTGTGCCGATGCGGGGCGTCGTGGTGATCGGGGAGGGCGAGAAGGACCAGGCCCCGATGCTGTTCAACGGCGAGCGGGTCGGTGACGGGACCGGGCCCGAGGTGGACGTGGCGGTCGACCCGATCGACGGCACGACGCTGATGAGCAAGGGCATGCCGAACGCACTCGCCGTCCTGGCCGTCGCCGAGCGCGGTGCGATGTTCGACCCGAGCGCGGTCTTCTACATGGAGAAACTGGCGGTGGGGCCGGACTGCGCGGACGTCATCGACATCGAGGCGGGGGTGGCCGAGAACCTGCGGCGCATCGCCCGGGTGAAGCGTTCGGGTGTCTCGGACGTGACCGTGTGCATTCTCGACCGCCCGCGTCACGACTCGCTGGTCAAACAGGTGCGCGAGGCGGGTGCCCGGATCCGGTTCATCACCGACGGCGACATCGCCGGCGCCATCTCGGCGGCCCGGGAACAGTCCGACGTGGACGTGCTGATGGGCATCGGCGGGACGCCGGAGGGCATCGTCGCGGCGTGCGCGCTCAAGTGCATGGGCGGCGCCATGCAGGCCAAGCTGTGGCCGCGCGACGAGGCCGAGCGGGAGAAAGCGCAGGCCGCCGGCCACGACCTGGACCGCGTGCTGACCACCGACGACCTGGTACGCGGCGAGAACATCTTCTTCTGCGCCACCGGCATCACCAGCGGGGACCTGCTGCGCGGCGTCCGGTACCGCTCCGGCGGCGCGTACACCCAGTCGATCGTGATGCGCTCGAAGAGCGGCACGATCCGGGTGGTCGACTCGTACCACCGCCTGGAGAAGCTGCGCCGCTACTCCGTCGTCGACTTCGACGGCTCGCCGATCGACGAGGGGTGACGTCGCGCACCTAGACTCGGCCCCGTGATCATCGTGGCCGGGGAGAACGTGGTCGACCTGCTGCCGGCCGGTGACGGGCTGCTGCGCCCGGCGCTCGGCGGCGGTCCGGCCAACGTCGCTGTTGCCGCGGCCCGGCTCGGCGCGCCGGTGGCGATGGCCGCCCGGCTCGGGCGCGACGCGTTCGGCACCGCGTTCCGCCGGCGGCTCGAGGCGTCCGGCGTGGACACCCGCTACCTGGTCCGGACGACCGAGCCGTCGGCGCTCGCGCTCGCCACGCTCACCGACGACGGTGAGGCCGGGTACGACTTCTGGCTCGCCGGCGCCGCCGACTTCGGGTGGCGCGGGAGCGAACTGCCGGATCCACGGCCCGGGGACATTCTGCACGTCGGGTCGCTGGCCGCCTTCCTGCCGCCCGGCGCGGACGTGCTCGCCGGCTGGGTGCAGCGGCACCGGCCCCGGTGCACGATCACGTTCGATCCGAACCTGCGTGCGGTGGCGCTGTCCGCGCCCGGCGCGCGCGAGCGGCTGGAGCGGCTGGTCCGTCTGGCGCACGTGGTACGCGCCAGCGACCAGGACCTGCGCCTGGCGTACCCGGAGGCGGAGCCGTTGGCGACGGCTCGCCGCTGGCTCGCCGACGCCGACCCCGACGGCGGCCCGCGGCTGGTCGTGCTCACCCACGCCGCGGCGGGGGCGACCGCCCTGACCCCTGCCACCGAGGTCTCGGCGACCCCGCCGCCGGTCACCGTGGTGGACACGATCGGCGCCGGGGACGCGGCCATGGGGGCGCTGCTGGCCGCGCTGCACGCGGACCAGGCGCGGGACCTCGCGGACATGCTGCGCTTCGTGTGCGCGGCGGGCGCGCTGGCGTGCACCCGCCCCGGCGCGGATCCGCCCGGGCTGGCGGAGGTGCTGGCCGCCTGCCGGTGAGCGTCAGCCGGAGTCGGAGGAGTGTCCGGGGAACAGGTGCGCGGTCGGGTCTATGGTGACCGCCGCGTTGTTGACCGCGGTGGCGGCCTCGCCGAACCCGGTCGCGATCAGCCGCACCTTGCCGGGGTACTCGGTGATGTCCCCGGCGGCGAAGACGCGCGGCAGGTTGGTGGCCATCGTGCTGTCCACGACGATGTTGCGCCGACGCAGCTCCAGGCCCCAGTCCGCGATCGGCCCGAGGTCCGCGGTGAAGCCGAGCGCCGCCACGATCGTGTCGGCGGGCAGCTGGCGCGTGGCGCCGCCACGCTGGACCACCTCCGCCCCGGTCACCCGCCCGTCGCCGAGGATCTTCGTCACCTCGGCGTTCACGATGATCTCGACGGGCAGGGCCTGGACCTTGGCGACCGTCGCGGCGTGCGCCCGGAACCTGTCCCGCCGATGCACGAGCGTGACCGACCGGGCGATCGGCTGCAGCGCCAGCGCCCAGTCGAAGGCCGAGTCGCCACCGCCGACGATGACCACGTCGTGGTCGGCGTGGTCATCCAGGTGCGGCACGAAGTAGACGATGCCCGAGCCGGTGAAGCCCTGGGCGGCGGGCAGCGGCCGCGGCGAGAAGCTGCCGAGGCCGCCGGTGATGATGATCGAGCCGCAGAGCAGCTCGGTGCCGTCACCGAGCCGCAGCACCGGTTTCCCATCCACGTAGGACAGGTCTGTCGCCCGCACACCCAGCCGGTACTCGGGCTCGAACTGCGCCGCCTGCGCCACCAGGTTCGCGATCAGGTCCCGCCCCTTGATCGCCGGAAACCCCGCGACGTCGAAGATGAGCTTCTCCGGGTACATCGCGGTGACCTGGCCCCCCGGTTCGGGAAGAGCGTCGACCACGACGGTGGACAGGCCGCGGAAGCCGGCGTAGTACGCCGCGAACAGGCCGGTAGGTCCGGCGCCGACTATCACCAAGTCGACCTCTCGCATCGGCCTCTCCATCCCACGCAGCCCGTCAGTTGTCACCGTACGAGCGGGGTGGGCGGCCGGCAACGTTTGTCCTAACCCTTGGCGAACGTGTCGCGACCCTCGGCCAACGTGTCGCGACCCT
>VSCG01000119.1:0-9019 GCA_047459115.1 Micromonosporaceae bacterium
GAAGGGCTGCCGATCCTCACCATCGACGAGGAGATCTACCGGTACGCCCCGAGCCTGGTCATCGCCACCGTCGACAAGCTGGCCCAACTGCCGTGGAAGGGCTACGCCGGCATCCTGTTCGGCCGGGTCCGCCAGTGGTGCCCACGGCACGGCTACCGCCACGACGACCTCGACACCAAGACCGGCTGCACCAACCGGCACCTGAAGAAGGGCAGCCTGGATGCGGTGACCAGCCAGCCGGTGGTGCGGCTGCGCCCACCGGACCTGATCATCCAGGACGAGCTGCACCTCATCTCCGGGGCGCTCGGCACCACCGTCGGGCTGTTCGAGGCCGCCGTCGACGAACTGTGCACCTGGCAATCCCCGGACGGCGCCGAGACCGGGCCGAAGATCGTCGCCTCCACCGCCACGACCAAGCGCGCCCGCGAGCAGGTGCTCGGCGTCTTCGGCCGGCAGCTGTCGGTCTTCCCGCCGCCGGTCATCGACATCACCGACACCTTCTTCAGCACACAGGTGCCGGTCACCGTCGACAACCCCGGCCGGCGCTACCTCGGCCTGTGCGCCCACGGGGTACGGCTCAAGTCCGCCGAGATCCGCCTCGCCGAGATCCTGCTGCTGGCCGGGCAGACCCTCTTCGACACCTACGGCGCACCCGCCGACCCCTACCTGACGCTGGTCGGCTACTTCAACGCCACCCGGGAACTCGCCGGCATGCGCCGCTACCTGGACGACGACGTGACCACCCGGGTGCGCAGCCACGGCCGGCGCAAAGGGCTCTCCGACCGGATCGTCGGCGCCACCCAGATGCTCGCCATCCAGGAACTCACCTCCCGCATCTCGTCGGCCGACATCAGCGACGTGCTCAAGCGGCTGGAGTACGCCTTCGACCCGGAACTGGACACCACGACGCGGCGGCGGGCGATCCTCGACGAGCTGGCCCGGGCGTTCCGGGACCGCAAGGCGGGCAACGGCAGCCCTTCGGTGCACCCGCTCGCCGACCGGCACTCGCGCCGGGCCCGTGAGGACCGCGCCCCGGTCGACGTGGTGCTGGCCACCTCGATGCTGCAGGTCGGCGTGGACGTGTCCCGGTTCGGCCTGATGGTGGTCACCGGCCAGCCGAAGAACACCGCCGAGTACATCCAGGCCTCCTCCCGGGTCGGGCGCGACCCGCGCCGCCCCGGCCTGGTCGTCACCCTGCACAACTGGACCCGCCCCCGGGACCTCGCGCACTTCGAGGACTTCGAGTACTACCACGCCACCTTCTACCGCCAGGTCGAGGCGCTGTCGGTCACCCCGTACACCCGCCGCGCGCTGGACCGGGGCACCACCGCGACCCTGGTCGCGGCCGTGCGGCAGGCGGAGGAGGCGTTCTCGCGCAACGTCGACGCCCACGACGTGCCGCTGGACGGCCCGGAGGTCAACCGGATCGTGCGCCGGATGCTGGCGCGGGCCGAGGCGATCGGCAGTGAGCGGGCACGCGACTACCTGGAGGAGCGGATCAAGCGGATCAAGGACCGCTGGAGCCAGGCGAGGACCGGGTCGGCCCGGCTCGGCTACGCCGACGGCACGTTCAAGCAGCAGCGGCTGGTCGGCCTGCTGGAGCCGGCCACCGGCCAGCGCTGGGGCGACCTGACCGTCGGGCAGTCCATGCGGGAGACCGAGAACGAGATCAACCTGCTGGTCCCGCCCGCCGGGGAGATCTACAACCCGCTGTACGACGCGCCGGGGTGGTCGTTCGGCGCGGCGGGCGCGGACGACGAGGAGCCCACCGACGAGGAGTTGCCCGACGGCGACGAACTCGGCGCGTCCACCCTCGGGGAAGGCAACCGATGAGCACCACGTACTTCCGCCGGGTCGGCTCGGTGCGCCCCAGCCACCTGATGTTCACCGCGGGTGTCGGGGCGCTGGTCGACCTGCCCAACTTCTCCGTGCTGGTCAAGGGCACCGACGACTGGAACTACAGCGTCGTCCCGGACTGGGAGCCGATCGCCGAGCCACGGCTGCTCGCCGCGGTGCACGCGATCGGAGAGCGTGACGTCACCGAGTTGCGTCCCGCGCCCTGGCTCGACGGCATCGACCAGGATCCGACCGGGCCGGCCAGCAAGGCGGGGGTGCCGGTGGTGCCGTTCCCGACCTGGCTGCGCTGCACGGTCTGCGGGGAACTCGCGCCCATCGACGCCCGGGTCTTCGTCTTCGAGAACGCCAAAGCCCGCAAGCCGCACGAGGCCCGCTTCTTCCACGGCAACTGCCCGCGGGTCAAGGGCCGGCGCAAGCCGCTCGCGGTGCCCGCCCGGTTCGTGCTCGCCTGCACCGCCGGGCACCTGGACGACTTCCCGTACGCGCACTTCGTCCACCAGGGCGGCGCCTGCGGCAAGGCCAGCCACCCGCGGCTGCGGATGGACGACCGGGGCGGCAACCTGGGCGCCAACGTGGAGATCAAGTGCATCAGCTGCGGCCTGCGGCGCAACATCCGGGAGGTGCTCGGCGAGCGCGGCGCGCAGAAGCTGCCGCGCTGCCGGGGCCGGCACCCGCACCTGAACACCTTCGATCCCGAGTGCACCGGCGAACTGAAGCTGCTCGTCGTCGGCGCCTCCAACCAGTGGTTCGCGCAGACGCTCTCCGCGCTGGCCGTGCCGCGCACCGGCGCCAGCGAACTGCAGACCAAAGTGGAGCAGCACTGGTCGACGTTCGAGAAGATGGAAAACCAGGCTTACGTGGCGTTCGCCCGATCCGCCGGCTTCCCGGCGATGCGGGAGTTCGAGAAGTGGAGCGACGCGGAGATCTGGGCCGCCGTCGAGCGCCACCGCGCCGTGCGCGCCGGCGCGAAGGACACCGAACAGTCCGGCTACCCGGACCTGCGCACGGCGGAGTGGGAGATCTTCACCGCGAGCCCCACGCCGCCGCCCACCGACGACTTCGCGCTGCGCCGCGACGTCGACGGAGTGCCGGCCGACCTGAAGGACGTCTTCGCCGACGTCATCCAGGTGGAGCGACTGCGTGAGGTGCGCGCCCTGGTCGGCTTCACCAGGCTCGACGCCCCCGACCCCGCCGACCCCGACCTGGTGGTCCGCGCGCCGCTGTCACGCGGGCGGACCGAGTGGGTGCCCGCCAGCGAGATCCGCGGCGAGGGCATCTTCCTGCGGCTGCCCGAGGAGCTGCTGGCCGACTGGGAACGGAGGGTCGCCGACTCCGACGCGATGCACGTGCACAGGGAGGCGTACGGGCGGTTCCGGGAGAGCCGCTACTCCGCGCGGACCGGCCCCTTCGACCGGATGCGGCACTGGCCCGGCGCCCGTTACTACGCGCTGCACACCCTGTCGCACCTGCTGATCCGGGCCATCGCGCTGGAGTGCGGCTACAACTCCGCGAGCCTGTCCGAGCGCATCTACTCCGCCGGCGGCGACGACCCCCGTGCCGGCATCCTCATCTACACCGCCGTGCCCGACGCTGAGGGCACCCTCGGCGGGCTGGTGTCACTGGCCGAGCCGCAGTCGCTGATCCGGCTCACCCGGCGGGCGCTGCGCGAGGCACAGCACTGCTCGTCGGACCCGCTGTGCGCGGAACGGCTGCCGCACGACCCGGCCGAGTTCCTGCACGGCGCCGCCTGCCACGTGTGCCTGTTCGTCTCCGAGACCACCTGCGAGCGCGGCAACCGGTTCCTGGACCGCCGGTTCGTCGTACCGGTCGACGACCCCGATCTGGCGCTGTTCGGGGAGATACCGTGAGCTGGGCGGCCGGGTTCGAGGCGGCGGCGGCCGAGGTGCTGCGGCGGCTCGGTCCCGGGCCGCTGCGTCTCCTCGCCGACCGCCTCGACGCCGCCTGGCCGGATCACGCCACCCTCCAGGCGGTGCCCGTGCCCGGGTTCGCGCCCGCCGCCCGGGCCGTGCTCGACGCGCAGGTCGCGGCCAAGGTCCCCGACCAGCAGGCGGCGGCGTACCTGCGCGGGCTGGCCGCCGGGTACACCGAGCACGCCGGGACCGTGCGGATCGAGTCGGTGTGGAGCGGCCCGGGCACCCACCGGGTGCCGGTGCGGGCCACCGCACAGGTGCTCGTCGACCTGGTCGGCGAGGCGAGCCACGAACTGCTGTTGATGACGTACTCGGCCACGCCGTACCCGCCGCTGCGGGAAGCGTTGACGGCGGCGGTGGCCCGCGACGTGACGGTCGACGTGGTGGTGGAGACGCTGGTCGGCGCCGGCGGCGCGCTCGGCGGCGCCGAGCCGGCGGCGGCGTTCGCCGACGTCGCGGGCATCCGGCTGTGGCACTGGCCGAGAGCGCAGCGGACCGAGGAGGGCGCCAAGATGCACGCGAAGATCGCCGTCGCCGACCGGCGGGTGCTGCTGGTGTCCAGTGCCAACCTCACCCAGTCGGGAGTCGGCAGGAACATCGAGGCGGGGCTGCTCGTGCGCGGCGGCACCGCGCCGCGGCGCGCGGCCGAGCACATCGCCGAGCTCACCGCGAGCGGACTCCTCGCCCGCCTGCCGGAGGGAACGTAGGGAGAACCGAGTGGACGCTGCCAAGAGCAGAGCGACATACAACGGGGCCACCGTCGCCGCGCACGACATCGCGCGGCTGGCGGACGTGGGCCGGGCGGCGGTCAGCAACTGGCGTCGTCGCTTCCCGGACTTCCCCCAGCCCGTCGGGGGCACCTCCGCCAGCCCGCTGTACTCGCTCGCCGAGGTGGAGGAGTGGCTGACCCGCCACGGCAAGCACTTCCAGCTGCTGCCCGGTGACCGGATCTGGCAGCAGATGCGTGGGGTCGTCGACGACCTGCGCCTCGGGGAGCTGATCGGGTACCTGGGCGCGTTCCTGGTCTTCCTGCGGCGCAAGCCAGGCGCGTGGCGGACGCTGGCGCGCCGCGGCGACGAAGCCGTCGCCGCGGCGCTGACCGACGCGGTGACCAGGGCCGTGCCCGAGCTGCCGGATCCGTCCACGCAGGAGCTCGACGGCGCATGGGTGCCGATCATCCGGCAGGCCGCCGACGCCGCCCGCGGCCAGGGGCACAAGGAGCTGTTCGACTACCTCTGCGAGCGCTACCTCGAGGCCCACTCCCGGCGGTACTCGGTCACCCCCGCCGAGGTGGCCGAGCTGATGGTCGAGCTGGCCGATCCGGCCGGGGGCGTGGTGCTCGACCCCGCCTGCGGGACCGGCACGCTGCTGCTGGCCGGGCACGCGCGCGGTGCCAGCGTGCTGCTCGGGCAGGACAGCAACGCGACGATCGCGCTGCTCGCCGCCGCCCGGCTGCTGCTGCACGACAGCTCCGCGCGTGTCGCCGCCGGCGACTCGCTGCGGTCGGACGCGTTTTCCGGCGAGCGTGCCGACGTGGTGCTGTGCAACCCGCCGTTCAACGAGCGGTCCTGGGGCTACGAGGAGCTGACCAGCGATCCGCGCTGGGAGTACGGCCTGCCGCCACGCGGCGAACCGGAGCTGGCGTGGGCGCAGCACTGCCTGGCCCACGTGGATCCGGGCGGGCGGGTCGCGATCCTGATGCCGGCCAGCGCGGCGAGCCGCCGCGCCGGCCGGCGCATCCGCGGCAACCTGCTGCGCGCCGGGGCGCTGCGGGCGGTGATCAGCCTGCCCGGCGGCGGGCCCGGCAGCGCCGCCCCGGATCTGTGGATCCTGCACCGTCCCGAGCCCGGCGAGCCCGCGCCGTCGCACGTGCTCATGGTCGACGCCGCCGCGGACCTCGACGGCGCGGTGGAAGCGTGGCGGGCCTTCCGCGACGACCCGCAGGGGCCCATGCCGGCCGCGAGCCGGTCCGTGCGCATCATCGACCTGCTCGACGAGGAGGTGGACCTCAGCCCGGCCCGCCACCTGGCGGTGGCGGCGGCGGGCGAGGCGAGCGCCTTCCCCTCGGCCCGCGAGGCGCTGCTGTCAACCGCCGCGGATCTCGCCGCCACGCTGCCCGACCTGGCCGCCGTGGCCGACCAGGAGCCCTTGCCGATGACCACGCTCGGCGAGCTCGTCAAGGCCGGCGTCGTGGTGGTCCACCAGGCGCCGGTGAAGATGACCACGGACAGCGGCGACACCCCCGTGCTCACCGCCAAGGACGTCCGGCTCGGCCGCTCACCGTCGGGGCGGTCCACCGCCGGGCCGGGTTCGGTCACCGTCCAGCCCGGCGACGTGGTGGTCCCGGTCGCGTCCGAGCACCCCGTCGCCCGGGTCGTCACCGAGGGCGGCGCGCTGCTCGGCCCGCAGCTGGTGCTGTTCCGGGTGGACCCCGACCGGTTCGACCCGTACTTCCTCGCCGGCTTCCTGCGCGCCGCGCAGACCACCGGAGCGGTCCGCTCCTTCGTGCAGATGCGCACCGACCAGCGACGGACGCCGATCCCGCGGCTGCCGCTGGACCGACAGCGGGATTTCGGCGAGGCGTTCCGGAGGCTTATTGTGTTCGAGGACCAGGCGCGCCACACCGCGTCGCTGGCGGAGAAGCTGGTCCGGTTGGGTTTCGCCGGGCTGGCCGACGGCACGCTTCGGCCCCGGTCCGGCGTCGCCGCACACGATTGAGCGCGATCAAGGGCTCCGGGGAGAGGCCGTGTCCGGACGGACGGTGATCAACGATCGGTACGAGCTGGAGGAGCTGCCCCTCGACAGGGGCGGCATGGGCGAGGTCTGGCTCGGCCGCGACACCAAGCTCGAACGGAAGGTCGCTGTCAAGTTCATCCGGTTCCCCGACGGCGAACGCGACGACGAGCTGGTCCGCCGGTTCGTCCGCGAGTCGCGGATCACCGCGCGCCTCGAGCACCCCGGGGTCCCCGCCGTCTACGACGTCGGCACCCACGACGGCCGGCCGTACATCGTCATGCAGTACGTCCAGGGGATCAGCGTCGCCGACCTCATCGCCGAGCACGGCCCGCTGCCGGTCGGCTGGGCCGCGGCGATCGCGGCGCAGGCCTGTGCGGTGCTCGCCGTCGCGCACCGCGCGCCGCTGGTGCACCGTGACCTGAAACCCGCCAACCTGATGCTCGAAGCGGACGGCGGCGTCAAGATCCTCGACTTCGGCCTCGCGGTCGCCCTGGACCGGGGGGAGGCCTCACAGATCACCCGCACCGGGCAGGCCCTCGGCACCGCGCCGTACATGGCCCCGGAGCAGATCCTCGGCTCGTTCAGCGGGCCGGCCACCGACCTGTACGGACTGGGCTGCACGCTGCACGAGATGCTCTCCGGCAGGCGCCTGTTCACCGGACCCACCGCCTACGCGGTGATGAGCAAGCAGGTCAACGAACGCCCCCGCCCGGTGCGCGCCCTGCGGCCGGACGTGCCCGTGGAGCTGGAGCGGCTCATCCTCGAACTGCTGGAGAAGAACGCCGAGGACCGTCCCGGCAGCGCCGAGGAGGTCTACCAGCGGCTGCTGCCGTTCGCCACCGGGCTGGGGCCCCTGCCCGGCGTGCTCACGCCGCCGACGACGCCGAGCCCGCTGCGGATGTACGCGCGGGTGCTGGAGCGGGTGTACGCGGACGGGCGGGCTCCCGTCGGCTCGGCATCCGCTGGACCGGGCTCGGTCGGCGGAGCGCAGCCGGCCCGGCCCGGCCCGGTGCCACCCGCCCACCGCGCAGCGGGCGTGCCGCGCCCGCGGCAGGAAGGGTTCAGCCGGGGCGACCTGGACCGGGCCCGCAAGGAAGCGAACCGGCTGGTCCGCGAGTCCCGCTACAGCCAGGCGGCCGAGGTGCTCAGCGCGGTCGTCGAGCCGGCCAGCCAGGTTCTCGGCAGCCGCGACGACGAGGTGCTCAGCCTGCGGCGGCACCTCGCGGAGATCCTCTACGAGGGCGGCGACTACCGGCGCGGTGCCCAGGCGTACCAGCAGCTCGCCGCCGATCTCGCCGAGCGGTACGGGGAGGACGCGGAGGACGTCCTGCACTGCCGCCAGCAGGAGGCCAACTGCCTGGCCATCACCGGCCAGACCAGCAAGGCGCTGCGCCGCTTCGACGCCCTGGTGCGCGACGCGCGGCGGGTCTTCGGCGAGGACGACCCGCGCACCCTCGAGCTGCGCCGGCAGTTCGG
The DNA here is from genome assembly GCA_047459115.1 of Micromonosporaceae bacterium. Taxonomy (GTDB): domain Bacteria; phylum Actinomycetota; class Actinomycetes; order Mycobacteriales; family Micromonosporaceae; genus VSCG01. Next base: position 8,001 of record VSCG01000119.1, read on the forward strand.
GCTGCTGCAGATGGCGGCTGGTCAGCGGCACGCCGCCCGGCGCACGTTGCGCGAGCTCATGGCCGACCTGCGCCGCCTGCGCGGGCCGGACCATCCGGATGTCCGCGGGATCGGCGACCTGCTCGACGGCCTGGCCGACCCGCCGCTGTCTGATCGCCGACCATCTGTTATCCACACTCGACAGACAAACTGAATAGCGCGAGCGCCGTCGGGGACGGCGCGCAAGGGGGAGGGACCATGGCGCAGCCGGCCCGGTCGGTCGAGCACATCTCCATCCGGGTGCCGTGGCACGACGGCGGGTGGAACGGCAGGGTGTGCCACGACCCGCTCGGCAACGGTACGTGCGTGCTGCTGAACAACATCGGCCAGCGCCGCGACGACCGGCGGGAACAGGAACTCGCCGGGGCGGCGATCGCCGACCTGCCGCTCGCCGACGCGCCACCGTGCGTGGCGGAGCGCGCCACATTCATGTCGCCGCGGCCGATCCAGTTTCAGCGGGTGCACCCCTTCACCGAGAAGTCCGCGGCGTTCGCGCACTTCCTGCCCACGCCGCAGGCGATGCCGCCGTACTCGGCGCAGGCCGTGCCGTTCCGGTGGATGACGCGCGAGCAGGCGGAGACGCTCGACGAGGAGCGCCGCATTGGCCTGCGGGCGGAGCTCGAGGAGCTGGTGGACTCGTTCACCGGCTGGACGAACTCGAACTGGGTCACGGCGACAACCAGCGAGCCATCCTCGACGCCTTCTTCAGCACCGTCCACCCGCAACAGAGCCTCGTCTTCTTCTACGCCAAGCACAGCCCGCTCAGCGACGATCCTCGCCGCCTCCTGGTCGGGGCCGCCGTGGTGACCGGCGTGACGCCGACGGGCGCGTACCGCAGCCGCGGCGGTGAGCCGTTCCCCGCGCAGATGTGGGAGACCACTATCACGCACTCGCTGCGCCCCGACCAGAAGGCCGGCTTCCTCCTGCCGTACCAGAAGCTGCTCGCCGCCCGGGACGCCAGGGGCGTCGACATCGACGAC
>VSCG01000120.1:0-8990 GCA_047459115.1 Micromonosporaceae bacterium
GCCGGTGCGGCTGGTTCGACGCGGTGGTCGGGCGGTACGCGGTCCGCCTGAACGGGATCACCGATCTCGTGGTCACCAAGCTGGACGTGCTCAGCGGCCTGGAGAAGGTGCCGATCTGCGTGGCGTACGAGATCGACGGCGAGCGCACCAGCGAGATGCCGATGACGCAGACGGATTTCCACCATGCGCGGCCGGTGTACGAGCTGATGGACGGCTGGGCGGAGGACATCTCGAAGGCGCGCACGGAGGCTGATCTGCCGAGTGCCGCGCGCCGGTACGTGGAGCGCATCGAGGAGCTGTGCGGCGCGCGCGTGAGCCTGGTCGGTGTCGGCCCAGGCCGCGAGGAGAACGTGCTCCGGCACGAGCTGCTCCCCTGACCCACCCGGACACCCACCCATTCCCGGTTGCAGCCCTCTCGGGGTCCCTCCCACCCCCGGTTGATCATGATGTGTGCAGCGCTGATCGCGGCGTGTCGCGCTGTCAACCTCATGATCAACGCGCAGGGGTCATGATCAACAGGGGGATATCCACAGGGCATGGCGGGTTATCCACAGGGCTTTTGTTGATCTGAACTGCCCCGCACCGTGGCACCGTGGATTCGTACACGCTGATCGGTCGAATCGCCGCGAGCCAGGACGGGATCATCACCAGGGCGCAGGCGATTGCTGCGGGAGTCCTCCGACACGAGATCGACGGTCTGGTACGAGGCGGCCGCTGGGCACGCCTTGCGCGAGGCGTCTACCTGGTGGACGCCGACCGTGGCGGTGGGCCGTCCCGCCGGGCCCGGGTACGCGCGGCGGTCGCCTCCCTCGGTCCGCACGCCGTAGCCGTGCTCGGGACCGCGGCTGAACTGCACGGCATCGCGGGGCTGCGCGCAACGGAGGAGATACACGTCTCGTTGCCCGGATGGGCCGCCCGCACGGCGCCCCGCGCCGATCCCGCACTCGTGATCCACCAACTTCAGCTGGCCCCGAGCGGCGTGACGACGGTCGCCGGCATCCCAACCACGACTCCGGTGCGCACCGTGGCGGACCTGATCCTGCGGCTCAACAGGTACCCGGCGGTGTGTGTGCTCGACTCCGCGCTGAACCGGGGGAAGATCGTCCACGAGGACTTCCCGGCCATCGCCGCGCTCCTCCGGCGGCGCCGTGGCGCCGTTGACGCCCGGCGTTACCTGGCGGAGGCGGACGGCCGGGCGCAGTCGCCGCTGGAGACCCGGGTACGGCTGCGCTGCGTCGACGGTCGGGTTCCGCCCGACGTGCTGCAGCACCCCGTCCGCGATCCGGACGGCCATCTGCTTGGCGTGGGGGACATGGCCTGGCTGCGGGCGAGGATCATCGGGGAGGCCGACGGCAGGGACGCGCACGGGCTGCCCGAGGCGATCTTCCACGATCGGCGCCGGCAGAACGGGTTCCTGAGCGCCGGTTGGCTGGTGCTGCGTTTCACCTGGGCCGACACCATGCGCCCGGACTACATCCCGTACGTCGTCCGCGAGGCGACCCGCACCCGCACCCACCCCCTCCCGCGTTGATCATGAGGTACGCAGCACTCATCCCGGCGTTTCCTGCTGCTCACTCCATGATCAACACAAGGAGCAGTAGGGTGGCAGCCGTGCGCGTACTGCTGCTCGGCTCCGGGGGACGGGAGCATGCACTCGCTCTCGGGCTCTCGGCCGATCCGACCGTCGAGTCGCTGACCGTCGCGCCCGGCAACCCGGGGATCGCGGCGCTCGCGGACACCCGCCCGGTCGACGTCACCGACCCGGACGCGGTCGCGGCGCTCGCGGTCGACACCCACGCGGATCTGCTCGTCGTCGGGCCGGAGGCGCCGCTGGTCGCCGGCGTGGCGGACGCGGTGCGGGCCAAGGGCATCGCCGTCTTCGGGCCATCGCGGGAGGCGGCTCGGCTGGAGGGCTCGAAGGCGTTCGCCAAGGAGGTGATGGCGGCGGCCGGGGTGCCCACGGCCCAATCCCGCGTCTGCGTCGACACGGACGCCGCGAGCGTGGCGCTCGACGAGTTCGGGCCGCCGTACGTGGTCAAGGACGACGGGCTCGCTGCGGGCAAGGGCGTCGTGGTGACCGACGACCGTGCGGCCGCCCTGGCGCACGCGCGCGCCTGCGATCGCGTGGTGATCGAGGAGCACCTGGCCGGCCCCGAGGCGTCGTTGTTCGTGGTCACGGACGGCGAGCACGCCGTGCCGCTGCTGCCCGCGCAGGACTTCAAGCGCATCGGTGACGGCGACACCGGGCCGAACACGGGCGGCATGGGCGCCTACGCCCCGCTGCCCTGGGCACCACCGTCCCTCGTGGACGACGTCATGGCCAGGGTGGCGCACCCGACGCTCGCGGAGATGCGTCGGCGCGGCACCCCGTTCATCGGCCTGCTCTACATCGGGCTCGCGCTCACCGCGGCCGGTCCGAAGGTGATCGAGTTCAACTGCCGCTTCGGCGACCCGGAGACCCAGGCGGTGCTCGCGCTGCTGGAGACGCCGCTCGGCGGACTGCTGCACGCGGCGGCGACCGGCGCGCTTGCCACCCATCCGCCGCTGCGGTGGCGCTCCGGGGCGGCGGTCTGCGTGGTGGTCGCGTCGGCCGGGTACCCGGGCGCGCCGCGCACCGGTGACGTGATCACGGGCGCGGACCGGCCGGGCATCCTGCACGCCGGGACCGCGCGCCGGGCCAGTGACGGGGCCCTGGTCTCCGCCGGCGGCCGGGTGCTGTCGGCGACCGCCACCGGGCCGGACCTGGCGGCGGCGCGGGAGGCCGCGTACGCGCTTGTGCGCGGCGTGGACCTGCCCGGCGCCCAGTACCGCAGGGACATCGCCCTCGCCGCCGTCGAGGGCCGCGTGCGCGTCTAGCCTCGCGGCGCTTCGTCAGAACCCCTAGCCGTGTTGATCATGAGGTTGGCAGCGTCTCGCACGGCGTGTCGCGCTGCCAACCTCATGATCAACCAGAGTGGTGCACGTGAGGGAGGTCGCGGGGGACGACCTTCCCGGTCGCGTTGCGCGGCAGCTCGTCGAGGAACACCACGTCACGTGGCACGCAGAACCGGGCGCGGTTCGCCCGCACATGCTCGCGGACCGCGTCGGCGTCCAGCCGCTCGCCCGGCTTGAGCACGATGTAGGCGGCCAGCCGCTGCCCAAACTCCTCGTCGGGCACGCCGACGACCGCCACCTCGCGCACCTCGGGGAGCGCCGCGAGCAGGTCCTCCACGTCGGCCGGGAAGACGTTCTCCCCACCCGAGATGATCATGTCATCCTCGCGGCCGTCCACGTACAACAGCCCTGAGGAGTCCACGTGCCCCAGGTCGCCGGTGGCGAGCAGCCCGTCGCGCATCGGCCGGGTCGCGCCGGACGTGTAGCCCTCGAACAGCATCTCGTTGCCGACGAAGATGCGCCCGGTCTCGCCCGTCGGCACGGGCCGGCCCTCGGCGTCCAGGATCGCCACCCGGGTGCCGTGCGGCGGACGCCCGGCCGTCGTCGGTGCCCGGCGCAGGTCGGCCGGCGTGGCGATGCTCGCCCACGAGGCCTCGGTCGACCCGTACAGGTTGTAGAGGACGTCGCCGTAGGCATCCATGAACCGGGTGGCGAGCCCGCCCGGCAGCGCCGACCCGCTGACCGCGACCACCCGCAGCCGGGTCGAGCCGTGCGGCACCTCGAGCAGCCGCTGCAGCATCACGGGTACGGCGAACAGCGCGGTGCACGGGTGCCGGGCGATGTCGCGCAGCGTGGCGGCGGCGTCGAAACGCCGCCGCAGCACGATCGTGGCGCGCAGCCCGAGACTCACCTGCAGGGCGGCGTACCCCCAGGTGTGGAACAGCGGGGCGGCGATGAACACCCGTTCGCGCGCCCGCAGCGGGATCCGGGAGATGATGGCCATGAGCGGCCCCGGTCCGGCGGGCGTGGGCCGGCGGGCGCCCTTCGGCGCGCCGGTCGTGCCGGAGGTGAGCACGATGGTGCGGCCGTCGCGCTCCGGTGGCGACAACCCGCCGTCCGGGGCGGTCTCGATCAGATGCTCCACATCGGGCTCGGTGAGCCGCTGCACCGAGCCGGGCACGTCCGCCACGACGTCGGTGAACTCGTTGTCGTGGACGAGCACCCGAAGGCGCTGCTCCTCGGCGACCGCCGCCAGTCGCGGCCCGGACAGTCCGGTGTTCACGAGGACCACGTCCGCGCCGAGCATGGTCACCGCGACCATGCCCTGGATCATCCCGGCGTGGTTGCGGGCGAGCAGGCCGACCCGGTCCCCCGGGTGCACTCCGTGCCGCCCGCGAAGCGCGCGGGCGAGGCGTTCGCTGCGCTCCAGCAGCTGGCCGTAGGTCAGCTCGACGTGTTCGTCGATCACCGCCAACGCCTTCGGGTCCCGGGCGGCCGCCGAGCGCAGCTCACCGGCCAGCCCGTACCCCCAGGTCCACAGCGCGCCCAACTGACGCGCCACCCGCAGCGGCGGCCCGGGCCGCAGCAGCCCGCGCCGCGCCATGGTGGCCAGCACGAACGGGATGTCCCGCATGCGCCCCTCCCTTCGGCGCCGAGGTCGACAGTCAGCGCCCCAGGCCGGCGCCCTCCGGTCAGCGCAGCTGCGCGCCGGAGATGGCGCGCGCGACCACCAGTCGCTGGATCTCGCTGGTGCCCTCGAAGATGGTGTAGATCTTCGCGTCCCGGTACCAGCGCTCCACCGGGTGTTCGCGGCTGTAGCCGTGCCCACCGAGGATCTGGATCGCCTTCTCCGTGGCGGCGACGGCCACCTCGCCGGCCTTCAGCTTGGACATCGAACCCTCGCCGGCCTCGAACGGCCGGTTGTTCTTGCCCATCCACGCGGCCCGCCACACGAGCAGCCGGGCCGCGTCGATCTCCATCCGCATGTCGGCGAGCGCGAACGCGATCGCCTGGTTCTCAATGATCGGACGTCCGAACTGGACCCGGTTCTTGGCGTACTCGAGCGCGTACTCGTACGCTGCCCGCGCGATGCCGATCGCCTGCGCCCCGACCGTGGGCCGGGACAGTTCGAAGGTGCGCATCGCTGCCTGGCTCTGCGAGCGCTGGCCTGCGCGGGCCCGGGCGAGCCGCTCGTCGAGTGCCTCCTTGCCGCCGAGCAGGCAGCGGCCGGGCACCCGGACGTCGTCGAGGTAGACGTCGGCGGTGTGCGAGGCGCGCATGCCGAGCTTCTTGAGCTTGCGCGGCGAGCTGAGCCCGGGTGTGCCGGGCGGGATGACGAACGCCGCCTGGCCGCGGGCCCGCAGCTCCGGCTCGACCGACGCGGTGACCACGTGGACGTTGGCGATCCCGCCGTTCGTGGCGAAGATCTTCTGTCCATTCAGGACCCACTCGTCGCGGGCCTCGTCGTACACCGCGCGGGTGCGCATCGCGCCCACGTCCGAGCCCGCCTCCGGCTCGGTGGTGCAGAACGCCGCCACCTTGGGCGAGTCCACGTCGCCGTAGCACTGCGGCACCCACTCGACGAGCTGCTCCGGGGTGCCCGAGCCGTAGATCGCGGCGACCGCGAGCGACGTGCCGAACAGCGCGAGCCCGATGCCCGCGTCTCCCCAGAACAGCTCCTCGTTGGCGATGGGCAGGGACAACCCGGTCGGGTCGGCCCAGCAGGTGGCGAGGAACTCGAACCCGTACAGGCCGACCTTCGCCGCCTCCTGGATCACCGGCCAGGGGGTCTCCTCGCGCTCGTCCCACTCCGCTGCGGCCGGCCGCACGACCGACTCCGCGAAGCCGTGCACCCAGTCGCGTAGGTCCCGCTGCTCCTCGGTGAGGTCGAGCGAGAACTCAGGCACGGTCAGGCCTTCGGGATGTCGAAGAGGTTGGCGATGTTGGCGGCGAGGCCCAGGTCGCCCTTCGCCTTCAGCTTGCCGGTCATGAACATCATCACCGGGTTGGCGTTGCCGGAGACCACCTTGAGGAAGTCCGCACCGCCCAGCGTCAGGGACAGCTTCGGCTCGCGCTCCGGCGACTCCGACAGCGTGCAGGCGCCGTCGGCGATCACCAGCTCGTACGTGTCGACGCCGCCGTCGGGCCGGTCGCCGATGTTCCAGTGGATGACGGCGTTGGTGCTGCCGGCGCGGTCGGCGCGGAACAGGGTCGGCATCCGGCGGAAGATCTCGTCGAGGACCGCCTTGCGCTGGTCGCTCTTCATCACCTCGGCGAGCTGGTCCGCGGACGCGGACTTGACGAGCTGGGCGAACTGCTTGGGGTCCAGGGACTGGAAGCTGGACAGGTCAATGTCAGCCATGAGGGTGTGCCTCCGGGGGTCGTCCGCAAAAACTTACTCTCGCGTAACATTACGGCCGAGTAGGTAAGCTGGCAAGCGATGGCCAACCCTACGATCTCCAAACGGCTGCCGCGGGCGGTGCGCGAGCAGCAGATGCTCGACGCCGCCGTACGGGTCTTCTCCCGGCGCGGCTTCCACGCGGCCAGCATGGACGAGATCGCCGAGGCGGCCGGCATCTCCAAGCCGATGGTGTACGCGTACCTCGGCACCAAGGAGGAGCTCTTCATCGCCTGCCTGCACCGGGAGGGGACCCGGCTGCTGGAGGCGATCGCCGCCGTGGTGGTGCCGGACCTGCCCGCCGACGAGCAGTTGTGGCGCGGCCTGCGCGCCTTCTTCGACTTCGTCGGGGCACACCGCGACGGCTGGTCGGTGCTCTACCGGCAGGCACGCGGCGAGCAGCGGCTCGCCGGCGAGGTGGCGCAGATGCGCGCCAGCATGGTCGAGGTGGTCGCCGGCATGCTGGAGCGCGCCGTGCGCGCGGAAGGCCGGGAGGCCCGCGCGACCGACCTGGAGGTGGTGGCGTACGCGCTCGTGGGCGCCGCCGAGTCCCTCGCCGACTGGCTCGCCGACCACCCCGACGCCGATCCGGAGAAGACGGCGACCCGGATGATGAACGTGGCCTGGCTCGGTGCCGGTCAGCTCCTGCACGGCAAGGTCTGGCGCCGCCCCGGTGACACGTGATCGTAGTGGTGGGCGTAGGCGGCGTTGTGCTACAAGTAACACATGACAAGGGTGGGTGTACGGGAGCTGCGGCAGTCCGCGAGCGAGCTTCTCCGGCGGGTTGAGCAGGGTGAGACATTCGAGATCACCGACCGGGGACGTCCCGTCGCGCTGCTGTCACCGCTGCCCGACCGGGGCCCGCTGGAGCGGCTGCGCGCTGGAGGGCAGATCGATGAGGCTGCCGGTGACCTTGACGACCTGCCCGATCCCCTGATTCTGCCTGCCGGGGCCGAGTCGGCCTCGGTGGTGCTCGCCCGCCTACGTCGGTCCGAGCGTTGACGCGCGCCACCTACCTCGACTCCTCTGCCATCGTGAAACTGGTCGTCGCCGAACCGGAGTCGCAGGCGCTGCGTACCTATCTGCGACGGCGGCGACCGCTGGTGTCGAGTGCCCTAGCGCGCACCGAGGTGTTACGCGCGTTGCTGCCCGCTGGCGAGATCGCCTTGTCGAGAAGTCGCGAGGCACTGCGCCGGCTGGATCTCGTTCGGATCAGTGATCGCGTACTCGACGCCGCGGGTGTCCTGGAGCCTGCGCAGGTGCGGTCGCTGGACGCGATCCACCTCGCCACGGCGCAACTGCTCGGTGACGATCTCGGCGAAGTGATCACCTACGACGATCGGATGGCGGAGGCGGCCCTATCTCTCGGGCTCAAGACGGCCTCACCCAGGTGACGGCGAGCAGCAGTTCCTGCGGAGCACGATGGCATCCGGCGGTGTGTCACACTGCCGTACCGGGTACTCGCCGCACATGCGCAGCAGAGAGACGTACGCCGGCGACCGGCGGGTCCTGGTCCTGGTCTGCGACAAGGGCGAGGAAGCGATGCAGACCGTGACCGAGGCGGTGCGCCGCCACGGCATCGGAGCAGCGCAGGTGACCGCGGTCGGCGGCTTCCAGCGCGGGGAGGTCGGGTACTTCGACGCGCAGGCCCGCGAGTACAGCCGGATCCCGGTCGACGGTCAGGTCGAGGTGCTGTCCCTGGTGGGCGACGTCGCCGAGCGCGACGGCCAGCCCGAGCCGCACCTGCACGCCGTGCTCGGCCGCCGGGACGGCTCGACGGTCGGCGGCCATCTGCTGCGTGGCGAGGTCTTCCCGACCCTGGAAGTGATCATCACGGAGGTGCCGCCGGAGCTGGGCAAGCGTTTCGACCCGGAGACCGGACTGGCGCTGATGGACCCCGGTCCATCCTGAGTCCGAGCCACACGCCGGCGGACCGCCGGCGCTCAGCTGGTGGTCGTGACCGACGCGCTCAGGTGCGGCTTGCCGGACTTCGCGTCGTGCAGGGCGAAGCCCTCGGCGGACGAGCCGCTGAAGGCGACCGTGGCCGGTAGCAGGACCGGCAGCTTGAACGCCACGTCCACGGTGAACGCCTCGGGCAGCCACCCGTCGAGCGCAGCCAGGCACCGGGCCTTGCTCCACATGCCGTGCGCGATCGGACGGGGGAACCCGAACAGCCGGGCCCCGAGGCGTGAGGTGTGGATCGGGTTGCGGTCGCCGGACACCTCCGCGTACTCCCGGCCGATCGACGCCGGAACCCGCCACACCGCGGACGGGGTCGGGGGCGTCGGGCGCTGACCTCCGTCGCGCCGGCCGCCGCCGTCGCGCTGGCCGCTGGCCGCCCGGCCGCCGCCGGTCCTCTCTCGGCGCAGGTACGTCGACACGCCCCGCCAGACCTCTGTGCCGTCCGCTGTCGCCACCGCGACCACGTCGAGCTGGCGGCCCCGCTCGTGCGGGCGCAGGTGCTCGGCGTGCACGGACAGGTCGAGCCGTTCGCCCGCGTCGATCGGGCGGTGGACCGTGATGCGGTTGGCGACGTGGACCATGCCGACGACCGGGAACGGAAAGGCCGGCCCGGACATCAGCCGCATGGCCAGCGGGAAGGCGAGGATGTGCGGGTACGTGGCCGGCAGCGTGTCGGCGAGCCGGAACCCGCAGACCCGGTCGGACGCGGCGAGGTGGTCGCGGTCGACCGTGACGCCGCGCAGCACGAGCGTGGTGG
>VSCG01000121.1:0-8860 GCA_047459115.1 Micromonosporaceae bacterium
CGACGACACGATGCTTCGTGGAGGCCAGGGCACTCATCACGACAGGACGGTCACTGCGATGGGGACGGCACCACGACGGTGCCGGTGGCGGTCACGGCGACCAGCGCCGGATCGAGCACCTCGGCCGCCGACCCGCCGGTGCCCCGGCACACCACCCGGCACACGAACTCGAGCGTGCGGCTGCGGTTGCCGACCCGCACCACCGTGGCGGTCGCCTCCAGCACGTCACCGGCCCGGATCGGGGCCAGGAACCGTACCTCCGCATACCCCGCGAACAGCCCCTCGTCGCCGTCGGTGCGGATGCACACCTCCGTGGCCACGTCGCCGAACAGCGCCAGCGCGTACGCCCCGTCCACCAGGTTGCCGGCGTAGTGGGCGTGCCCGTACGGCACGTACCGGCGGTGGGTGACGGTCAATCCCAGACGCGGATCGTCGCTCATGCCGCGGTCTTCTCCCTCGTAGTCAGTGCTCGTCCCTCGTGGTCAGTGCGTGCACCAGGTAGCTGGCCACCTCGCGGGGAGTGGTGGCGCGCCCGAAGATGCGGTCCACCCCCAACTCGTCGGCCATCGTCTCGTCGAACCGGGGGCCGCCGACGACCAGCAGCGGGCGGCGCTCGGCGGGGAACGCCTCGCGGAACGCGGCGGACATCTCGCGGGTGTTGTGCAGGTGCGCGTCGCGCTGGGTGACGATCTGAGAGACCAGCACCGCATCGGCTCGCTCGGCGCGAGCCCGCGCCACCAGGTCGGGCACGCTGACCTGCGCGCCGAGGTTGACCACCCGGAACTCCCGGTAGTACTCCAGGCCCTTCTCCCCGGCGATCCCCTTGATGTTCAGGATGGCGTCGATGCCGACCGTGTGCGCGTCGGTGCCGATGCACGCGCCGACCACGACCAGCTTGCGGCGCAGCCCCGCCTTCACCGCCGCGTTGATCTCCTTGGCACCCAGCAGCGGGTAGTCCCGCTCCACCACCCGCACCTTCGACAGGTCGACCAGGTGGTTCACCCGCCCGTACACGATGAAGAAGGTGAAGGCGTCGCCCATCGCCTTGGCGTGCACCACCATCGCCGGGTCCAGGCCCATCTTCGCGGCCAATTGCAGCGCGGCACCCTCGGCCCGCTTGTCGTGCGGGATCGGCAGGGTGAACGACAGCTGCACCATCCCGTCGCCGGTGGTGTCCCCGTACGGGCGAATGATCGTCGCGCTCATCGCGTCCCCGCGTCTCGGTCCGCTTCCAGAATCTCGGTGGCCGGGTTGTAGTAGTCGTCCTCGTGGCGCGCCACCCCGTCCAGGCCCCGTCCGCCGTCCGGCGGACGTTTCATGATGCCGAACGTGCCCTCGGCGATCGCGGTGAGCAATCCGTCGTCGACGATGCGCTCCAGCAGCGCCACCGCCTCGGCGAGCACGGTCGCGGCACGCTGCTGGATGAACCCGCCCGGCGCCGGCACGAAGTCTTCGGCCAGTCCGCCGCAGGCGTTCAGCACATAGCGCACGTTCTGCAGTGCGATGTCCCGGTCCGACAGCCATGGGGTGGCCACCGCCTCGGTCATCATGCCGACCAGCAGGATGCCCTGCCCGGTGAGCACCCCGGCCAGGTTGAAGAAGCCGTCGAGCAGATTGCCGCGGAACACGTCGCCGGTCATGTGCCGGGTCGGCGGCATCCACTTCAGTGGCGCGTCGGGGAACAGCTCCCGGGCCAGCAGCGCGTGCGCCAGCTCCAGGCGGAAGGACTCCGGCAGGTCCGGGTCGATCTCGAAGGCGTGCCCCAGGCCCAGCTGCCAGTCCGCCAGGCCCGCCTCGTGGGCGAAGTACTCGTTGAGCAGCTGCGAGACGGTCACCGTGTGCGCCGCCTCAACGGCGTCCGCGGTGGTCAGGTAGTTGTCCTCACCGGTGTTGATGATGATGCCCGCCCGGGCGTGGATCTGCCGGGAGAACCGCTGGTCCACGAAGGTGCGCACCGGGTTGATGTCACGGAACAGGATCCCGTACATCGAGTCGTTGAGCATCATGTCCAGCCGCTCCAGGCCGGCCAGCGTCGCCATCTCCGGCATGCACAGCCCTGACGCGTAGTTGGTCAACCGGATGTAGCGGCCGAGCTCACGGCTGGACTCATCCAGTGCGGCCCGCATCAGGCGGAAGTTCTCCTGCGTGGCGTAGGTGCCGGCGAACCCCTCCCGGGTCGCCCCCTCCGGCACGTAGTCCAGCAGGGACTGGCCGGTGGAGCGGATGACCGCGATGACGTCGGCCCCCTCCCGCGCCGCCGCCTGCGCCTGCGGGATGTCCTCGTAGATGTCCCCGGTCGCCACGATCAGGTAGATCCACGGCCGCCGGGGAGCGTCCCCGTACCGACGGATGAGCCGCTCGCGCTCGGCCCGGCGCCGGTCGATGCGTCGGATCCCGGCGGCCGTCGCCCGCCGCGCGGCCCGCTTGGCCGCCTCGGCGGCCCGCCCGCTCGGCACCGTGAACCGCACCGAACCCGCGGCCGCCTTCTGCGCCAGCAGCGTGACGTCGTCGACACCTTCGGTGCGCATCGCGTGCCACACCGGCAACGCCACCCCGTGCCCCAGTCCGACGTCGGCGGCCACCGCGTCGACCAGCCGGTTCACCCACGGGATGCCGTCGGGGTCGGCGCCGGTCACCCCGGCCAGACGTAGCACCGCCCGCTCGACCGAGACCGTGGTGTGGCTGCGGGCCAGCTCCACGACCGGCTGCCCCGCCCGGCGTGCCAGCTCCCGGGCCCGGCGCACCAGCGCCGGATCGAGGTCGAGCTTCACTGGTCCTCCTCTCCCCAGTCGGCCCTCAGTCGGCCCGCGCGTAGATGGTCTGTCCACGCAGGACGGTGCGAAGGCATGCCGGCAGCGGCGTCGGGTCGGCGGGCCCGCGCTGCTCCGGGTCGTCAGCGAGCAGGTTCGGCAGCCCGTGCGCGCCCACCCCGGCCGGCGTGTCCCAGACCGCGAACGTGGCCGGCGCACCCGGCACCAGCACACCCTCCTTGTCGAACTGCTCACGACCGCGCGGCGTCCTGCCCGCGTTCCCGGCGGCCGCACCGCCCAGCGCCCGCCAGCCGCCTCGGGTGTGCGCGGCGAACGCGGCCCGCTCGCTCATCCGGTGCACCGGGTTGTGGTGCCACATCGCCGCCCGTACCGACCCCCACGGGTCAAGCGGCGTGACCGGCGAGTCGGAGCCGAACGCCAGCGCCACGCCCACGCCGTGCATCGCGCCCATCGGGTTGGCCTCCAGCGCCCGGGCCGCCCCCAGCCGCTGCGCGTACATGGCCTTCTCGCCGCCCCACAGCCGGTCGAACGCCGGCTGCATGCTCGCCACGATGCCGTACTCCACGAACGCGGCGATCAGCGCCTTGTCCATGATCTCGGCGTGCTCGACCCGGTGGCGGCCCGCCCGCAGCCGCTCCGTGCCGAGGACACGCGCGGCCGCCGAGAACCCGGCCACCACCGTCGACAGCGCCGCGTCGCCGATCGCGTGGAACCCGCCCTGCACGCCGTGCTCCGCGCAGTCGAGCAGGTGGTCGCGCACCTGCTCGACAGTCAGGTACGCATGCCCGCACGAGCCGTCCGGACGGTCGGTGTACGGCTCGCGCAGGTGTGCGGTCTGCGCGCCCAGCGCCCCGTCGGCGTACAGGTCGCCACCCGCGCCCACCGCGCCCAGCTCCCGGGCCTTGGCCGCGGCGAGCAGCTCACCCCAGTAGCCGTACACCTCGGGCAGGCCGTCACCACCGAGCGCGAGCACGCTCGTGAAGTCCGCTTCGCTCGACGTGCCCGGGCCGCCGCATTCGTGCACCGCCGCGATCCCCAGCGCCGCGGCGGCCCGCAGCGCCGCACGCTGTGCCGCCTGGCGCTGCCCGGTCGGGATCGAGCCGAACGCCACCGCCCGCACCGCGTGGTGCGCGTCGCGGCGCACCCAGCCCGACGGGTCGTACCCGGGGGTCTCGGCCACGGACGGCGCCGCGGCGAGCAACGCAGCCGAACACGCCGCCGAGTGGATCGACGCCTGCGACAGGTAGACCATGCGGCCGCCCGCCGCCCGGTCCAGCTCCGCGGCGCTCGGCGGACGCTTGACCGGCCAGCCCGACTCGTCCCAGCCGTGCCCGAGGACGACCGCGTCGGGCGGCAGCCCGGCCGCGTACGCCGCGACCGCGTCGAGGACCTCGTCCGCCGAACGGACCCCGGACAGGTCGAGCCCGCCGAGCGTGAGCCCGGTGTCGGTGATGTGCACGTGGGCGTCGACGAACGCCGGGGTCACCAGCGCGCCGGCGAGATCCACGACCTCGTCGGCGGCGGGTTCCTCGGTCTCGGCGCCGAGCCAGGCGATGCGCCCGTCGGCGACGAGCAGGGCGGTCGCCCGCGGATCTGCCGGGCTGTAGACGCGCCCGTTGCGGTAGAGGATGGCAGGGCCGTTCATGGCGTTCAGTCTGCCTGGTGCGCACCGGGCGCCTGGGTTCCGCCGGGCTTCGGCGGGCCGTCGGCGGCCAAGCGGGCCTCGAACAGGCGGCGCACCCCGGGCTCGGTGCGCACCAGGTCGAGCGCCAGCTGCGCGTGCCCGGGCGTGTATCCGTTGCCGATCAGCATGGTCACGTCCGCGGCGAGACCCTCCGCGCCCAGCGCCGCGGCCGAGAACGATGTCGCCATCGAGAAGAAGATCACCGTGCCGCCCTCGCCCGTGGCGAGGATCGCGCCGTGTTCGCAGCCGGGCACGTCGACGCAGACCACCGTGACGTCGGCCGGCCCCTCGAGCGCGTCGCTCACGGCCGCCGCCAGGGCGACCGGATCGCGGGCGTCGGCGAGGGCGACGCGGTGGGCCAGTCCAGCCTCCGCCAGCCGGTCCCGCTCCGCCGCGGTCGGCACCACCCCGACCGTACGCCGGGCGCCCGCGCGTCGGGCCGCCGCCAGCGACAGCGAACCGCTCTTGCCGGCGCCGCCGATCACCGCCACCGTCGGGCTCGCGTACCGGCCCACGACCCGGGCGGTCAACGCCGGCGCCCCGCACACGTCGAACACGGCGAGGGCCAGTTCCGGGTCGAGGTCATCGGGCAGCACCGCCGCGATCGAGCGGGCGAACAGGATCGCGTGGCCCGCGCACGGCACCTGCTCGCTGCGGCCGTCCCACCGGGCCAGCCCGTCGGTGATCACGAGCGGGGTGAGGGTGAGCGAGACGAGCGTGGCGACCCGGTCTCCCGGTCGCAGGCCGAGCGGCGAGGCCGGGCCGACGGCGTCGACGGTACCGATGAGCATGCCGCCGGAACCTGTGACCGGGTTGTGCATCTTGCCCCGGGTGTTCACGATCTCCAGCACCTCGGCGCGCACCGCGTCCCCGTCACCGGCGTGCTTGTCGGACAACTGCCGGAAGCTCGCCGCGTCGAGGTTGAGCCGCTCCACACGGATGCGCACCTCGTCCGGCCCGATCTCCGGGCGCGCGTCGAGGCGCCAGGCGCCCTGCGGCAGCGTCCCGGCCGGCTCAAGCACCCGGTGCAACCCGACAGGCGACGTCATCCTTAGCGACCTCTCCAGACTTGCCAGAAGATTCTTCTGAAGAATAGTGTTGGTACAAGAAGTTTTCCAGATAGGGGTGCGTGGTGGCCATGACCACGGGTCAACCGTACGAGTACCGGCGGGTCGAGCTCGTCGAGCCGGACTGGACCCGTTTCCCCGGCTGGCGCGACGTGTCGGCCGCCGAGTGGCGGTCGGCGCAGTGGCAGCGTGCGCACTGCGTCAAGAACATCCGGCAGCTACGCGAGGTCCTCGGCGACCTGATCGACGACCGCTTCTACGCCGACCTGGAGGCCGACCAGGCGGAGTTCGCCACCATGTCGATGCTCGTCCCGCCACAGATGCTCAACACGATGGTGCCGGCCGGGCCGGTGACCACCGACGCCTTCTACGCCGACCCGGTGCGCCGCTACATGCTCCCGGTGCGCTCCGACCGCCACCCCGAATGGCCCTCCCACCCGTACGCCACCCGCGACTCGCTACACGAGCACGACATGTGGGTCGCCGAAGGGCTCACCCACCGCTACCCCACCAAGGTGCTCGCCGAACTGCTGTCGACCTGCCCGCAGTACTGCGGGCACTGCACCCGCATGGACCTGGTCGGCAACTCCACCCCGCAGGTCGCCAAGCTGCGGCTCGCCCTCAAGCCGGTCGACCGCTACGACGCGCACATCGCCTATTTGAAAGCGCATCCGGGCGTACGCGACGTCGTGGTCTCCGGCGGCGACGTGGCGAACGTGCCGTGGCGCAACCTCGAGTCGTACCTGATGCGACTGCTGGAGATCGAGACGGTCCGCGACATCCGATTGGCGACCAAGGCGCTCATGGCGCTGCCGCAGCACTGGCTGGCGCCCGAGGTGGTCGAAGGGCTGGAGCGGGTGGCCCGCACCGCGGCTCGGCGTGGGGTCAACCTCGCCATCCACACCCACGTCAACCACGTCAACTCGCTGACCCCGCTCGTCGCACAGGCCGCGCGGACCGCGCTCGAGGTCGGGGTGCGGGACGTGCGCAACCAGGGCGTGCTGATGCGCGGCGTGAACGCCACGGCCGAAGACCTGCTCGACCTGTGCTTCGCGCTGCAGGGCGAGGCGGGCATCCTGCCGTACTACTTCTACATGTGCGACATGATCCCGAACGCCGAGCACTGGCGGGTCGCCGTGTGGCAGGCGCAGCGGCTGCAGCACGACATCATGGGCTACCTGCCCGGGTACGCCACCCCGCGGATCGTCTGTGACGTGCCGTTGGTCGGCAAGCGCTGGGTGCACATGGTGACCGAGTACGACCGCGAGCACGGCATCTCGTACTGGACCAAGAACTACCGGACCTCCATCGAAGCGGACGACCCGGAGGCGCTGACCCGCCGCTACCCGTACTACGACCCGATCGACACACTGCCCGAATCCGGGCGCCGGTGGTGGGCGAAGCAACGGGAAGCCGTCGCCGGCGCACCGAGCCCGCGGTAGCGGGGATCAGCCGCGCCACGAGCCATCAGGCAGACGCCGTGCGCCGCGACGGTGGGCCGCCGTCGTGAGCAGGTAAGGGCGGCGATCCTGCGCTGTCGGTACGGCGGATGGAGGCCGACGGCGCAGGTTTCTTGTCAATGTGGGTGGTTGGCGAGTCAGTGGACGGTGACACAATCCCTACAGCATCCTAGGCAGCTGGGATAAAGCATCAACCGGCTCAGGGTGGCCAGTTAATAGGCCGTCGGCGGGTCAGGACCCCAAGCGGAGGAGGCTTCGCCTCCAGACCACGGTGATCGGATCCTCCACCGCGGCCTATCAGGCGCCATGGAGCACGCCACACGAACCGCTACCCAACGGAGTCGCTCAACGCACTGCGCCTATCCGAAGCGACCGGGCATACCCGTGCCGCGCCCGGCCGACCCGCTCGGGATCGATGTGGACGGTGGCCGGGCCGCGGCTGGGAAATCTCTGCCGGGTCGGGACGCGGGCGGCGGATCGCTGGGGTGTGAGGGGCCGCATGCCCCGCACCGCGTCCTAGGACACTAGGCACCAATCGTCAGCACACGTCGAGTCGCTGGTTGTCGGGTGGCACGGTAGTGATCCCCCGGTGTGGTCCCCTCAGCTGAGTCGTGGCGGACGGCCCTCGTACGGTGTCGACAGCACCACGGTCGTGCGGGTGGTGACGTTGGCGGCCGAGCGGATCTCCTGCAGCAGCCGCTCCAGATCGCCGGGGCTCGCCACCCGGCACAGCAGCAGGTAGAAGTCCTCCCCCGCGACCGAGTAGCACGCCTCGATCTCGCGCAGCCCGGCCAGCCGCTCCGGGGCGTCGTCGGGCTGCGACGGGTCGAGCGGGCGGATCGCCACGAACGCGGTCAGCGGCAGCCCGAGCGCGTCGTAGGACAGCCGCGCCGTGTACCCCTTGATGACCCCGCGCTGCTCCAGCCGCCGCACCCGCTGGTGCACCGCCGATACCGACAGCCCCACCCGCTCGGCCAGGTCCGTGTACGACAGCCGTCCGTCGACGGCCAGGGCCTCCACGATCGCGCGGTCGATCTCCTCCACGGCGAGAAGGTACACCGCGCGGACGAATCTGGCCCATCGCCGCACGCGGCGGCGGGCTCCAGCGGGGCCGCGCCGCTTGCGGTGGGGTTACCTCAACCGGCGCCCGCCGCCCATGGTCCGCTTGAACGGTCGCTGCAGCATCTCCGCCGAGCGGCGCATCATGCCGCTCGTACGCGTGGGTCCGCGCCGCGCCTCCATGGCCTGGCTCAGCCGCCGGGCGCCCGCCGCCACCAGCGGCGCCGCGACCGCGGCGACCGCACCACGCCGTACCATCTTCCCAACCATCGCTCGCCTCCATCGCTTAGCCGATGGTGTTGGCGTACCCCGGCCGAGGCTTCGATATGCCGGCGGGCGCGCCCGAACTGAGGCCGTCCGGTCGGCGCGATCAGAACTGTCCAACTGGTCGAACGTTCGTTCGTTCTCGGCGCTCGGCTACGAGGACGGGTGACCAAGTAGGGCAATCCCGATACAACCGGTCTTTTACGGCTTAAGCTGAGCATCCTCGAAAGGATGCATAGTTTGGGACGCAATGACAAGCTCGCGACAGAAGCCGCAGCGGCCGGAACCGATCGTGACGCGTACATGGCCGATCCGGCAGCCGATCAAGGGCTCGACGCTGGCCCGCATACTCCGGACTACGGACGCCAAGCAGATCGGCATCATGTACGGAGTGACCGCCTTCGTGTTCTTCGCGGTCGGCGGGTTCATGGCGTTGCTGATCCGCGCGGAGCTGGCGCAGCCGGGTGGGCAGTTCCTGTCGCCCGAGCAGTACAACCAGATGTTCACCATGCACGGCACGATCATGCTGCTGATGTTCGCGACGCCGATCGTGTT
>VSCG01000122.1:0-8694 GCA_047459115.1 Micromonosporaceae bacterium
CATCGGGGCGTTGAGCCGCTTGCCGGCCAGCTTCGGCGCCACGTCGTTCCATTCGTCGCTGCCCGGCTCGACGCGGGCCACCCGCACCGGCCAGGTCGCGACTCGGCCACCGTGGTCGCCCCGTGCGGTCACCAGCGCCTCGGACGCCTCCGCCAACCCTGGTGCCGGCTGCTCGCCCGGTCCGCTGACCACGTAAAGCGTGCCCTCGACGCCGAGACACCACACCAGGTACGCGGGCGCCCCGCCCACGGTCAGCCACGCGATCGGGGCCTTCTTCGTCACCTCGTCGACGAGCGGATGCGCCTGCACGGCCACAGGCTAACCGAGCCGCGCCGGGATCGGGTGGGTGCGGGCGGTCGCGCGCAGCGTGTGAGCATGGTCCGTGTGACCGGTTATTCCGGACCCGGACCCCTCGACGTGGACGTCACCGCGCCGCACCCCCCGGTGGCCCCGGCTCGCCCCCCGGTGGGGCCGGTGACCACCCTTGCGGTGGGTGTCGCCGCGCTCGCGGTCTCCTCGTCCGGCCCGCTGATCGCGTACGCGGCGGCCCCCGCGCTGGCGATCGCGTTCTGGCGCAACGCGCTCTCGCTCGGCGTCCTCGCCCCGGCAGCTCTGGCGCGGCGCCGGGCCGAGCTGGCCTCGTTGCTGCGCGGGCCGCACCGCAGCGCCGGCCTCGCGTGCGCGCTGGCCGGGGTCGCGCTCGCGGTCCACTTCGGCACCTGGGTGCCGAGCGTGAAGCTCACCTCGGTGGCGACCGCCGCCGCGCTGGTGGCCACCCAGCCCGTGTGGCAGGGCCTGATCGCGCACGCGCAGGGCCGGCGGCTACCCGCGACGACCTGGGCCGGCATCGGGGCGGCCGTGCTCGGCGCGGTGCTGGCCACCGGCGCGGACCTGTCCGTCTCCGGCGAGGCCGTCATCGGCGACCTGCTGGCCCTCGCCGGGGCCGTGGCGGTCGCGGTCTACACGGCGATCGGCGAGCGGGCCAGGGCGAGCACCAGCACCACCTCGTACACCACCATCTGCTACGCGGTCTGCGCGCTGCTGCTCGGCGGTGTCTGCCTGGTGTCCGGCGTGCCGCTGGGTGGTTTCGACGCGTCGACCTGGCTCGCCATCGCGGGCCTGGCGGTCGGCGCCCAGTTGCTCGGTCATTCGCTGTTCAACTACGCCCTGCACCGGCTGCGGGCGACCACCATCAGCGTGCTGGCGCTGCTCGAGGTGCCCGGGGCGGCGCTCATCGCCTGGCTCTGGCTCGGCCAGGCGCCCCGGCCGGCCGCGCTGCCCGGCCTCGCCCTGCTGCTGCTCGGCGTGCTCCTCGTCGTCGCCGGCCCGCCCGCGAGCGTGGCCGTCACGGCGTCGCGGCCGCCGCCCACCCAGCGTTGATCATGGAAAAGACAGCGGCACGCTCGGCGTGTCGTGCTGCCCACTCCATGATCAACGCGGGCTGGAGACGTCGACGTACCCGCCGGTGCGCCAGTACCAGCCGTCCTCGCGTGACAACAGCCCTTCGTCGACCAGATACCGGCGCAGCGACACCCAGTCCGGCTCGTAGAAGGCACGTAGGACGGCGTCGACCTCCCGCTCGGGCATCCGTACCCCGGGCTCGAAGGCGCACACGATGTGCTCGAGCAGCACCCGGCGCTTCGACGCTTTGGCCGGAATCGCCACCAGTCGGCCGTCCTTCAGGAAGACACGCAGCACCCGTTCCGGATCAACGCTCACACGCCGACCGTAGCCACATGGTCAACTGGTTAACCACGGGCGCACGGCCTGCTCGCTCGCCTCCCACAGCCGGGCGGCCAGCACCGGGTCGGCCGCGTGCCGGCCGGGCCGCCGCAGCCGGCGGTCCACGTAGTACCCGCCGCCGACCACCTCGCCGGGGTCGGCGTCCGTCAGCCAGATCAGCGTGTCCGCGCCCTTCGCTGGGGAGCGCAGCCACGGCGCGACGCGGTAGTACCAGGCCACGGCCGGGTTTTCGGCGCCGAAACGGGTGCGCACGACCCCCGGGTGGTAGGAGACCGACAGCACCTTTGGCCACCGCCGGTCCGCCTCTGCCGCGAACAGGATGTTCGCCTGCTTGCTCGCGCCGTACACCAGCAGCGGCACGTACCGCCCGGGGCTGTCCAGCCGATCCGGGTCGAGCCGGCCCTGGCGGTGCGCGGCCGAGGCAGTGGTGATCACCCGGTCGATCCGGTCCCGCAGCAGGTTGGTCAGCAGGAACGGCGCGAGGTGGTTGGCCTGCATCGTGAGCTCGAAACCATCCACTGTGGTCACCCGCCGCGGGAACAGCGCGCCGGCGTTGTTGGCGAGCACGTCGATGCGTGGGTACGCGGCCCGCAGCGCCTCGGCCAGCGCCCGCACCTCGTCGAGCACCGCGAAGTCGGCCCGGTAGACCGGCGGCGTCGCGCCGGAGGCGAGGCGTACCCGGTCGGCGCCCAACCGCAGCCGCTGCTCATGGCGCCCGATCAGGACGACGTGGTCGCCGCGCCGGGCGAGGGTCTGCGCGGCCGCGAGCCCGATCCCCGAGCTCGCGCCGGTCACCACCACCACCCGGCCCGTGGGCTGCGGCCCGTCCCCGGTCGGCGTGCGGGTGACATCCTGCACAGCGCCGTTCTCCTCCGCCATGTCAGGAGGCTACCGTTCGCGTCTATGGGTGCTGCCGGACGTGCGCGTCGATCCTGCCTGGCCGTGCCGGGCTCCAGTCCGAAGATGCTAGACAAGGCCCAGGGCCTGGCGTCGGATCAGGTGTTCCTCGATCTGGAGGATTCCGTCGCCCCACTGGCCAAGGCGACGGCGCGGGCCAACGTGATCTCCGCGCTCACCACCGGGGACTGGGGCTCGCGGGTGCGCGCGGTGCGGGTCAACGACGTGACCACTCCATGGGCCTACCGGGACGTCGTCGAGGTGGTCGAGGGCGCGGGGGCGCACCTGGACTGCCTGGTGTTGCCGAAGGTGCAGTCGGCGGCGCACGTCCAGTGGCTCGACCTGACGCTGACGCAGATCGAGCAGGCGTTGGGCCTGCCGGTCGGCGGCATCGGTATCGAGGCGCAGATCGAGGACGCGGCCGGGTTGGTCAACGTGGACGACATCGCCGCCGCCTCGCCACGGGTGGAGACGATCATCTTCGGGCCGGCGGACTTCATGGCATCGATCAACATGAAGTCACTGGCCGTCGGTGCGCTGCACCCCGACTACCCCGCCGATCCGTACCACTACATCCTGATGCGCATCCTCATGGCCGCGCGGATGCACGACAAGCAGGCGATCGACGGCCCGTACCTGCAGATCCGCGACCTGGACGGCTTCCGCGAATCGGCCCGGCGGTCGGCGGCGCTGGGCTTCGACGGCAAGTGGGTGCTGCACCCCAGCCAGATCGAGCCGGCCAACGAGGTCTACACGCCCAGCCAGGCCGACTACGACCACGCCGAGTTGATCCTGGACGCGTACGCCTACTACACCTCCGCGCAGGGCGGCACGCGGGGCGCCGTGATGCTCGGCGACGAGATGATCGACGAGGCGTCCCGGAAGCTGGCGCTGGTGGTGGCGGGCAAGGGCCGGGCGGCCGGCATGCGGCGCACGTCCACCTTCACCCCGCCCTGACCTCCAGACGGCAGCCACGCCCGCCACAGGGACGCAGCGGACGGGATCAGTTGAACGTGGACGGGTCCTGATTGGCGATCCAGGCGATGCCGGCCACGATGATCACGGTGGCGATCAGCGCGATGGCCGTGGCGATCCAGCCGACGATGATGCCCGCCAGGGCCATGCCGTCGCCGCTCTCCCCACGCTCGCGGATCTGCCGCCGGGCGACGTGTCCGAGGATCGCGCCGATCAGACCGATCCAGCCGCCGAGACCGTAGCCGCACAGCCCGAGGACGCCGACGATCGAGACGACCATCGACGCGATCGCCATGCCGTTGTTGGGCTGGGCCACGGCCACCGGCATGCCGTAGCCGGGGTAGCCGTAACCGCCGTACGGCACACCGGCCTGGCCGCCGTATGCGCCCGACTGGTCACCGTACGGCGCGCCCGGTTGGCCGTACGGTACGCCCGGTTGGCCATACGGCACGCCCGGTTGGCCGCTGTACGGCGCGTTCACGTCCGCGCTGTGCGGGGTCGGCTGTTCCCCGCTCACCGGCTGGCCGCTGACCGGCTGACCGCCACTGACCGGCTGGGCGTTGGGATCGTACGGGTTGCCGGACTGCGGCGTTTGCCAGGAAGGGTCCGACCAACCGCTGGGCTGCTGGGGTGGGTACGTCATGTGAGTCTCCGTCTGGCGAGCGGTCTGCCATCTGCCGGGCGCGCGACCCCGGGGCCTCCCCGGGCGACCGTCAGGGTACCGGCCCGACCAATTTCTCGCGCTCTCCACCCCGGGTCTGGCCATTGCCGTTGCTGCCTGGCCGGTGGACGGGCAGGATCGCAGCATGGCAGCGGGCGCCCCGGGGATGGGCGACATACGCGACGGGCACCGGACCGACGCCCAGGTCCTGCGGACCGGCGACCGGCTCGACGGGCGGGTCGCCGTTGTCACCGGTGCCGGCAGCCCGGACGGCATCGGGTACGCCATCGCGCGGCGGCTGGCGACGCTCGGGGCGCAGGTGGCGATCGTATCGACAACCCGACGTATCCATGAGCGCGCCACAGAGTTGGGGGCGGTGGGTTTCGTCGCCGATCTGACCGACGAGGCGGAGGTCGGTGCGCTCGCCGACGCGATCCCCGAGCAGCTCGGCGAGGTGGAGATCCTGGTCAACAACGCCGGCTTGGCGAGCAAGGCGAGCCCGGAGGTGTTGCGCCCGGTCGCCCAGCTCACCTTCGCCGAGTGGCGCGCGGAGATCGACCGCAACCTCACCACGGCCTTCCTGTGCTGCCGGGCCTTCGTAAGCGGCATGGCCGAGCGGGGCTGGGGCCGCGTGGTCAACGTGGCCGCCACCGCGGGCCCGGTGAACGCCCTGCCCACCGAGGCGGCGTACGCGGCCGCGAAGGCGGGTGTGGTGGGGTTGACCCGGGCGCTGGCGATGGAGCTGGTGGCCGACGGCGTGACGGTGAACGCGGTCGCGCCCGGGCTCATCTACACCGCCGCCTCCACGGTGGTCGAGCTCAAGCAGGGTCTGGGTACGCCGATGGGCCGGCCCGGCACCCCGGACGAGGTCGCGGCAGCCGTGGCCTTCCTCTGCACGCCGAGCGCCTCGTACATCACCGGCCAGATGCTCGTGGTCGACGGCGGCAACAGCGTGCGTGAAGCGCAGTACCGGTAGGGCCCGGCGGCGGGCGGTGCCGGCTACGCGGGCCGCAGTGACTCCACCGGCAGGCGCACCTCCGCGGCCTCGCACACGAACCGCAGCGGCGTGACACAGGCGTAGCCGCCCGCCAGCCAGTACGCATCGGTGCCGGGTCGCAGCTCCTCGTCGCTCTCCGCGACGCTCATCCGTACGTAGTCCTCGCCCATCTCCGCGATGTTCATCTGCACGATGCCGAAGGCGGCCAGCGAGCCGCGCCGGACGCCTTTGATCTTCTCGATCGGCTGGTCGGGCACGTTGAGGTTGACTGCGACCAGGTCCGAGTCGGTGACCAGCGGCAGCAGCGTGGCGGTCAGGCGCGCGGCAGTGTCCCAGTGCGCGGGCTGCTCGGGCTCGAGGCCGACGTTGAGCGACACCGCCATCGCCCGGCAGCCGTACGCGTTGCCGGTCAACGCCGCGCCGACCGTGCCGGAGTGCAGGATGGCGTGCCCGACGTTGGCCCCCCGGTTGATGCCGGAGAGCACCAGGTCCGGGGGCTGGCCGAACGCGCCCCGGGTGGCGATGAGCGCGATGAACGCGGGGGACGCCGCGACCCCGTAGGCCTCGACCCCGTGCAATCCGGGCAGCGTGCGCTCCTCCACCACGATCCGGCCCTCGTCCTGGCGGGCGTTGATCGCGGCGCTGGAGCCGCTGGCCTCGGTCAGCGGTGCGGCCACCACGACCTCCATGCCGCGGCCCCGGGCCACCTGGGCCAGACAATGCAGACCCGGGGACTCGATACCGTCGTCGTTGGTGATCAGTGCTCGCATGGCCTTGGTCGTGTCCCTCGTCGCTGCCGGCTTCGTCGGTGTACGGCTTCGCCGGTATAAGCCGTCGTCAATGTCGCTTGGTCCGGGTGGCCAGGTCGCGCAGCGAGGCGGCGCGGGCTGGCTTCTCCATCAGGGGCACGAGGTCGACGCGTTCGAGGAGTTCCTCCACCGCTTTCGCCCGGCCCGTGCCCAGGCCGTGCCGGGTGACGTTGAGCGCCCCGGCCGCCGCCCCGGTCCGCACCGCGGTCGCCAGGTCGCCGCCCCGGGCCAGTACGGCCGCCACACCCGCGGTCATCGAGTCACCCGCGCCGCGCGGATCGGCGACCTCGAGCGCCGGCATCACTACCTCGAACACGCCGTCGTCGAGCAGGGCGAGCGCCGGACGCTCGGCCCGGCTCACCACGGCCGCGTGTGCGCCGTCGTCGCGCAGGGTGAGCAGCGCGTGCACCAGGTCGCGCCGGTCGTCGCCGGCGGCCCGACCGTCGTTGATCAGCTCCTCGTGGCTCACCTTTACGAACCGCACCCCGCCGGCGAGCACGGCGGCGAGGTGGTCACCGGCCAGATCGGCCACCACCGGGCACCCGTTGCGGCCGAGATCGTGGGCGAGCCGGCGGTACATGTCGGGCGGCACGATCCTGGGGTCGGCGGCCCCCGCGAGCACGGTCACGCCTGCCCGCAGTCCCTCGGAGAGCGCCAGCCCGTACAACTCGTCCAGGCCGTGCCGGTCGAGCGGCTGGTCAGGCTGATCAGCGATGTCCACCCGGCTGCCGCCGCGCCGGTCGTGCACGTACGCACCGTTGCAGGCCTCCACCCTGACCACCCGTAGGTCCGCACCCTCGTGCCGGAGCAGTGGTTCGAGCACCCGCCCGGTCTCTCCGCCGAGGGTGGTGCACATGATCACGGGTATGCCGAGTTCGGTGAGCATGCGGGATTGCCAGACGCCCTGCCCACCTGGGTGCAGATGTATGTCGGGGACGCCGGCCCGCTCCTCGATCGTCACGGTCAGTTGGGGCGCCGGCGTCAGCACCATCGCGTGGCCATCCACCCCACCCCAGTTCCCCGGGCCGCAGCGGGTTAGTCCCGTTCAGTACAGGTGTTCGGCAGCGCCGCGATCCGGGTGCCGGCTCGCCACTGGTCTTTCTCCCGCTACAACAGGGTGAGCTGCTCGAATCCCGGTCGTCCTCGCCGGCCGGCCGCAGCCCTCGGCACGCCGTACCGCAGGGTCTTCGCCTCCTCGGGTGAGGCCGGCACCTGCCGGCTCTCACCGCTGCCCGCTGCCCGCAGGCCGTGCCGGCGGGCAGCTCGCCGCACGCGGGCCGCGATCTCCCGCTGGTACGCCGAGCCCAGGTAGGCGCGGTCGCCGTACAACTCGCGGTAGAGCGGCAGCAGCCGCGGATGCTCGCGGGACAGCCAGCCGAGGTACCACTCGCGGGCACCCGGGCGTAGGTGCAGGGCGAGCGGGGTCACGCTGGCTGCGCCCGCCCGTGCCAGCGCGGCCACCGTGGCCTCGATCGACTCGTCGGTGTCGGTCAGGCCGGGCAGGATCGGGGCCATCAGCACCCCGACGGCGAATCCGGCGTCGCTCAACTGCCGTACGGCGTCCAGCCGGCGCCGCGGGCTCGGCGTGCCCGGCTCGACCGAGCGCCAGAGCGTCTCGTCGACGAAGCCCACCGACAGCGACACGCCGACGCTGGTGACCTCGGCGGCCTGGGTGAGCAGATCGAGGTCCCGGGTGATCAGCGTGCCCTTGGTGAGGATGGAGAACGGGTTGGCGAAGTCGCGCAGCGCGGCGAGGATCTCGCGCATCAGCCGGTAGCGGCCCTCGGCGCGCTGGTAGCAGTCGACGTTGGTGCCCATCGCGATGTGCCCGCCCCGCCAGCTCGGCGCGGCCAGTTCCTTGCGCAGCAGTTCGCCCGCGTTGACCTTGACGACGACCCGGGTGTCGAAGTCCCGTCCGGCATCCAGATCTAGATAAGTATGGGTGTTTCGGGCAAAACAGTAAATACAGGCATGACTGCACCCTCGATACGGGTTGATGGTCCACTCGAACGGGACGCGGGACCGGGCGGGGACGCGGTTGATGATGGACTTCGCGCGCACCTCGTAGAAGGTCATGCCCGCGAAGCCCGGGGTGTCGAACGTACGGGTCACGGCGCCAGGCAGCGCGAGCGGCAAGGGTGGAGCCGCTCGCGCTGCGTCACCTTCCGGCACCCGGAGGTCGTCCCAGCGCACGCCCTATTAGAACATAAGTTCGATCGCTGGGGGTGCGCGGACGGTCAGGTGTGCGCGGCGAGTTGCTGGCGCACCTCGTCCATGTCGAGTTCGCGGACCTGCCTGATGAGCGATTCGAGCGCGTCCTCCGGCAGCGCGCCGGGCTGCGCGAAGACGATCACTCCGTCGCGGATCGCCATGATCGTCGGGATCGACTGGATCCCGAACTGGGCCGCCAGTTCCTGCTCGGCCTCGGTGTCGACCTTGCCGAAGACGATGTCCGGATGCCTCTCGGACGCCGCCTCGTAGATCGGGGCGAACCGGATGCACGGGGCACACCAACTGGCCCAGAAGTCGACGAGGACGATCCCGTCGCGGGTCGTCACCTCGTCGAAGTTGGCCTCGGTGAGCGCAGTGGTCGCCATGATCATCTCCGATCC
>VSCG01000123.1:0-8563 GCA_047459115.1 Micromonosporaceae bacterium
GTCGCCGCCGAGCTGGCCGCCTGGGTCAACTACATCTGCCCGGTCAAGGGCGCCCAGGAGGAGATGGAGAAGATCGACCCCGAGCTGGCGTCGAACCCGCTGATCTTCCCGACCGAGGAGATCCAGGCGAAAGCCAAGGATTTCATGTACCTGACCGACGAGCAGGAGCGGTCCTACCAGTCCAAGTTCCAGCAGGTAATCGGAGCCTAGGCAACCCATGGTGCACAAGGGGCCGGCGGGCGACCTACGCCTGGCCAACCTCACGAAACGGTTCGGGAACCTCGCCGCCGTCGACGATCTCAGCCTGACCGTGCCGCAGGGCTCGTTCTTCGCCCTGCTCGGCGCCTCCGGCTGCGGCAAGACCACCACCCTGCGGATGGTCGCCGGCCTGGAGGAACCGACCAGCGGGCAGGTGCTGCTCGCCGACCGGGACATCACCCGGCTCAGGCCGTACCAGCGGCCGGTCAACACGGTGTTCCAGAGCTACGCGCTCTTCCCGCACCTGGACGTCTTCGAGAACGTCGCGTTCGGGCTGCGCCGCCGCGGCGTCCGGGACGTCGCGGGTCAGGTCCGACACATGCTCTCGCTGGTGCAGCTCGACGGGTACGAACGGCGGCGGCCGGCGCAGCTTTCCGGGGGCCAACAGCAGCGCGTCGCCCTGGCTCGCGCGCTGATCAACCACCCCCAGGTGCTGCTGCTCGACGAGCCGCTCGGTGCGCTCGACCTCAAACTGCGCCGGCAGATGCAGATCGAGCTCAAGCGCATCCAGACCGAGGTCGGCATCACCTTCGTCCACGTCACGCACGACCAGGAGGAGGCGATGAGCATGGCCGACACGGTCGCAGTGATGAACGCCGGGCGGATCGAGCAGCTCGGGCCCCCCGCCGAGATCTACGAGTTCCCGGCCACCGTCTTCGTCGCCAACTTCCTCGGCCGGTCCAACCTGCTCGAGGGTGAGGTGACCGGTTCCGCGGGCGACGATGTGCTGGTCACGGCGTACGGCCGCCGGTTCTCGGTGCCGGTCGGGCGTACCCGATCCGCCCGCGGCGCGGTCTGTCTCGGCGTACGCCCCGAGAAACTGCACCTGGCCACCGACGTCAACGCGGTGCCGACCGGCCACCAGTGGGTCGAAGGGGTGGTCTCCGACTCTTCCTACCTCGGCGTGAGCACCGAGTACCTGGTCCGCACCCACTGGGGCGCGGAGATGGCGGTCTTCGCCCCCAACCGGCAGGCCGGCGGCCCGGTTCCGGTCGGTGCCGGCGTGGTGGTGCACTGGAATCCGGCGCACGCCTTCCTGCTGCCGACGGGCCCCGAGGCGCGCGAAAGCGCGGGCCCGGAGCGGGACGGCTCGTCCCGGGCGGCGGACCGGTCGTCGATCGGGGTGAGCCGGTGAGCGTCCTGGCCCACGTCAGGGGCGCGGCCGGGGCCGGCGGGGCGCCGGCCGCGCGGCAAGCGGGACGCCGTCGCCGTCTGGTGCCGTACCTGCTGCTCCTGCCCGGCGGGCTCTGGCTGATCGTCTTCTTCGCGGCGCCCGCCGTGCAGCTCGTCGCTACCAGCCTCTACGACCCGAACGGCTCCGTGGCCACCGGCTACGCGATGACCTGGTCGTTCGGCAACTACCCCGACGCGCTGCGGGCGTACGCTGTCCACTTCGGCCGTTCGTTCCTCTACGCCGGCGTCGCCACCATCCTCGCGGTGTTGCTCGGCTACCCGTTGGCGTACGCGATCGCGCAGAAGGCCGGCCGGTGGAAGCATCTCCTGCTGGTCTGCGTCGTCGCCCCGATGTTCACCAGCTTTCTGGTCCGCACCCTGGCCTGGAAGACGATCCTGTCGGACAACGGCTGGCTGGTCGGGGTGCTGCGCGACCTGCACCTGCTCGGCGGCGACGGCCGGCTTCTGTTCACCCCGGTCGCGGTGATCCTCGGCCTGACCTACAACTTCTTGCCGTTCATGGTGCTGCCGCTGTACGCCAGCCTGGAACGCCTCGACCGGCGGCTGCTCGAGGCCGCCGGCGACCTCTACGCCAGCCCGCTGAGCGCCTTCCGCAAGGTGACGCTGCCGCTGTCGATGCCGGGCGTGATCGGCGGCACGCTGCTCTTCTTCATCCCGGCCGCCGGTGACTACATCAACGCCCAGCTGCTCGGCACGCCCAACGAGTACATGGTCGGCAACGCGATCCAGTCCGCCTTCCTGTTCCGCCTCAACTATCCGCAGGGGGCAGCGCTCTCCGTGCTGCTGATGCTCGCCGTGCTGGCGATCGTCTTCGGCTATCTGCGCCGGTTCGGTACCGAGGAGGTGCTGTAGACGATGGCGTACCGCGTGGGACGCTGGCTGGCCGACCGGTGGGTGATGGTGGTCGCGTTGCTGGTGCTCGGCTACCTCTTCCTGCCGATCGCGGTCGTCGTCGGGCTCTCCTTCAACCGCCCCTCGAACCGGCTGTCGTACGACTTCAACGAGTTCACCCTGGACAATTGGCGCCACCCATGCGCCACGGCGGACATGTGCGAGGCGATCGGCCGCAGCCTGCAGATCGGGTTGACCGCGACCCTCGGCGCCACCCTGCTCGGCACGCTGATGGCCTTCGCCCTAGTGCGGCACCGGTTCCGCGGCCGGTCCGCGGTCAACCTGCTGATCTTCCTCCCGATGGCCACCCCAGAGCTGGTGATGGGCACGTCGCTGCTCGCGCTCTTCGTCGCGGCCGGGGTGCCACTGGGCTTCTGGACCGTGGTGATCGCCCACGTCATGTTCTGCGTGTCGTTCGTCGTGGTCACCGTCAAGGCTCGACTGTCCGGGATGGACCGGCGGTTGGAGGAGGCGGCCATGGACCTGTACGCCAGCGAGTGGCAGACGTTCCGTCTCGTCACACTGCCCCAGGTGCTGCCCGGCATCATCGCCGCGGCCCTGCTCTCGTTCTCGCTCTCCTTCGACGACTTCATCATCACCAACTTCAACTCCGGGACCACGGTCACCTTCCCCATGTACGTGTGGGGCGCGTCCCAGCGCGGCATCCCACCCCAGGTCAACGTCGTCGGTACCGCGATGTTCGTGATCGCGATCCTCCTTTTCTTGGGCAGTTCGCTGTGGGGCCGCCGGAGGCGAGCCACAGCATGAGCCCGCAGCCGAGCACCGGCCACGTGCGCGCCGCGCTGGCCGCGGCCACCCCCCGGCCGTACTGGCTGGACCGGCCCGACCGCCCCGATCCGCTGCCGGCGTTGGTCGGATCCGAGGCCGCCGATCTGCTGGTGATCGGCGGCGGGTACTCCGGGCTGTGGGCGGCGCTGCTGGCCAAGGAGGAGGACCCGGGCCGCGACGTGGTGCTGCTGGAGGCGGGCACCTGCGGCTGGGCGGCATCAGGGCGCAACGGCGGTTTCTGCGAGGCGTCGCTGACCCACGGTCTGCCCAACGGAGTGGAGCGGTTTCCCGACGAGATCGACGAGTTGGAGCGGCTCGGCCGGGAGAACCTCGCCGCCATCGCGGCCACCGTGCGGCGGTACGGGATCGACTGCGACTACGAACCGACCGGCGCCCTGACCGTCGCGCTGGAGCCGTACCAGGTCGACGAGTTGGCGCGGGTGGCGGCGCAGGCCCGGCGGTTCGGCCACGACGTCGCGCTGCTGGACCGGGAGGAGGTACGCGCCGAGGTCGACTCGCCGACGTACCTGGCCGGGCTATGGGACCGCGACGGGGTGGCCATGCTCGACCCGGCCCGGCTGGCCTGGGGGCTGCGCCGGGTCGTGCGGGAGCTGGGGGTCCGCGTTTACGAGCACACCCGGGTCACCCGGGTGGAGCGCGACGGCGCGGCGCTGCTGGCGCGCACCGAGGCACGCTCGGCCATGCCCACCCACGTCGAGCGCGGCTCGGTGCGGGCCCACCGCGTGGTGCTGGCGACGAACGCGTTCCCACCGCTGCTGCGCCGGCTACGGCACTACATCGTGCCGGTCTACGACTACGCGTTGATGACCGAGCCGCTGTCGCCGGAGCAGCTGGCCGCGGTGGGCTGGCGCAACCGGCAGGGCCTGGCGGACAGTGGCAACCAGTTCCACTACTACCGTCTCACCGCGCCGACGCCGACCGAAGGGCCCCGGATCCTCTTCGGCGGCTACGACGCCGTCTACCACTTCGGCAACCGAACGACGCCAGCGCTGGAGCAGCGGCAGCGGACCTTCGAGACCCTCGCCCGGCACTTCTTCGCCACCTTCCCGCAACTGGCCGACCTCCGATTCACCCACACGTGGGGTGGAGTGATCGACACGTGCACCCGGTTCTGCGTCTTCTTCGGCACCGCCTTCGACGGACGACTGGCGTACGCGGCCGGCTATACCGGGCTGGGCGTCGGGGCGACCCGGTTCGGCGCGCGGGTGATGCTCGATCTGCTCTCCGGTGAGCAGACCCCGCTGACCCGGCTGGAGTTCGTGCGCAGCAAGCCACTGCCGTTCCCGCCCGAGCCGCTGCGCTCGGTCGGGATCAACCTGACCCGTTGGTCGCTGGCCCGCGCCGACGCCAACGGAGGACGGCGCAACCTGTGGTTGCGGACACTCGATCGATTCGGTATGGGGTTCGATTCCTGATGCGCATTCTGTTCGTCGGCGCCGGCGGCGTGGGCTCGGCCGCCGTGGCGATCGCCGCCCGCCGTCAGTTCTTCGACAAGCTGGTCGTGGCCGACTACGACCTCGCCCGGGCCAACCGTGCGGTGGCCGGCCTGGATGACCGGTTCGTCGCCGCCCGCCTCGACGCCTCGTCCGCCGAGGCGGTCGCGGCCCTGTGCCGCGAGCACGGCATCACCCACGTGCTCAACGCGGTCGACCCGCGGTTCGTCATCCCGATCTTCACCGGCGCGTTCGCCGCCGGGGCCGACTATCTGGACATGGCGATGTCGCTGTCCCGGCCGCACCCCGAGCGGCCGTACCAGGAGTGTGGGGTCAAGCTCGGCGACGAGCAGTTCGCGATGGCGGACCGCTGGGTGCAGGCGGGGCGGCTTGCGCTCGTCGGCATCGGCGTCGAGCCCGGCCTGTCGGACGTCTTCGCCCGCTACGCCGCGGACGAGCTGTTCTCCTCGATCGACGAGATCGGGGTGCGTGACGGCGCGAACCTCACCGTCGAGGGATACGACTTCGCCCCGACCTTCTCCATCTGGACCACGATCGAGGAGTGTCTCAACCCGCCGGTGATTTGGGAACGGGAGCGGGGCTGGTTCACCACCGAGCCGTTCTCCGAGCCGGAGGTCTTCGACTTTCCGGAGGGCATCGGGCCGGTCGAGTGCGTCAACGTGGAGCACGAGGAGGTGCTCCTGATCCCGCGGTGGGTAGACGCCGGCCGGGTGACCTTCAAGTACGGCCTGGGCACCGAGTTCATCGAGGTGCTGAAGACCCTGCGCAAGCTGGGCCTGCACTCCACCCGGCCGGTGTCGGTCGGCGACGTCAGCGTCTCTCCGCGGGACGTGGTCGCCGCCTGCCTGCCCGACCCGGCCACGCTCGGCGACAAGATGCGGGGCAAGACCTGCGCCGGCACCTGGGTGCGGGGGACCGGCACTGATGGCACCCGGCGCGAGGTCTACCTCTACCACGTGGTCGACAACGAGTGGTCGATGGCCGAGTACGGCCACCAGGCGGTGGTCTGGCAGACGGCGATCAACCCGGTGATCGCGCTGGAATTGCTCGCTACGGGCACCTGGTCCGGCGTCGGGGTGCTCGGCCCGGAGGCGTTCCCGGCCAGACCTTTCCTCGACAAGCTCGTCGAGTACGGCTCCCCCTGGGGTCTGCGGTAACCCGTTCCCGCGCCGATCTTGCAGTTGTGGCGCCAGTTTGGCGGGTATTCACGGCTTATGTCAGGCGCCGCAACTGCAAGATCGCGAGCGCGTTTCCACAGGTCATCGCGCTGTCCACAGCCGGGCGGGGTACGGGTCGCCCCCCGGGTTACCGGTGCGCCACATTCGCCACTCGTGGAGCCACACAATCTGCACCGCTTCCCGGATCTGCTTGCCGCCGGCCTTTCGCGGGCAGCCATCCGGCACCGTGTCTCGTCCGGGGAACTACAGCGGGTGACCCGTGGCGTCTACGGTGCTGTCGCAGCTACGCACGACCTGCTGCGCGCAATGTTCTTGCGGCTGCCCGCGGGAGCCGTGCTCGGGTTCCACAGCGCCGCAGCACTGCACGGATTCGGTGTGCTGCCCACCACCGCGATTCACGTGATCATCCCGGCGGGTACCGCGGTGCCCCGGATCAGGGGTGTGATCGCCCACGAGGCGGTGCTGCCGGTGGACGAGCCGGTCGCGCTGGCCGGTGTCCCGTGTGCGCCGGCGCCGCGCTGCGCGATAGACCTGGCGCGCCGGGTTCGGCGGATGGATGCGCTGCCGGTTCTCGATGCCGCTTTGCGGTCCGGATCGTGCCGGCCAGAGGAGTTGCGGCAGGAGGTTGCGCGCCATCGCGGGCTCCGTGGCGTCTGTCAGGCGCGGGACCTGGTGCCGCTGGCGGATCCCCGTGCGGAATGCCGGCAGGAGAGTCAGCTTCGACTCGTGCTCGTCGATGGTGGCCTGCCGGTGCCCGAGCCGCAGGTCTGGGTCACGGATGACGACGGGATGCCGATGTACCGACTCGATCTTGGTTATCGCAAGCGCCGGGTGGGCATTGAGTACGACGGCGTATCGCACCTCGATCGGGAACGCCTGCGGCATGATCGTGCACGGTTGAACTGGCTGGCGGCCAACGGCTGGACCATGCGGTACTTCACCGACCGTGATCTTTACCGCCGTCCCGGACACATCGTGGACGTGGTGCGCTCCCTGCTCCGCTAGCCGCCCCCCGCCCGCCGCGCCCCGCCGATCTTGCAGTTGTGTCGACCGTATTGTCCGGTTTTGTGAGCTAGTATGAGGAGCCCTGACTGCAAGATCGGCGGGGCAGGGGGGTGGAGGCGGGAGGGGGAGGTTACTCGCCCATGTAGTGCATGACGTGCTTGACCCTGGTGTAGTCCTCCAGGCTGTACATGGACAGGTCCTTGCCGTAGCCGGAGTGCTTGAATCCGCCGTGCGGCATCTCGGAGACGAACGGAATGTGGGTGTTGACCCACACACAACCGAAGTCGAGGCGTCGGGTCATCCGCATCGCCCGGCCGTGGTCGCGCGTCCAGACCGACGCCGACAAGCCATACTCGACGCCGTTGGCGCAGCGCACCGCCTCGTCCTCGTCGGTGAAGCGCTGTACGGTGATGACCGGCCCGAAGACCTCGTTCTGCACGATCTCGTCCTGCTGCCGGACGCCGGAGACCACGGTCGGGGCGTAGAAGTAGCCGCGGTCGCCGACCCGTGATCCGCCGGTGTGGACGGTGGCGTGGTCGGGCAGCCGGTCGACGAAGCCGCTCACCCGGGCGAGCTGGTTGGCGTTGTTCAGCGGGCCGTAGAGGACGTCCTCGTCCGGCAGACCGGTCTTGGTGTTGCGCGCCTGCTCGGTCAGCGCCGCGACGAGGTCGTCGTAGATGCTGGCGTGGGCGAGGACCCGGCACGCCGCGGTGCAGTCCTGGCCGGCGTTGAAGTAGCCGCCGACCGCGATCCCCTCCGCCGCGGCGGCGATGTCCGCGTCCTCGAACACGACCACCGGCGCCTTCCCGCCCAGCTCGAGGTGCGTCCGCTTGAGGTCGGGCGCGGCGGCCTGGGCCACCTGCATGCCGGCCCGCGTCGACCCGGTGATCGAGACGAACTGCGGGATGGGGTGGGCGACCAGCGCGCGACCGGTGTCGCGGTCGCCACACACCACGTTGAAGACGCCGGGCGGGAAGAACTCGGCGGCGATCTCCGCGAGCAGCAGCGTGGAGACCGGCGTGGTCTCGGACGGCTTCAGGACGACCGTGTTGCCGGCGGCGAGCGCCGGGGCGATCTTCCAGATCGCCATCATCAGCGGGTAGTTCCAGGGCGTGACCTGCGCGCACACGCCGATTGGCTCCCGCCGCACGTAGGAAGTGTGGCCGGCCAGGTACTCCCCGGCGGAGCGGCCTTCCAGAAGGCGGGCGGCGCCGGCGAAGAAGCGGAGCTCGTCGACGGCGGGCGGCAGCTCCTCGTCGGCGGTGAGCTGGCGCGGCTTGCCGGTGTTCCGGACCTCGGCGTCCACCAGCTCCGCCGCGCGGGCCTCGACGGCGTCGGCAAACTTGAGCAGCGCCTTCTGACGTTCCGCGGGGGTCACGTCGCGCCAGGTCTCGAACGCCTTGGCCGCCGCGCGCGCCGCCGCGTCGACGTCGGCCGCACTGGATACGGGCGCCTGCGCGTACGCCTCGCCCGTGCAGGGGTCGATCACGTCGGCGTAGCGACCGTCCACCGGGTCGACGTACTCGCCGTTGACGAAGTTACGCAGCACCTGCTTCTCGGTCATCTCTCTGCCCTCGGATAGGTGGCCGGGTTGGGGGTCCGCGGTTGTAATCGTGGTTGTCTTGCCATCTTGACCACTAAATCCGAGGTGGGCAAGGTGTGAGGCAACTGTTTTCGTTATGAGCCGGAGCCGGAGCCGCGCATTCTCGCGCCCGAGCGCCGCGGGGAAGATCCATCAACCGAACATTCCCTGGCGATGCCGCCGCTGCCTAG
>VSCG01000124.1:0-8525 GCA_047459115.1 Micromonosporaceae bacterium
CGAGCCCTGACATTCTCGCATCGCCTTGCGTCAGGACTAGGAAGAAGGTAACGGGGATCAGGCGCGCGCCGCCTCGCCACCGCGGGCGGACACGGCCGGCTCGGCCGCCTCCTCCAGCCGGGACATCCACCCCGTGACCTCCCGGGCCACGTCCTGCGCGGTCAGCCCGAGGTCGGCGAGGATCTCCGCGCGGGTGCCGTGCGGGTGCCAGCCGAGCGCCACGCCGAGATCACGCAGCGGGGTGGCGACGTCCGCATCGCGCATCGCCTTGGCGAGCGCGTCGCCGATGCCGCCGGCGCGCACGCCGTCCTCGACGGTGACGACGAGGCGGTACCCGGCGGCGAGCGTGACCAGCTCCTCGGGCACGGGGCGCACCCAGCGCGGGTCGACGACCGTGACGCCGTAGCCCTGCTCGGCGACCCGCCCGGCCACCTCCACGCCCAGGTGCCCGAACGCGCCCACCGCGACGAGCAGCACGTCCCGGCGGTCGGCGGCGGCCTCGACGAGCACGTCGACCGTGCCCACCCGGCGCTGCGCCGGCAGGTCGGCCGGCACCGAACCGGTCGGGAACCGCAGCACGGTCGGTCCGTCGGTCACCGCGACCGCCTCGCGCAGCTCCTCGCGCAGGGTGGCCGCGTCGCGCGGCGCGGCCATCCGCAGGCCGGGCACCACACCGAGCACCGACATGTCCCAGATGCCGTAGTGGCTGGGGCCGTCCGGACCGGTGATGCCCGCCCGGTCCAGTACGAACGTCACCGGCAGCTTGTGCATGGCCACGTCGAGCAGCACCTGGTCGAACGCCCGGTTGAGGAACGTCGCGTAGATCGCCACGACCGGGTGCAGCCCGCCGAGCGCCAGGCCGGCGGCCGAGGTCACCGCGTGCTGCTCCGCGATGCCCACGTCGTACGCCCGATCCGGGTACTTGCGGGCCAGCTTGCTGATCCCGGTGGAGTCGGCCATCGCCGCCGTGATGCCCACGATGTCGGCCCGCTCGTCGGCGAGCGCGACGAGTTCGTCGGCGAACACGCTGGTCCATTTCACGCCGGACGAGCCGAGCGACTTGCCGGTGGCCGGGTCGAAGGCGCTCGGGCTGTGCAGGCAGTCCGCCTCGTCGTCCTCGGCCGGACGGTAGCCGTACCCCTTGCGGGTCACCACGTGCACGATCACCGGGCCGCCGAACCGCTTGGCCCTCTGCAGCGCGGATTCGACCGCCGTCAGGTCGTGCCCGTCGACCGGCCCGACGTACTTGATCCCCAGGTCTTCGAAGAGGGCCTGCGGGGCGATGGCGTCCTTGATGCCCTTCTTGACCGCGTGCAGCGCGTCGAACAGCGGCTTGCCCACCAGCGGGGTGCGCTCCAGCGCGTCGCGGACCAGGTCGAGCACCTTCTCGTACCCGGGGTTGAGCCGCAGCGTGGCCAGGTGGTCGGCGAGCCCGCCGATGGTCGGCGCGTAGGAGCGCCCGTTGTCGTTGACGACGATCACCACCGGGTTCTTCGCGCCGGCGATGTTGTTCAGCGCCTCCCAGCACATGCCGCCGGTGAGCGCGCCGTCGCCGACGACGGCCACCACGTGCCGCCGCTCGCCGCGCAGCGCGTACGCCTTGGCCAGGCCGTCGGCGTACGACAGCGCGGTCGACGCGTGGCAGTTCTCGATGATGTCGTGCTCGCTCTCGGCCTGGCTCGGGTAGCCGGTGAGTCCGCCGCGCTGGCGCAGCCGGTCGAAGCCCGCCTGCCGGCCGGTCACCATCTTGTGCACGTACGCCTGGTGCCCGGTGTCGAACAGGATCCGGTCGCGGGGCGAGTCGAAGACCCGGTGCAGGGCCAGGGTGAGCTCCACGATGCCCAGGTTGGGCCCGAGGTGACCGCCGGTGCGGGCCACCTTGGCGACCAGGAAGTCACGGATCTCAGCGGCGAGCACCGCAAGCTCCTCCGGGGTCAGCCGCCGTAGGTCCTGCGGGCTGTTGATCGTGGACAGGAGCTGACCGTCCGGGAGTGCGCTCATGACGGTCGAGTGTATCGGTCCGTCCGGTCAGCCGGGCCACCCTGCACCTGAGCCGGCGTGCTCGCGTGGCGGTCAGCGCGTCCCGGGGGTGAGCAGCGCCACACACTCCACGTGCCCGGTCATCGGGAACATGTCGTACGCCCGCAGCGCCGCCAGCCGCCAGCCCAGCGTCCGGAACGTGCCGATGTCGCGGGCGAGGGCCGCCGGGTCACACGCGACGTAGGCCACGGCCCGGGGAGCGGCGGCCGCGATCGCCCGGACCACCGCTGCGCCGGCCCCGGCCCGGGGCGGGTCGAGCACCACCAGATCGGGTACGGGCAGCCGGCCGAGCGCCCGCTCGACCCGCCCGGGCACCACCCGGACCCCGGGCAGGTCGCGCAGGTTGCGCCGGGCGGCGGCGACGCCGCGGCGGTCCGCCTCGACAAGTGTGACCCCCGCCACCGCGGGCGCCAGCGCCGCGGCGAACAGCCCGGCCCCGCCGTACAGGTCCCACACGTGCTCGCCGGGCCGGGGGGCGAGCAGGTCCCAAACCGCGGCGGTGAGGGTGTCCGGGGCGTGCGGGTGGACCTGCCAGAACCCGGCCGCGTCGACGGTCCACTCGCGGCCGGCGGCGTGCTCGCGCACCCGGGCCGGGCCGGCGGCCACGCGGCCGGACGCGAGCACGGTCACGTCGCCGCCGCTCGACGCGACCGCGGTGACCGAGTCCTCGCCCGGCCAGCGCACCGCGAGCACGTCCAGCGCCTGGATCGCCGGGTGCGCGATCAGGCACCGGTCGATCGGCACGACCTCGTGCGACCGGTACTTGCGCAGGCCCGGTACCCCGCTGTCCGACACCGCGTAGCGCACCCGCGAGCGCCAGCCGAGCAGCCCACCGGGCAGCGGCGCCACCGGCACGTCCACCTCGGTCAGCCCGGCGAGCCGGGCGAGCTGCTCGCGCACGACCGTCGCCTTCCACTCCCGTTGCGCCGGCCCGGCCGCGTGCTGCAGGTCGCAGCCGCCACACAGATCGGGGCGGGCGAACGGGCAGGGCTGGGCCACCCGGCCCGGAGCGGCGTCGAGGATGTCGACGGCGTCCGCGCGGCAGAACGAGCGGGTCACCTCCGTGACCGTCGCGACGACCCGCTCGCCGGGCAGCGCGTGCCGGACGAAGACCACCTGGCCGTCCACACGCGACACGCAGTGTCCGCCGTGCGCCGGCGGTCCGACCCGCAGCTCGACGCGCGCGCCGACAGTCAGCTCTTCGATGACGGCTCCCCGATACGCGGCCCGCGGGTCGGACCGCGTCGCGTGCGGCGGTCGAAGCGGGCGAGGTCCTTGTTCTCTGTCGAGGCGAGCTGCCACGGCACGCTGGTCACCATCACACCCGGCTCGAACAGCAGCCGGGCCTTGATGCGCAGCGCGCTCTGGTTGTGCAGCAGGTGCTCCCACCAGTGGCCCACCACGTACTCGGGGATGAAGACGGTGACCACGTCGCGGGGCGACTCACGCCGGATCGACTTGACGAACTCGACAATCGGTCCGGTGATCTCCCGGTACGGCGAGTCCACGACGGTCAGCGGCACCGGGATGTCGCGCCGCTCCCAGTCGGCCTGCAATGCGCGGGTGTCGGAGTCGTCGACGTTGACGGTCACCGCCGTCAGTGTGTCCGGCCGGGTGGCCCGGGCGTAGCCGAGCGCCCGCAGCGTCGGCAGGTGCACCGTGCTGACCAGCACGACCGCGTGGTTGCGGGCGGGCAGCACACCCCGCTCGGCGACGGGGGCGAGCTCGCGGGCGACCCGGTCGTAGTGGCGGCGGATCCCGAGCATCAGCAGGTAGAGCACGGTCATGGCCACGATCGAGATCCAGGCGCCGTGGGTGAACTTCGTGACGAGCACGACGACGAGCACCGCGCCGGTCAACGCCGCCCCGAACAGGTTGATCGCCCGCGAGCGCATCATCCGGCGCCGCCGGACCGGGTCGCGGTGCGTGCGCAGCAGGCGGTTCCAGTGGCGCACCATGCCGCTCTGCGACAGCGTGAACGACACGAACACGCCGACGATGTAGAGCTGGATCAGCCGGGTCACCTCGGCCTGGAACGCCACGATCAGCACGGTCGCGAACGCCGCGAGGAACAGGATGCCGTTGGAGAAGGCCAGCCGGTCGCCCCGGGTGTGCAGCTGGCGGGGCAGGTAGCGGTCCTGGGCCAGGATCGAGCCGAGCACGGGGAAGCCGGTGAATGCGGTGTTGGCGGCCAGCAACAGGATCAGCGCGGTGGCCACCGCCACGACGTAGAGCAGCAGGCCGCTGCCGAAGACCGCCTCGCCGAGCTGGGTGGTGACCGTCTTCTGCGCGTAGCCGGCGGGCGCGGACAGGATCTGCTCGGGGCGTCCCACGAACTGCAGGCCGGTCACCCGGGCCAGCGTGACGATGCCGAGCAGCATCGTGATGGCGATGGCGCCGAGCAGCAGCAGCGTGGTCGCGGCGTTACGGCTCTTGGGCGCCCGGAAGGCGGGCACCCCGTTGGCGATGGTCTCCACGCCGGTCAGCGCGGCGCATCCGGAGGAGAACGCGCGCAGCAGCAGGAACACGAACGCGGCGCTGGTCAGATCGGTCGGCTCCGGCGCGATGACCAGGTCCGCGCTCGGCGCCCGCAGGTCGTGCCCGAGCACGACGTACCGGACGAACCCGGTGGACAGCATCCCGAAGACCACGATGAGGAAGCCGTACGTCGGGATGGAGAAGACCGTGCCCGACTCCCGGACACCGCGCAGGTTCATCGCGGTGAGCAGCGCCACGGCGAGGACGGCGACGGTCACCTTGTGGTCGGCCACGAACGGCACCACCGAGCCCAGGTTCGCCACGGCGGAGGCGACCGACACGGACACGGTGAGCACGTAGTCCACGAGCAGCGCGCTGGCCACGCCGAGCCCGAACCTGCGGCCCAGGTTGACCGTGGCCACCTCGTAGTCGCCGCCGCCCGATGTGTAGGCGTGCACGTTCTGCCGGTAACTTGCGACGACCGTGACCATGACCACGGCCACCGCGACCGCCACCCAGGGCGAGTACGTGAACCCGACCGCGCCCGCGAGCGACAGCGTGAGCAGGATCTCGTCGGGGGCGTAGGCGACGCTCGACAGCACGCTGGACGCGAACACCGGCAGCGCGATGCGCTTGGGTAGCAGGGTGTGCCGCAGCCGGTCGGACCGGAACGGGCGGCCGACGAGCAGGCGTTTGATCAGTATGGCCGGGCTAGCCACACCCGGTAGCGTAGGCGCGCGAATCCCCGTGGTGCCGGGCGGCAGGTGCCCGTGGCGCCGGGCGGCAGGTCCCAGTGGTGGGGGCGGCAGGCGATCGGCACGTCCGGGTACGGTCGGGGCGTAGCGACTCACGCCCGCGGAGGGCCAGCGTGCATATCGTGATCATGGGCTGCGGCCGGGTGGGCTCGACCCTGGCGGTGAACCTGGAGGGCCACGGTCATTCGGTGGCCGTGATCGACCAGAACCCGGACGCCTTCCGCCGGCTCGGCGCCGACTTCTCCGGCGCGACCGTCACCGGCATCGGCTTCGACCGAGCCGTGCTCATCGAGGCGGGCATCGAGCGCGCGGACGCCTTCGCCGCCGTCTCCAGCGGCGACAACTCCAACATCATCTCGGCCCGCGTCGCCCGGGAGACCTTCGGCGTGCAGCGGGTCGTGGCCCGCATCTACGACAGCAAACGGGCCGAGGTGTACGAGCGGCTGGGTATCCCGACGGTCGCCACCGTGCGGTGGGCCGCCGACCGGGTGCTGCACCACCTCGTTCCCGAGGTGCACGCCGAACTGTGGCGTGATCCGACGAGCACGATCTCGCTCGTGGAGGTGCCGGTCCACCCCGACTGGGCCGGTCAGCGCATCCAGCGGCTGGAGGAGGCCACCGGGGCGCGGGTGGCGTTCCTGATGCGGTTCGGCGTCAGCACGCTGCCGACCGCCTCCATGACGGTGCAGGACGGCGACCAGGTCTTCATGCTGTTGACCGACGACATGGTGCACCCGGTCACGAGGGTCGCGGCGGCGCCGCCCGCGGCCGGGTGAGACCGAAGGGGGACCCAGATGCGCGTCGCCATCGCCGGGGCCGGCAACGTCGGCCGCTCCATCGCCGGGGAGTTGATCGCCAACGGACACCAGGTGATGCTGATCGAGCGTGACCCGGCCATGCTGCGTCCGGATCGGGTGCCCGAGGCGGAGTGGATCCTCGCCGACGCCTGCGAGCTGTCCTCGCTGCAGGAGGTCGACCTGTCCAGCTGCGACGTGGTGGTGGCCGCCACCGGGGACGACAAGGCGAACCTGGTGGTGTCGCTGCTGGCGAAGACCGAGTTCGCGGTGCCCCGCGTCGTCGCCCGGGTGAACCGGGCGGAGAACGAGTGGCTGTTCACCGAACAGTGGGGGGTGGACGTATCGGTCAGCACGCCCCGGCTGATGGCGGCGCTGGTCGAGGAGGCGGTCACGGTCGGCGACCTGGTGCGGTTGATGACGTTCCGGCAAGGTGAGGCGAACCTCGTGGAGATCACGCTGCCGCCGGGCGCTCCGTACATCGGGCACCCGATCCGGGAGGTGCCGATGCCGCGCGACTGTGCGCTCGTGGCGATCGTGCGGGGCAGGCGGGTGCTGGCCCCCACGCCCGACGACCCCCTCGAGGCCGGCGACGAGGTGGTCTTCGTCTGCACCGCGGAGGCCGAGGACGACATCCGCAGGGCGATGCTGGGCCCCGACGTCGTCCAGCAGGCCCGCCGGGCCGCCGAATGACCGGTCAGGACCCGGGGGCCGCCGCCGGCCCGTCGCGGGTGAGCCGCTTGGCCACCCAGATCGTGCCGGCCAGCAGCAGGGCGTACGGGGGGTAGCCGAGCGCGATCCGGGCGACGCCCAGCGCCGTGGCCTGGTCGGCGAGGTGCAGCCCGCCCAGCACCCCGGCCTTGATCAGGTACACGGCCGCCCACGCCGCGGTCAGCCAGCCGAACGCCCGCAGCATCCGCCGGTCGCCCCGCCAGTCCGACCGCCCGCCGGCCGCCACCACCGACCAGATCCAGCCGACGAGCGGCTGACGGACCGCGACCGAGCCGAGCAGCGCGGCCGCGTACCCGAGGCTGTAGAGGATGGCCGGCAGGTGGAAGTCCTTCTCCTCGCCGGTGTTCCAGGCGATCACCGCGCCTATCGCGACGCCGACCAGGCCGTTGACGGCGTACCGGACGGGCCTGCCCTGGCGCAACCGCACGGCCGCGATCGCCAGCGCCACGCCGAGCGCGATGAGGATCGCCGGACGCAGGTCCGTGACGACGTTGGCGATGACGAAGGCGACCACCGGTACGGCCGACTCGGTGACTCCGCGCCAGCCGCCGATCTGCTCGGCCAGCTGCTCGGTGAACGGGGGCAGCTGTTCGCCGTCCGCCGTCCGGTCCGCGTCCGCCGTCACGACGTGCCGTTCATCGCGCGTGACGTACCGGTCGTCGCGAACACCGTGATCGCGCCCGTCACCGCGCCTACCGTCATCGCTCATGCGTGCCTCTCATCGTGGCGGCTCCAGCTCGTAGTACGGGTTGTAGATGACCTTACGGTCATCGCGGACGGCCACCCGGCCACGCGCGACAACCCCCCGCCCCGGTTCGATGCCGGCGATGCGCCGGCGGCCGAGCCAGACGAGCGTCACCACGTCGGTGCCGTCGTACAGGTCGGCCTCCAGGGTCGGCAGGTTCGTCCTGGGCGTGTAGACGACCGTGCGCAGCCGGCCCGAGATCGTCACCAGCTGGCCGCGGCGGATGTCCCGGGCGAGGACGCAACCCTGCTCCCTGCTGTCCCGCTGGAGCTCCTCCGCATCGAGTTCGGCCTCGGAGGCTGTCAGCCGCCGCAAGTACCGGCGCAGCGACATTGCTGGGTCACCCTCCTCGTACCCGGCAGTCCTGCCAGCGTACGCCGAACGGGCGAATCAACCTAACCCCCGGCAGCGGCGGTGGGAGCTGGATTACGCGCGGACACCGCGTGGCGGGACCGAGGTGCCGTCCGCGGGATTGCCGGCGAACGGGGTGGCCGAGGGCTGCGCCGCCTCGGGCGCGTTCGCCTGGACCATCTCGCGGGGCAGTCGCAGCGGCAGCCGTTCGCCCACCGGCATGGCCTCCCCGCCGCGGTTGACGACGAGCCCGGCGAGGCAGTCCGCGAGCGGCCCGGCCGCCGCCGGGTCCACCGCGGCCCGCCCGTGGTACACCGCGCGCACCATCCACCGCGGCCCGTCCACGCCGATGTAGCGCAGCTGCTGCACGCCCTCCGGCCCGCGCAGGCGCACCCGCAGCTCCACGCCGTACTCGCCGGCGGCCTCCTCGACCGTCGCGCCGCGGGCGAGCAGGGATTCGCGCAACTCGGCGCGGGTCTCGTCCCAGATGCCCTCCGACCGGGGCGCGGCGAACACGTCGAGCTGCAGGGCGCTCTCGCCGCTGATGAGGGCGAGCTGCTGGACGGTGCCCGCGGGAGCGGCCTGCACCCGCACCTCGACGCCGTCCCCGGCCGGGGTCAGCAGGCTGCC
>VSCG01000125.1:0-8519 GCA_047459115.1 Micromonosporaceae bacterium
CGGACCGGGCCGCCAGGCGAGGTAGCCGACCGGCGTGTCCACGGTGACCAGCGGGATGCCGGGCAGCATCAGCAGCGCGCCCACCGCGCCGGCCGCGAAGCCGACGGCGAGCGGCATCGCGAGCAGGGCGGCGTACTCGCGCACCAGCGCGCGGCGCAGCAGGCGGCGGCGCACACCGGCTACGCGCAGCGCGGTGAGTTCGTCACGCCGGGCGTCCACCCCGACGTA
Organism: Micromonosporaceae bacterium; assembly: GCA_047459115.1. Lineage (GTDB taxonomy): Bacteria > Actinomycetota > Actinomycetes > Mycobacteriales > Micromonosporaceae > VSCG01. The sequence goes on from VSCG01000125.1 coordinate 229, forward strand.
CGCGGTGAACAGCACGACGCCGACCGCGAGCGCGACGGCGACCGCGCCGGCGAGCAGGTACAGCCGCAGGCCGAGCGCCGGGGCGCGCCGACCCAGGTGCGCGAGCTCGCCGTCGATCGATTCCGCGCGCAGCACCTGCAGTCCCGCGGCGGCGAGCCGGGTACCGAGGTCCGCCGGCGCGCCGTCGGCGGCCCACACCTCGTACCGCAGCTCGGTGCTGTCGGCCAGGCTCGCCCGCCGCTCGGCGGCCCGGATGGCGTAGTCGAGGTCGAACAGCAGACCCTGGCCGGCGCGGGGCAGCCGCGCCGCGCGCTCGGCGACCGTGAACGGCTGCGGCTCGTCGGCCAGGCCGGGGAAGGCGAACTCGGTCGCGTCCGGCTCGTCGGCGGGCGCGGGCCCGGCGAGCACCACGGGCAGCGCGGCGGGCGTGTCGACGTGCGCGACGACCACGTCCTCGGAGGTGCCGGACGCCACCGACAGGTGCAGCGGTGTGCCCGCCCTGACCGTCACCGCGCCCGACGAGGGCTGGGCCACCCAGCGGTCGGCGACGTCGAACCCGGCGGCCAGCGGCCCGTCGGTGGAGCCGATCGAGTGGACGGCCACCTCCACGGCGTACGGCGCGGCGGCGCTGCCGCCCCGGCTGAAGGCGAGCCCAAGCAGCCGGCAGCCGGTACGGCACTCCGGCGCGGTGGCCTGGTAGCGGTGGCTGCCGGTGACGAGCTGGCCCAGCGAGATCGTGCGCGGCGGTTCACCCGGGGCGGACACGACGGCCGAGAACCGGACCGGCACGTCGGCCAGGCCCACCACGTCGGCGACCACCTCGATGCGATCGGCGACGCGCAGCAGTTCGGGCGCGGCGGGGCGCAGCGCCTGCGCGATCCGCTCGACAGCCGCCCGGTCCCGGCCGCGCCACACCGCGATCTCCGGCAGCAGTCGGGCCTGCACCCCGACCAGCTCGACCCGCCCGTCGGCGTACGGCTCGCTGGTACGCACGACCGCCATCGAGCGCCCGCTCGGGTCGGCCTCGACGACCGCGTCGGCGAGCGCCCGGGGGTGGGCGGCGGTGACCGAGTAGACCCGCGCCGCGCCGACGGTGTCCCGGGCGGTGTCGTCGCGGGCCTTCGCGGCGACGTCCCAGGCGGTGGCGGCGAACGACAGCAGCGCGACCGCCACGGTCACCACCACGACGACGCGGTGGCGTTCCGGGCGCCGGGCCAGGTGTGCGGCGGACAGCAGCGCGGGCACCCGGCCGCGCCGGCGGGCCACCCGCAGGCGCAGCCGCGCCCAGAGCACCAGCAGCCGGGCCGCGACGACGCCGGCGAGCACGGCCAGCAGCGCCGGGGCGAGCAGGGCCAGCGGGGCGGTCGGGTCCCCGACCGCGGCGAACAGCGACGCGCCGGCGAGCGCGACGACCAGACCCTCGATGATCCCGGCCTGCCGACGGGCGCGCGCCGGCACCCGGCGCAGCAGGGCGAGCACGCCCCGGCGAAGCGTGCGGCGCCCGGCGAGCAGCACCGCCAGCACCGCCGCGGCGAGCGCCAGCCCGGCGGCGGCGAAGACCGGCCAGCGCACCTCGGCGTGCGCGCTGTCGGCGAGCGTGAGCCGGGCGGTGGCTTCGACGAGGGCGAGGCCGGCCACCAGCCCGAGCGGCGCGGCGAACGCGATGAGCCCGAGCACTTCGCCGAGCCCGAACCGGGCGGTCCGGCCGGCCGTGAAGCCGCGCAGCTTCGCCAGCGCGATCTCCGGGCCGCGCTCCTCGGTCAGCGCCGCGACGAGCAGGAACAGCACGAACCAGCACAGCAGCACGAGCGGCACGCCGATCACCGGCACGGTGCGCGCGACCGCCTGCTCATCTGCGTGGATGCCGTCCAGTGTGGCGGGCAGCGCGGTGCGCAGGTCCAGTTCCGCCCCGCGCAGCGCCAGACTGAACGAGCCGAGTTCGGTGCGGAGCGGACCGACATCGTCGAGGCGCACCGCGTCGGTGCGCAGCGGGTACTCCAGGCGCATCGCCACCGATGCCTCGCCGTCGAGCCGGACGTCGTCCTCCGCGCCGGTGAACACGGCGTCGATGCGCTCAGCGCCGTCGGTGGCGCCGCCCGCGCCGAAGTACGCGGTGGCGCCCCAGTAGGGGTCGGTGGGATCCGTGGGGGTGTAGACGCCGACGACCGTGAAGTTGTGCACGCGCCCCGGTTGCTGCGCGTCGCCGAGCCGCAGCGTGAGCGGATCGCCGACCGTGATGCTGTGCTCGGCGGCGGTGCGCTCGCTGACGAGGACCTCGCCCGGCTGGATGAAGCATTCGCCGGCGACCAGGCGCAGCCGATGGCACACGTTGTCGCGGTACGCGAACCGGGTGGCCAGCGGGACGGCCCGCCCGGTCACCAGCGCCTCGGTGTCGACCCCGCCGACCGGCCGGTCGAGCAGCCGGGCGAGGGTCGGGTGGCGGCGCAGCGCGGCGGTGACCGCGGCCCGGGCATCGCCGGTCGCGTTGTGCGCCGCCGGGGCGCTGGCCGCGGTGCCCTCGGCGTACACGGTGATGCTGGTACCGGTGGTCGGCGCGGCGCGCAGCCCATCGGCCAGCACCGACTGCGCGGCGGCGCGGCCGTAGGCCGGCACGAGCACGGCCGCGGCCGTGGCGACGGTCGCCAGCAGCAGCACGACGAGCGAACGGCCGGCCCGGTGCCGGATGCCGCGCAGCATCACGCCCCACGCCGTCACCGTGATCCTCCCCAGTCCGTTCCGGCGGTGTGTCCGGCGCGTCCGGTGGCTAGCCGACACGGAGCGCGACGGCCCCTCGCCGGAGGCTCACCGGCGCAGCATAGAGCACCTACGGCGGTCCCTCTTCGCACGCTCGGGTCCGACGGTCAGCCGGCGCCGGAATCGGAGCCGACGCTCGCGAGCAGGTCACGGGCGGCCGTGTACGGGTCCAGCTCCCCGGCGGCGACCTTCGCGGCGAGCACCGGCAACGCCGTACCGGCACGCACCGAGGTCAACCGGTCGCGCAGGGCGCCCAGCGCGATCGCCTCGACCTCGGCGGCGGCCCGCCGCTCCCGGCGGCGGCGCAGCTCGCCGGTGCGCGCCAGCCAGGCGCGGTGCTTGTCCAGCGCGGCGACGATCTCGTCGATCCCCTCGCCCCGGGCCGCGACCGCGCGCACGACCTGCGGCCGCCACTCGCCCGGCCCACGCTCGCCGAGCCCGATCATGCCCTGGATATCCCGGTACGTCGCGTCCGCGCCGTCGCGGTCGGCCTTGTTGACCACGAAGACGTCGGCGATCTCCAGGATCCCCGCCTTCACCGCCTGGATCGCGTCGCCCATGCCGGGCGCGAGCAGCACGACGGTGGTGTCGGCGAGGCTGGCGACCTCCACCTCGGCCTGCCCCACCCCGACCGTCTCGACGAGGACCACCTCACACCCGGCGCCCTCCAGCACCCGTACGGCCTGGGGGGCGGCGGCGGCCAGCCCGCCGAGATGGCCGCGGTTGGACATGGAGCGGATGTACACGCCGGGGTCGGTGGCGTGGTCCTGCATGCGCACCCGGTCACCGAGGATGGCCCCGCCGCTGAACGGGCTCGACGGGTCCACCGCGAGCACGCCCACCCGCCGGCCGGCCGCCCGGTACGCGCGCACCAACTCGTTGGTGGTCGTGGACTTGCCCACGCCGGGCGAGCCGGTGAGGCCGATGATCTCCGCGTTGCCCGTGTACGGGGCGAGCCGCGCCGCGATCTCCGGCACGGTGTCGTCGCCCGCCTCGACCAGCGAGATGAGCCGGGCGACCGCCCGGTGGTCCCCCTCGCGCGCCCGCGCCACCAGCAGCGGGATGTCCTTGCTGCGCCGGATGTTCCCGCCCGGGCCGGGCCCGGGCTGTGCGGCCGCCTCGCTCATGCCGTCCGCGCGCCTCATGAGTTCGGCACACGCAGCAGCAGCGCGTCGCCCTGACCGCCGCCGCCGCACAGCGCAGCCGCGCCGAGCCCGCCGCCCCGGCGGCGCAGTTCCAGGGCGAGGGTGAGCGCGAGCCGGGCGCCGGACATGCCGATCGGGTGGCCGAGCGCGATCGCACCACCGTTGACGTTGACGATGTCGTCGCTCACCCCGAGGTCGCGCATGGACTGGATGGCGACGGACGCGAACGCCTCGTTGATCTCGATGAGGTCGAGGTCTGCGACGGACCGGCCGGCCTTGCCCAGCGCGTGCTTGATGGCGTTGGCCGGCTGCGACTGCAGCGAGTTGTCCGGGCCGGCCACGTTGCCGTGCGCGCCGATCTCAGCCAGCCACGGCAGGCCGAGCGCCTCGGCCTTCTCCCTGCGCATCACGACGACCGCGCAGGCGCCGTCGGAGATGGGCGAGGAGGTGCCCGCGGTGATGGTGCCGTCGGCGGTGAACGCCGGGCGCAGCTTGGCGAGCGTCTCCACAGTGGTCTCCGGGCGGATCTGCTCGTCCTCGGTCACGACGACCGCCTCGCCCCGTTTGCCGGGAAGCTCCACCGGCACGATCTCCTCGGCCAGCCGCCCGGCCTTCTGCGCGGCCGCGGCCCGCTGGTGGCTGGCCGCCCCGAAGGCGTCCTGCTCCTCGCGGGTGATGCCGAGCCTGGCGTTGTGCCGCTCGGTCGACTCGCCCATCGAGCAGCACTCGTACGCGTCGGTCAGCCCGTCGTAGGCCATGTGGTCGAGGAGCACCACGTCCCCGTACTTGTAGCCGGTGCGCTGGCCGCGCAGCAGGTGCGGCGCCTGGGTCATCGACTCCATGCCGCCGGCGACGACGACGTCGACCTCCCCCGCCCGGATCAGCTGGTCGGCCAGCGCGATCGCGTTGAGTCCGGACAGGCAGACCTTGTTGATGTTGATGGCGGGCGTGGTCATCGGGATGCCCGCGTCGACCGCGGCCTGGCGCGCCGGCATCTGCCCGGCACCCGCCTGGAGCACCTGCCCCATGATCACGTACTGCACCTGGTCGGGCGCGACGCCGGAGCGTTCCAGCGCCGCGCGGATCGCGATCCCGCCGAGCCGCGTCGCTGGCAGGTCCTTCAACGCGCCGAGCAGCCTGCCCATCGGGGTACGCGCGCCGCTGACGATCACCGAGCCCATGGGGGTGCCTCCCGGGGAACCGACTGAACGATGGCTTAGGCCAGACTAGCGCCATGGCTGAGCTACCCACGCCGCAGACCGACGGCACCGGGCAGGGCAACGGCACCGGGCCGACCGCCGGCACCGCGCCGACCGCCGGCATCGGGCTGCTGCGCATCGACCACGTCGGCGTGGCGGTCGCCGACCTGGACGCGGCGATCGCGTTCTACGAGCGCGTCTTCGGCATGCGCTGCGTGCACGTGGAGACCAACGAGGAGCAGGGCGTACGCGAGGCGATGCTCGCGGTCGGCCCCACCCCGGCGGGCGGCTGCGTGCAACTGCTGGCGCCGCTGTCACCGGACTCGACGATCGGGCGGTTCCTCGACCGGCACGGACCCGGCGTGCAGCAGGTCGCGTACACGGTGGCGGACATCGACGCGGCCTGCGCGGCGCTGCGCGAGCGCGGCGTGCGGCTGCTCTACGACGAGCCGCGCCGGGGCACGGCCGGCTCGCGGATCAACTTCGTGCACCCGAAGGACGCCGGCGGCGTCCTGGTCGAACTGGTCGAGCCGGCCGAACTGGACTAACCGGCCGACCCGGTCGAACCGGCAGCCTGGGCGGAGTGGGCGGTCACCCGTCCGGTCCGCGAGTATCGCCCGTGCGCCCTTGCGAAGTGACAGGGTGGGTCTGCCAGGATGGGCCAATGGCCCAGCAGGACTCCTCCATCGCCTTCTTCGAGAACGCGAACTCCTCTCACGAATTCACTATCAAGCTGCGCGGATACGACACGCAGCAGGTGGACAACCACCTCGCCCGGATGAACGCCCGGCTCGCCGCCGCCGAGCAGGAGCGGATGGAAGCCGAGAAGCACCTGGCCGACGTGCAGCGCCGGCTGCGCCAGGCCGAGCAGCGGCTCAGCTCCGCCGAGCAGAAACTCACCGAGCAGAACAAGCAGCTCGAGGAGAGCAACAAGCCCACGTTGTCGGGCCTGGGCACCCGCGTCGAGCAGATCCTCCGGCTGGCCGAGGAACAGGCCAACGACCACCGCAACGAGGCGAAGCGCGAGTCTGAGGGCATTTTGTCCGCGGCCCGGCTCGAGGCCCGGGAGATCACCGACAAGGCCCGGGCGGAAGCGGCGGCGATGAAGGCCACCGCGGAGCGCGAGGCCAGCAACATGCGGACCGCCGCCGAGCGCGAAGCCGCCGAGATCCGGGTACAGGCCAGGCGCGAGGCGGACACCCTGCGCGCCGACGCCGACCGCGAGACCAAGGCGCTGCGTACCGCCACCGCGCACGAGGTCGCGGAGCTGAAGGCGACCGTGGAGCGCGAGGTGGCCACGCTGCGCGCGACCGCGGAGCGGGAGATCACCCAACTGCGCGCCAAGGCGGCCCGCGAGGCCGAGGAGAAGCGTGCCGAGGCCTCCAAGATCCTCGCCGACGCGCGGGACAAGCGGGACAAGGACCTTCAGGCGCTCGCGCTGGAGCTGGCCGAACGCCGCGAACGTGCCGAGCGTGAGGAGTCCGAGCGGCACGCAGCCGCAGTCGCCGCGACGCAGAAGCTGGTCACCGAGGCCGAGGAGCGGGCGCGCGCGGCCGAGGAGCGCGCCAAGGAGATCGAGCAGCGCGCCGAGACGCGCCGCATCGAGAGCGAGCGGGAGGCGAACGAGACCATCGAGAAGGCCAAGGCGCTCGCCGACAAGACGCTGAGCGAGGCCCGCAGCGAGGCGCACCGGCTGGTGAGCGAGGCGAAGGCCGAGGCCGAGCTGACCACCGAGGCGGCGCGTCGCGAGGTCGAGGAGCTCACCCGGCAGAAGGACCAGGTCACCGCGACGCTCGGGCAGATGCTCTCCGGCCTGGCCGGCATCGTGCCGGTGCAGTCCGGCGCAGAGAAGAAGTCGGACAGCGACGAGGAGAAGTAGGCCCACCGACGCCGACCGACGACCGCAGGAGGGCATCCACACCGACCGTGGATGCCCTCCTGATGCGGTATCCGACCGTGACAACGACGCCGCCCGGCCATGGCGATCGGCGATGCGACCACCGGGCGAAAGCGAGCAAATGCACCGCCTCCGGGCAGGCCGGGGTGTATGCCCGCGTGGCGGGACGATGCGTGTGAGGATGGAGCTATGTCGCACGGCGGGGAACTGTTCGCGTTGGCCGATGGGGCGGTCACCGAGCCGAGCTTCGATACCGAGTTCAAGGGCTACAACCGCAAGCGTGTGGACCGGTACGTCGCGCAGGTGGAGGCCGAGATCGCGGCGCTGGCGGCCGAACGCGAACAGGCCTACGCCCAGATCCAGGCTCTCGCCGGCCAGGTCGAGCAGCTCCAGCTGGAGCTCACCGAGCTGCGCCGCCGCGGCCCGGTCGTCGAGAAGGCGGCGTTCGCGCACCTCGGCCCGATGGTCGGTCAGATCCTCGCCCTCGCCGAGGAGCAGGCCGAGGCGATCAAGCTGGCCGCGGTGCATGAGATCGACGAACGTCGTGCCGAGGCCGACCGCGTGGTGCAGAAGGCCAAGGCCCAGGCGGCGGAGGCGCTGCGCGACTTCGAACTGGCGCTGACCGCGCGGCGGGCCGAGGAGGAGCGCATCGACGCGGAGCGCCGCCGGCAGGTGGAGGCCGAACTGGCCGCCACGCGCGAGGAGAGCGCCCGCGTGCGGGCCGAGGCCGACGAGTACGCCCACCAGCGGAAGACCGAGGCCGACGAGTACGCCCGCCGACGGCAGGCCGAGGCCGAGGCGATGGTGGCGGGCGCGCGGCAGGAGACGGAGCGCATCGCGCAGGCGACCGCGCTCGAGGTGGAGCAGTGCCGGCAGCGGGCCGAGGAGCACGCCCAGTCGGTGCGGACCCAGGCCGAGCAGGAGATCGCCGCGCGGTACGCCCAGCTCGAACAGGACATCGCCGGCCGCTGGGCGCAAACCGAGCAGGAGATCGCGGCGCGGCACGCCCAGGCCGAGCAGGACATCGCCGCGCTGCGCACCCAGGCCGAGCAGGAGATCGCCGCGCGGCACGAGCAGCTGGAGCGGGAGCTGGTCCAGCAACGCAACGCCGCTCAACAGGAGATCACCCAGGCGCAGCAGCGGGCCGGCGAGCTGCTCGCGCAGGCCGAGCGCGACGCGAACGAGACGCGGACGCAGGCCGAGCAGTACGCCCACGAGCTGCGCGCGCAGGCCGAGGCGCACGCCGGCGAGGTGCGTGAACAGGCCGAGGCGCAGGCCGCGGAGCTGCGCGCACGC
>VSCG01000126.1:0-8448 GCA_047459115.1 Micromonosporaceae bacterium
CGGCACGGTGTCGTGTTGCGGCGCCGTTTCGCTTCCCGGCCCCCCGCCGCCCGGAGGTTCGGCGCGCTCGGGTGTCGCGGTCGCGGGGCCGGCCGGCAGCAGCCGCCGGGACAGCGACGCCGGAAGGCGCACCAACGCCAGCGCAGCGGCGCCGACCAGCGCCAGCCCGCGGGCCACGTCCTGCCACGCGTCGGGCACGTTCAGCTGGGTGAGCCCATTCTGCAGAGCGCCGAGGAACAGCACGCCGAGCAGCACCCCGGGCACCGTACCGGATCCGCCGCTGAACGCCACCCCGCCGAGCAGCACCGCGGTCAGCACGGTGAGTTCGAACCCCAGCCCGAGGCTGCCGGCGGGCGCCGAGTTCAGCCGCGCCGCCTGGATCGTGCCGGCCAGGCCCGCGGCTGCGCCGGCGGCGACGTACAGCAGCAGCGGCACTCGCCGCACCGCCAGCCCGGAGAGGTACGCCGCCTCACGGTTGACGCCGATCGCGTACACGTAGCGCCCGGCGGGGGTCAGGCCCAGGAACGCGGCGCCGACGCCGAAGACGACGACCGCGACGACGATCGGAACCGGTACGCCGAGCAGCTGTCCGCTGCCGAGGTATCCGAATGAGTCACCGAAGCCGCTGCGCGGCAGCGGACTGATCAACAGGTCCAGTCCCCGGATCGCGGTCAGCGTGCCGAGCGTGACGATGAACGGCGACAGGTTCGCGTAGCAGCACAGCCACCCGTTCACGAGCCCGACCAGACCACCGGCGAGGATCGCGGCGACGATCGCCGTGCCCGCCGTGGTGCCGTGGTCGATCAGCAGCGTGGCGGCGGTGACCGCGCCGAGCGCGATGGTCGAGCCCACGGACAGGTCCAGGTAACCGCTGATCAGCAGCAGCGCACCGGGCACCGCGACGACCAGCAGCACAGCGCTGTCCATCGCGATCCCCCGCAGGTTCGGGCCGGTGAGGAACTGACCGGTGGCGAGGTGGAATGCCACCACCATGGGGATCAGGGCCACCAGCAGTGGGTAGCGGAAGACGGCACGCGCGAGCGCGGCCCACTGCCTGTCTGTCATGCGTGTCCTCCGCTCACTGGATCGCCGGATTGGTGGGTGAGTTCGAGCAGCCGCGCCTGCGTGATGTCGGACGGGCCGAGTTCGGCGACGAACCGGCCTGCCGCCATCACCACGCACCGATCAGCGAGCGCGACGACCTCTTCCGGGTCGGCCGAGCTGACGAGCACTGCGCAGCCGGTGTCCCGGGCAAGCGCCCGCACGACCCGGTAGATCTCCTCGCGGGCGCCCACGTCGACGCCCTGGGTGGGCTCGTCGAGCAGCAGGACACGCAACCGCCGCACCCCGGTGATCCAGCGCCCGAGCACCAGCTTCTGCTGGTTGCCGCCGGAGAAGCTCGCCGCGGGGGCGTCGGCGACGGGCGGACGCAGCCCGACCGAGGACGATGCCGCACGAAACGTCCGCCGCTCGGCGCCCCGACGCCGGAGGCCGTAGCGGCCGAGAAGGCCGAAGGAGCTCATGAGGGTGTTGTCCGCTGCGCTCATGTCGGCGAACAGAGCCTGACGGGCACGGTCGGCCGGCACGAGGGCGACCCCGGCCTCGATCACCCGGCGGGGCCGCCCAGCCGGCAGCGGCGTGTCATCCACAATGATCCGTCCACTGGTGAGCTGTCGCCGGCCGGCCAGCGTCTCCACCAGCCGAGTCCGCCCCGAGCCGACCAGCCCGTGCAGGGCGACCACCTCGCCGGCGCGTACCCGCAGGCTGACCGGGCCGAATCCGACGCCACGGACCTCGTCGATTCGCAGCCGTGCCTGGCCGGGGATGACCGGATCGGGCCGGGCGCCGGTGAGTCCTGTGCCCGCGATCGCTCGAACCAGGTCCCGGCGGCTGACGCCGGTCATCGGGCGCTGGAAGACCACGGCGCCGTCGCGCAGCACCGTGACGTGGTCGGCGAGCCGTTCGACCTCGGCCAGCAGGTGGGTGATGTAGAGGATGGCCAGCCCTTGCCGGCGCAGTTCGGATACCCGCTCGGCGAGCGCGGCGGCCTCGCGGGCGGAGAGCGCGGCGGTCGGCTCGTCGAGCACCAGGATCTGCGGGTCGCGGCTGACCGCCTTGGCGATCTCGACGAGCTGCCGCTGCGCCATCGGCAGGTCCGCGACGAGCGCCCGCGGCGAGCAGGTGGCCCCGACCTTGCTGAGCATCTCCGAGGCCTCACGCTCCTGCCGGCCGGTGAGCACGAACCCCGCGCGGCGCCGTTCCCGGCCGAGGAAGAGGTTGTCGGCCACGGTGAGGCTGTCGACCAGGCTGAGGTGCTGGTAGATGATCGCCACGCCGGCTGCGATGGACTGGCGGGGCTCCAGGCGCCGGTAGCCGCGCCCGCCGAGGACCATCTCGCCGCTGTCGGGAGCGAACGCGCCGCCGAGGCACCGGATCAGCGTGGACTTGCCGGCCCCGTTGTGCCCGAGGAGGGCGTGCACGGTCCCGTCGTCCACCCGGAGGTCGACGTGGCGCAGCGCCTTCGTCCCGGCGAAGCTCTTGGTGAGCCTTCGTACCTCGAGTGACATCGCTCGCCCCGGCGCGGCCGTCAGCTGTACTGCGCGATGAGACCGGCGATCTGCGGCGACCCGGTCTCCACCAACGTCACCGGAATCTCCGCGCTCGGGTTCGCGTCGCCGTCCGCCACCGCCTTGGGTACGTCGATGACGGCCTTGCCGATGTCCGCGAGGGCGAGCGCCGCCGACGCACGGTAGAAGGTGCCCCTCTGGATGAGCTCGAGGGCATCCTTGCCGCCGTCCTGCCCACCGACGTACGTCTTCGGGTCGTCCGGCTTGCGGCCACGCTGGATGAGCGCCTGGTACGCGCCGGTACCCGCGTCGTCGGTGACGCAGAGGACGACGTTGACATCCGGATGGGTGGACAGGATCCCGTTCATCGCGGTCAGTGCCTCGTCCGGCGCGACGGCGTGCTGCTTGGCGACGACCTGCATGTCGGGCGCGGCCTTGGTGAACGCCTCCACCATGCCCTCGGTGCGCAGCCGGCCAAGCTCGATGAGGTCGTCGACGAGGAACGCGACCTTGCCGCGCCCGCCGAGCACCTGGTGCGCCCACGCCGCGGCCGCCTCCCCCAACAGTTGGCCGCCCTTGCGGAAGCTGAACGTGATGGATGCGTCCTGGTGCTCCAGGTTCCCGCCGTACGTCACCCAGATCGTGCCGGCCTCGCGCGCCGCCTTGGCCTGCTGCTCCAGCGTGGTTGGCTCCAGCGGGAACGAGACGATCGCCGGGATGCCCTGGCTGATCCAGGTGGTCAGGTTACTGACCTGGGCCTCGAGCTTGGCATTGTCGTTGGTCAGCTTGAGTTCCAGGCCGAGCTCCTCGGCCCGCTGCCGGGCGAACCGGGTGACCCCGGCGTAGACCGGCAGGAAGGTGAACGGGTAGTCGAAGCCGACAGCGGTGAGTTTCTTGCGCGGGCCGACCGACGGTCCGCCGCCGCCGGCCTCGTGGTCCGCGCCGTCGCGACCGGGGGCACGGCCGCAGGCCGCGAGCAGGACTGCGGCGCCGACGCCGCCGACGGAGGCCAGGAAGGCCCGGCGGGAGGCGGCGCCTGGTTGACGTGTACTCATGGATGCTCCTCGTGCCGTGCCGGCTCAAGGCCGAGCCGGGGAATGCGGGGCGGGTCAGGCGGAGACGTCGGTGACGACGGAGATGTCTGCGACGAAGGCGGCGACCTGGTCGACCACGGACTTCTGGTGCGGCAGGAGCACTCCGCCGCCCTGCCCGGCCATGATGGGCAGCAGCGGGTCGCCGAACGGCTCGGCGCCGGCCAGGGTCTCGACGACGGCGAGCCCGCAGTACGGCACGTGGATCGGGTTGTAGCCGCCCTCGTGCGCGATGACGATCCGGCCGTCGCAGACCTCGTCGGCCACGTCCATCAACTGCCGCGTCATCGTCCGGTACCCCTCGGAGGTGACCATCTGCCGGCCGAGCGGGTCCATCGCGCCGGCGTCGAACCCGGAGGCGACGAGGATCAGCTCAGGCCGGAACCGGCGCAGGGCCGGGACGACCACCTCGCTCATCGCGTACAGGTAGCCGCCGTCGCCCGTGCCCGGCGGCAGGGGAACATTGAGCGCGTACCCGAAGCCCGGGCCCTCGCCGCGTTCGCCCACCCCGCCGCTGTTCGGCGGGAAGCAGTTGTCCTGGTGCAGCGAGATGGTGAGTACGGTCGGGTCGTCGTAGAACGCCGACTGGGTCCCGTTGCCGTGGTGGACGTCCCAGTCGAGCACGGCGATGCGGCCCACGCCGAGGACCTCGCGAGCGTGTTTGGCGGCGATGGCGAGGTTGCCGAATATGCAGAACCCCATGCCGTTGCCGGCGACGGCGTGGTGCCCGGGCGGGCGGACGAGCGCGTACCCGTTGGTCACGTTGCCGCGTACCACCGCGTCCACCAGCGTGATCACGCCGCCGGCGGCGAGCGTGGCGATTTCGTAGGCTCCCTTACCGAAAGGGCTGATGCCGTCGCCCGCGTCGCCGCCCTTCGGCAACCGGCTTTCCGCCTTGATCCGCTCGAGGTGCTCGCGGGTGTGCACCCGCAGGATCTCCTCCTCCGACGCGTGCCGGGGCCGGATCCGCTCCAGCCGGTCGATGAGCCCGGAGATGACGATGAGCTCGTGCATGCGCCGCTTGGTCTCGGCGTTCTCGAAGTGCACGAACGGCTGGACGCCCGCGGCCGGGTCGGAGACGAACAGACCGGCGCTGCTGCCTGTGTCGTGCCAACCGAAGACCTCGTGGTAGAGATACCCAGTCGCCATCGCCCGCTCCCGTCGTCGTCGGCGCTCCGTGAGACGCGCACCGGTGTGCGCTTGGCGGACATGGAACGTGCTGGGCGCCGACGAGACAATCCGTAGATATGCGGAGTTCCGGTGTCGACGGGTTCCCGGACCGGTGACAACATCGCGGTTTCTCCGCACTGTCCGATTCGGACGCCGGTTGGCGGTCTTGCCACCGCCGTTCAGCCATCTTGTACGTACCCGAACGACCGATTATCGTTTGGACCACAACATTCCCGCTGCCTCGCGTTGTACCGGCCGTGACCAGGAGATGCGATGCCCACGTACCGCCAGGTCGCAGCGGCGGCCGAGATCGGCATGCTGGTCCACGAACGCGACACGACCGCGGCCTGCCAGGAGATGCTGCGGTTGCTCAAGGAGGCGGTGAGCAGCGACGCCGCCTCCCTGGTGGCCGTGGACCCGTTCGACGGTGAACACCGGCAGGTCGCCGGCGTGGGTTATGCGGCGGAGGTGTCCCAGCCCTTGGCCGAGGAGTTCGCCCGCACGCAGTGGTTCGGCGACGTTCTCGCCAACCGCCTGCCGCCGTCCATCTCCGAGGAGCCCGGTCAGAGCTTCCGGCGGGGATGGTTCTACGCGCAGCACCTGCGGCCAGCGGGTTTCCGGGACGGCATGACCGGCGCGCTGCGACGCGACGGCCGGTACGTGGGCCTGGTACATCTGTCGAGCGAGAAGCGCGGCGCCTTCGACGGCGCGGCCCGACGGCTCCTCGCCTCGGTCATTCCGGCCTTCGCCACGATGGCCGACATCGCCGGGCGCGCCGTGCAGGCTGGCGGGGTGCAGCACGCGGACTGCGCGGCGTTGGTGCGCGGCGACAAGATCGTCGAGATGCCGGGGCGGCGCCGACCAAGGGTGCTCGACGACGCGACGTTCCGGCACATACTGGCCGAGTTCCGGGAATCGGCCGGCCGTCGATTACAGCTTTTCTGGCCGGTGGACCGAGTCTGGCACCGGGTGGCTCTGGTCGTCCCCGACCTTCCGGTGCCCCGGCCGGGCACCGTGCTGGTGCACACCCGTCCAGCACCGATCCCCTACGGGCTCACCAGTCGCGAACTCGACGTACTCACCCGGCTGGCCATGGGGATGACGAACGACGTGATCGCCGAGGATCTCTTCCTGTCCCCGCGGACGATCCACACCCACGTGGCGCACGTGCTGCAGAAGACCGGGACGGCGACCCGGACCGAGGCCGCGACGCTGGCCGTACGGGAGAGCATTCTGCGCCCGGTGCCGGGCCTGCCCCGACGCGCGGGCATCACCTGTTTCCTCGACCGCGGTTAGGTCTCGCGGACCGGCGCTCGAAATCCGGGCCTGGCGACAAATTCGGGCCTGGCGACGCGATGAGTTTCCGGCGGCCAGGGAGTCCAACGGGCATGAGACTCACACTGACCGAATTCGTGACCCTTGACGGCGTGTACCAGGGGCCGGGTGGCCCGACCGAGGACACCAGCGGTGGATTCCAGCAGGGCGGGTGGCTGCCGCCGTTCTTCGACGAGCGGCTGGGCCAGTTCATGGCAGGCGTGTTCGATCAGGTCGACGCGTTCGTGCTCGGCCGCAGGACTTACGAGATCTTCGCGGCGAGCTGGCCCAACTATCCCGACCCCGACGACCCGATCGCCAGCCGGCTGAACAACCTGCCGAAGTACGTCGCCTCCCGCACCCTCACCCGGGCCGACTGGAAGGCCAGCGTCATCCTCGGCGACGACGTGGTGGCGGAGGTCGCCAAGCTCAAGGAGCAGCCCGGCCGGGAGCTGCAGATCCACGGCAGCGGAGCCCTCGCGCAGACGCTGTTCGACGCCGGGCTGATCGACGTCATCCGGCTCATCGTCTTCCCGGTGGTGCTCGGCTCCGGCAAGCGGCTGTTCGCCGAGGGGCGCACGCCGTCGAGCTTCCGCTTGGCCGACGTCATCTCCACCCCGAGCGGCGTGACGGTGCAGACTCTGGAGCTGGCCGGCCCACCCCAGTACGCCACCGTGGAATTCTGATCACCCGATCCTTGGGGAGTCCGGAACGGGAAACCGCTCCGAACTCCCCAAGATCTCGTTGGGCCGGCCCGGATCAGTCCCGCCGGCCGGCATGGAGCTGAGCGGTGATGGTGGCGAGGCGCTGGCCCTGGTACCGGGCGGCGGCCAGGGTCTCCTCGGTCGGCGCCCCGTTGTTCGACGGGTGCGCGATGCCGTACGGGTTGCCGAAGGCGCCGAAGACACTTGGATCGGTGTATCCGGGCGGCACGATGATCGATCCCCAGTGGAACATGATGTTGTAGAGCGCGAGCAGGGTCGACTCGTTGCCGCCGTGGACGTTGGCGGCGCTGGTGAACGCCGTGGCTGGCTTGCCTACGACGTAGCCGGCCTGCCAGAGCTGGCCGGTGCCGTCGATGAACTGCTTCAGTTGGGATGCCACGTTGCCGTACCGGGTCGGCGTGCCGAACGCGTAGGCGTCGGCCCAGACCAGGTCATCGTGCGTGGCGATCTCCACCAGGTCCTTGATGGACTCGACGTGGTCGCGCCACGCCGGGTTCGCGTCGATAGCGGCGTCGGGAGCCAGTTCCGGGACGCGGCGCAGGCGCACCTCGGCGCCGACCTTCTCGGCACCCTCGGCGATCGCCTGCGCGAGCTGGTGCACGTTGCCCGTCGCTGAGTAGTAGATGACGGCAACCTTCACGGTCATGACTCGATCCTCGTTTCGCTGTTCGGGATGTGGTCGGGATGCATGGCCGACACCAGGCGTGCGGGCCAGACCTCGCAAGCGGAGGGCCTTCCGCTTCCAAGACTGTAACCGGAGGTTCCTCCGGATGCAATAGGCGGAGACTTCTCCGGATCGCTCTGCCGTAGGGTGGACCCGTCGCCTACCGCGCGTTCAGCCGCCCCGCACGACCGCTCGTACGGGCCACGGATCCGACGCAGACGGGCTGGAGGGAGGAGTCATGGCGAGGAAGGACTCGCGCCGACCCGCCCCGCCGCCGGCCCTCCTGCCGATGCTCGAGCAGGTGCCGGCCGAGCGTGCCGACGCCGCCCGGAACCGGCAGAAGATCCTCACCGCCGCAGCCGACATCGTCGCCACCCAGGGCGCGAGCGCGCTGTCGCTGGACGCGGTGGCTCGCGCTGCCGGGGTGGGCGTCGGCACGGTGTACCGCAGATTCGGCGACCGGACCGGGCTCATCGCGGCGCTCATCGACGAACGCGAGATCCAGTTTCAGACCGCCTTCATGTCGGGCCCGCCGCCACTCGGCCCCGGTGCGCCCGCGGATCGGCGCATCCGGGCGTTCCTGCACGCCCTGCTGGACCACCTCGAGGAACAGTGGGAGCTGCTGCTGCTCGGTGAGTCCGGGTCCACCGGCTGGTGGGGCACCGCCCCGTACCAGGTGCGTCACATGCACCTGGTCGCGCTCCTCGACCAACTGGCGCCCGACGCCGACGTGCACTACCTGGCCGACGCGCTGCTCGCTCCACTCGCCCCGCGGCTGCTCAACTACCAGCTGCGGGTGCGCGGCTTCACGGTCGAGCGGATCAAGACAGGGCTCGACCAGTTGGTGGACGGGCTCCTGGAAGCCCGCCCGGCCTCGACATCCCGGTCAGCGACGACATCCCGCTCGGCCGGGTCAC
>VSCG01000127.1:0-8411 GCA_047459115.1 Micromonosporaceae bacterium
TCGGTGTCGTGCAACGGGTGCAGCACCTCCACGCCAGTCATGGTCCGGATCCGGTTCCAGACCGCGTCGACGGTCCCGGCCTCGGCAGCCACCACGTACACGCCCTGCGGCCCCAGGGCCCCCCACGCGCCCGGCTTGCCGACCCGCGCCGTTGAGGAGGTTTTGCGATGCCTGCAGGGCCCCCCACGCGCCCGGCTTGCCGCGCGAGCCGAACATGACGCCGCCGCCGTCCGGCCAGCGCGCCTCGGCGTGCACTACCACTCCGTCGTCGTTGCGGTACAGCGCGGTGACGACGAACCCGAGACCCTCGGTGAGCAGGCGCACTCCAGCGTCGACATCGGTGAAGGACACCGTCGGCCAGACCGTCGGCATGGGCGGGCCCGGTAGCGGCCGTGCGGTCCGCTGCTGCATGGTTGATTCGCTCATACCGGCGATCCTGCCGGCCGGTCCGCCGGGCCGTCTTGAACGAATGGGAGCTCCTCGCGCAGCCAGGTGCCGATGCTGCACCCCGCCAGCGCCCGCCACTCCCGGGCCAGGTGGGACTGGTCGGCGTAGCCGCACCGGGCGGCGATGTCGGCCAGCGCGGGACGGTCGGTGGCGACCAGCAGCCGGCGGGCGGCCTCGAACCGGGCGATGCGGACCGCCTGCTTCGGGGTCAGGCCGGTGAACGCCCGGAACCGCTCGCTCAGGTGCCGGCGGCTGTACGCCACGTGCGCGGCGAGCGCGTCGACCCGGACCCGTCCCTGGCTGGCGAAGATGACCCGCCACGCCTCGGCGACCTCGCCGGGCACTGGCACGCCGCGGTGGCCGAGCCGGTGGATCATCGCCGCGTCGACCAGCCGGAAGCGCTCCGGCCAGGTTGCCGTGTCGTGCAACCGCGCCACGAGGCGGTCCGCCCACGGACCGAGGACGTCCACCAGGTCGAAGGTGTGTTCGCTCAACTCGGCCGCGGACACGCCGAGCAGCGCCCGGGCGCCGAGCGGGGTGAGCGCGTACTGCAGCCCTTCCTGCGGCCGCGACGCGTCGATCAGCGCCGGCCGGGTGTGCAGACCGCCTACCACCGCGTGCGCCGCGACCTCGGGTCCCATGCCGGCCACCCGCAGCGGCGCGGTCAGCTCCACCACCAGGGTCAGGTGCCGCGAAGGCAGGCCGCGGTGCGTCCCGGTCGGGTTGGCCGGCGTCCGGTAGCCGGTCGCCGCGGCGACGTACGGCCGCAGCGGCGCCGCCGGCACATGGGTGTGGAACGACTGCTCGCTGATGCCGCGGCCCACCCGCTTGACTACCCGTCGACCCGCGACCGGTTGCCGCGCAGCAGGGCCAGGCCGAGCGCGACGAGCGACAGCGTGACGAGCACCCCCGCATGGGCGTGCCCCGCCCGCGAGGACGCACACGGGAACTCGGTGAGTTCGACGTCACCACGCGCGACCCGGGTCAGGTAGTAGCCGCCGAATTCGACTGCGACGATCGACAGGAGGAGCACGCCCCCGACCCGCTCGGACTCTCGGGACAAACGAAACATATCCACCCCCTCGGGCAATCCTAGGGGAGCTCGTGGCACGCCCCGTCCGCGGATCAGTCGATCATCCGGTACGCCGGCAGGGTGAGGAAGTCGACGAACTCCTCGGCGAGCGCCACCTGCTCGAACAGTGCCCGCGCGTCGGCGAAGCGGCTCTCCGCGTACGCGGCCCCGCCGATGCGCGCCCGGATCGCGGAGAGTTCCTCGTCCTCGATCCGGCGCACCAGGTCCGCGCTGACCGGGGTGCCATCCGCGAGGCGTACCCCGTTGTGCAGCCACTGCCAGACCTGTGACCGGGAGATCTCCGCGGTGGCCGCGTCCTCCATCAGGTTGTTGATCGCCACCGCGCCGTTGCCGCGCAGCCAGGCCTCCAGGTACTGCAACGCGACCGACACGTTGTTGCGCAGGCCCGCCTCGGTCACCTCGCCGGGCGTGGCCGCGACATCCAGCAACTGCTCGGCGGTGACCGTCACGTCGTCGCGGCGCCGGTTCACCTGGTTGGGGCGGTCGCCGAGCACGGCGTCGAAGACCTCCTGGCAGACCGGCACCAGGTCCGGGTGCGCCACCCACGAACCGTCGAAGCCGTCGCGCGCCTCGCGCTCCTTGTCCTCGCGCACCTTCGCCAGGGCCACCGCGTTGACCTCCGGATCGCGCCGGCTGGGGATGAACGCGGCCATGCCGCCCATCGCGAACGCGCCGCGCCGGTGGCAGGTGGCCACGAGCAGTTCGGTGTACGCCCGCATGAACGGCGCGGTCATCGTCACCGCGCCCCGGTCGGGCAGCACGAACGCCGAGCCCTGGTCCCGGAAGTTCTTGATGACGCTGAACAGGTAGTCCCACCGGCCGGCGTTCAGGCCGGAGGCGTGCGGGCGCAGCTCGTAGAGGATCTCGTCCATCTCGAACGCGGCGGTGATCGTCTCGATGAGCACCGTGGCCCGGACCGTGCCCCGGGGGATGCCGAGGGCGTCCTGGGCGTGGTCGAACACGTCGTTCCACAGCCGGGCCTCAAGGTGGCTCTCCAGCTTCGGGAGGTAGAAGTATGGGCCGCTGCCGCGGTCGATCAGCTCGCGGGCGTTGTGGAAGAAGTAGAGCCCGAAGTCGACCAGCGCTGCGGCCGCCGGCCGCCCGCCCACCAGCAGGTGCCGCTCGTCGAGGTGCCAGCCGCGAGGTCGCATCACGATCGTCGGCAGTGGCCGGTCCTGGCGCAGCTCGTAGCGCCGCCCGTCCGGCGATTCGTACGAGATCGTGCGGCGGATCGCCTCGTACAGGTTGACCTGCCCGCTGATCACATTGGACCAGTGCGGCGTGTTCGCGTCCTCGTGGTCGGCGAGCCACACCTTGGCGCCGGAGTTGAGCGCGTTGATCGTCATCTTGCGCTCGGTGGGCCCGGTGATCTCGACCCGGCGGTCGGTCAGGTCGACCGGTGGCGGCGGCACCCGCCAGTCGGCCTCGCGGATCTCCTTGGTCTCGGGCAGGAAGTCCAGTCGCCCGGTGCGGGCGATCTCGGCGCGTCGCTGCGCCCGGTGGGCGAGCAGCTCATCGCGCCGGGGGCCGAACCGGCGCTGCAGGTCGGTGACGAATGCGACAGCCTGGGGGGTGAGGATCTCGGTCACATCGACCAGTATCCCCTCTATCGCGCCCGATCGCCTCTTCCCGCGCCGGATCGCCTCTTCGCTCCGGCCCGGGTTAGCGCGGGTCCGGGCCGGGTAGCTGTGGGGTATGAGCCAGAAGGACGCCTGGCGTGATCCGGAACGCCTGCCACTGGACGACCTGACCGACGCGATGGCGGTCTACTCCAGCGACGGGCAACTCGACGACGTCACGGGCAACGAGGCAGGGGCCGAGGCGGCTTTCGGCGACGACGCCCGGGTCGACGTGCCGGAGCCCGAGGAGCGGCGCCGGCCGTCGCCGGAGGGCCGCAGCGGCCCGCACTGACGCCGCCGGGTCTGGCAGGCACTGACGCCGCCGGGTCTGGCAGGCGCAGTCACTCGCCCTCGGGGGCGGGCACGACCTGATGGCGCAGCGGCTCGCCGGCGGCGAACCGGTGCAGCTGCTCCACGATCACGCGATGGGCGCGCGGCAGGAAGGCCGACGAGTTGCCGCCGACATGCGGGGTGATCAGCAGGTTCGGGGCGGTCCACAGCGGGTGGTCCGGGGGCGGCGGCTCGGGGTCGGTCACGTCCAGTGCGGCGCGCAGCCGCCCGGAGCGCAGCTCCGTGAGGAGCGCATCGGTGTCCACCACCCCGCCGCGGGCGACGTTGACCAGGAGGGCACCGTCGCGCATACGGGCCAGAAACTCGGCGTCCACCATCCGGTGGGTCTGCTCGGTCAGCGGCATCGACAGGATCACCACGTCCGCCCGGGGCAGCAGTTCGGGCAGCGCGGTGACCGGCGCTACCCCGTCCCGCTCGCGCCGCGCCACCCGCAGCACCTCGACCTCGAACCCGGTCAGCCGCCGCTCGATCGCCGCGCCGATGCCGCCGTACCCCACGATCAGCACCGTCCGGTCGGCGAGGGCGTCACGACGCACCGACCACCACTCGCCCCGGTCCTGGGCGCGCACGAACTCCGGGATGCCGCGCAGCGCGGCCAGGGTCAGCGTCACCGCGAGTTCGGCGGTGCTCGCGTCGTGCAGCCCGCCGGCGTTGCACAGCGTCACCCCCTCGCGCAGGTACGGCAGCACGTGCTCGTAGCCCGCGGTGAGCGTCTGCACCACCCGCACCTTCGGCATCCTGGGGATCAGGTCGAGCGGGGCCCGGTCGAACGTGTACGGCGTCACGTAGAACCCGACATCGTCGATTGTGGATGGTGGGGGACCGGACCCGTCGTACACGTCCACGGCCAGCGTGGCCGGCAGCCGCGGCACCACGTCGGCGTACGGAACCCAGACGCGCATGCGCCGATCCTAGAGGAGCAGGTGGTCGCGGCTGAGTCGGGACGAGCTCGCCGTCGTCCGGAGTGAGGACGAGCCCACGCCTGGGCGGTGACCTGCCTCACGCGCTGTCACAGCGTTCGGCGACGCGGTGTCTGGAGGCCGAACCCCCGAAACGGAGGAGAGGCTCATGAACCTCGCACTGTGGATCGCCGCCGGACTGCTCGCCGTAGTCGCGTTGGGCAGCGGCATAAGCAAGACCTTCCTGCCCAAGGAGAAGCTGGCCGCGACCCCCGGCGGGGAATGGACCGCACCCGCCAGCGTCGGCTTCGTCAAGACCCTCGGGGTCCTCGAACTCCTGGCCGCGGTTGGCCTGATCCTGCCCGCCGTGCTCGACATCGCACCGGTCCTGGTGCCGGTGACCGCCGTCTGCTGGGTGTTGCTTATGGTCGGCGCGATGATCACCCATGTCCGCCATGGCTCGCCCAAGTTCGTGATCCTGAACTTGATCTACCTCGCTCTTGCGGCTTTCATCGCGTGGGGCCGATTCGGTCCCGAGTCCTTCACCATCTGATGACAAGCGCCAACACCTGCTGCGGACCAAGCGCGGCCAGGCGCCGGCCACCCGCTGAGAGCGAGCTCAGCAACGTACCGGTGGCCGGGCGGCCGCGAAGGAGAGGGGTCGAGAGTTGAACGACCATGCCGCTGACTCGGCGACCGAGACGTTCGTCGCGCACCGCAACCTGCTCTTCACCGTCGCATACGAGATGCTCGGATCGGCGACCGACGCTGAGGACGTCCTCCAGGAGACCTGGCTGCGGTGGGTCAAGGTCGACCTGGCGCAGGTGCGCGACCGGCGCGCCTACCTGGTCCGGATCACGACCCGGCAGTCGCTCAACCGGCTGCGGGCGACAAAGCGCCGCAAGGAGGCCTATGTCGGCCCCTGGCTGCCCGAGCCGCTGCTCACCGCACCCGACGTGGCCGAGGACGTCGAGCTCGCCGAGAGTGTGTCGATGGCGCTGATGCTCGTCCTGGAGACGCTGTCGCCGACCGAGCGCGCCGTCTTCGTGCTGCGCGAGGCCTTCGACGTCAGCTACGACGAGATCGCCGCCGCCGTCGGCAAGAGCCCCGCGGCCGTCCGCCAGATCGCCCACCGCGCCCGTCAGCACGTCCAGGCCCGCCGCCCCCGGCAGATGGTCTCGCCGGAGGAGACCCGGGCGGCTCTGGAGTCTTTCCAGCGCGCGGTCGAAACCCGGGACCTGCGAGGCCTGCTTGACGTGCTCGCCCCTGAGGTCGTCCTGATCAGCGACGGCGGCGGCGTCAAGCAGGCCCCGCTACGGCCGATCACCGGTGCCGACAAGGTGGCCCGCATCTTCTTCGGCGGTCTGGGCAAGGTCGAAGGCACGGTCACCGCTGAACCGACCGTGGTCAACGGCGAGCCCGCACTCCTCGTACGCCTTGACGGCGAGATCGACGGGGTCATGGCGATCCGGGTCGAGGACGCCCGCATCATCGGTCTCTACTACGTCCGCAACCCGGAGAAGCTGACCCGCGTCGGATCCGAGACCCCGCTCACCGTGCGATGAACTACCGGGGGCGCTCGGAGTGGTCGGTGCCGGGCCCGCGGGGCAGCCCGATCAGATCGGCGTTCTGCTCGACCGCGTACGCGAAGAAGTCCTCGCTCGGGTCGACGCTGCCGACCAGGTGCCCGAACAGCTCGAAGCTGACCATCCCGAACAGCTGGGTCCAGGCGATCAGGGTGCGGGCGACGACCGCGTCGGGAACCCCCGGTGCGAAGGTCTCGGCGAGCCGCTCGGTCTGTGCGGCCAGCGTGGGCGGCAGCGGGGCGGCGGTGGGCGCGGCGAGGACGCCGGCCGCCCAGGCGTCGCGGACGACCGCGACGAGCACCAGCGGAACCCGCGCGGCCGGGCCGATGGTGTCGCCCGGCGCCCGGTAGCCGGGGACCGGTGAGCCGTAGATCAGGGCGTACTCGTGGGGGTGGTCCCGGGCCCACGTCCGCACCGCGTGACAGGCGGCGCGCCACCGCTCGCGCAGCGCCGGGCGCGGGTGCGCGGCGTCGGCCGCCTCCGCGGCTGCGCCGAGCGCGACGTACGCATCGATGATCAGCGCGGTCAGCAGGTCATCGCGGCTCGGGAAGTAGCGGTACACCGCCGAGGACGCCATGCCCAGGGCCCGTGCCACCGCGCGCAGGGACAGCCGCTGGGCGCCCTCCGCCGCAAGTTGGCGACGCGCCTCGTCCTTGATCTCGCGGGTCAGCTCGGCCCGCGCGCGCTCGCGTGCGGTGCGGATCGGAGCCGCCGGTGGGCGCGGCGCGGACCGGGGCACGTCATCCGACCCGGCCGGTACGGGGTCGTCGGGCGGTACGGCGTTCACAACCGCCCAGTCTGCCAGCGTCGAGAGCGCATGACCACATTCGAGAGCACCGCTCTTGACTCGAGCCGACGGCTGATGTTCACTGCTCTTAACCAAGAGCAGTGCTCTTGGAGATGTCCGATGCTCACCTCGCCGACAGAGGAGCGACCATGACGATCACCAGCAGCCGCAGCCAGGACGGCCTGATCTCCCGGATGATGCACCGGGCCGTGGCCACCCTGACCCGCCTCGGGATCAGCGTGCTCGGCACCCGGATGCTCTACGTGCGGGGTCGGCGCACCGGCCAGTGGCGCAGCGCCCCGGTGAACCTGCTCGTCCATGACGGCGCCCGGTACCTGGTCGCCCCGCGCGGACAGACCCAGTGGGTACGCAACCTGCGCCACGCGGGCGCAGGCGAGTTGCGCCTCGGGCGTCGGGTCGAGCGGTTCACCGCGACTGAACTCGCGGACGCGCAGAAGCCGCCGGTGCTGCGTGCCTACCTGGCCCGGTGGCACTTCGAGGTCGCCCGGTACTTCGACGGCGTCGGCCCGGACGCCCCGGATCACGAGCTGTTGCGGGTGGCCCCCGCCCACCCCGTCTTCCGGATCGCGATCCGCTAGCGCAGCTGTGCGCGGTTGGCCGACGCGTCCATCTCCGCCAGGCGCCGCCGGGCCGCGTCCGACGCACCCGCCGCGGCCCAGTGCCGGTACACGTGCTCGTACCCGCGCGCCATGCTCTCCGGCGAGAAACAGTTACGGACGTGCTCCACGCACGCGTCCGGGCTCAGCCGGACCACGTCGTGCAACGCGTCGGGCAGCTCATCGGGCTCGTCACAGATCAGGCCGGTCGAGTCATGGCAGATCACCTCCGGCACGGAGCCCCGGTTCAGCGCCACCACGGGGGTGCCGGCGGCCATCGCCTCGACGAAGACCATGCCGAACGGCTCCTCCCAGCGCAGCGGCAGCAGCAGGCAGCGGGCGTCGAGGAGGAGCTGCTGAACCCGCTGTCGGTTCGGGTTCACCAGCACCTCCACGTCGTCGTTGACCATCGGGTTGATCACGTCTTCGAGGTAGCGCTTCTCCACCGGCTCCAGAGCCTTGCCGGCCAGCACCAGCTTCAGCCCGGCCTTCTGGCACGCCTCGATCGCGAGATCGGGCCCCTTGTCGGGGCTGAACCTCGCGAGCCACAGCACCGGCCCGCTGCTCGCTTCGGATTTTCGCTTGCCGTTGACCGCGAGCCCGTTGTAGACCGTCGCCGTCCACGGCAGCCCCGGGTTGAGTTGGCGCTGGGCGTAGGAGATCGCCACCAGACCCACGCTGCGGTCGACGCCGGACAGGATGTCGCCGATCTCGCCGCTCGGGCATCCGTGCACTGTGCCGACCGTGGGCACCGGGCGCTGCGGCGCGGTGAACAGGCCCACCACCGTATGGTCGTGCACCACGTCGAAGTCGCCCTCAGCAATGATCTTGTTGCTGCGTACGACATGGGCCAGGTCGGGCAGGGTCTGCTGCAGCCGGTCGTTCTGCAGCTCGGCGATGGTGCTGACGAACCTGGCCTTCGTGCCGGTCTTGGTCCCTGCGCCGAACAGCGTGACGTCGTGCCCCCGGTCCACCAGCGCGTCCACCAGATCCGTGCACACCCGCTCCAGTC
>VSCG01000128.1:0-8322 GCA_047459115.1 Micromonosporaceae bacterium
CCCGCTGGTCACCGTGGACACGCCGGTCGGCTACCTCGCCTGGCGGCCCGGTCCGGCCGGGGTGCTGCCGCTCGCCGCGGCGGTCACCGTCCTCGGCATGGTCGCCACGGTGGTGGCGGCGCTCCGACTGGTCAGCAAGGCGGCACCGGGTCGGCCGTCGACAGGGGGTGCACGGTGAGCGAACCGGCGCTGGCGACCGGCCAGCACGCCCCCCGTGCCGGGCAGGGCATCGGGGTGACCTGCCGCGGCCTGGTCTACATCTACCGGCTCGAGGGGTACGACGTGGTCGCGCTGGCCGGCGTGGACCTGGACATCGCCCCGGGCGAGGCGGTGGCCCTGCTCGGGCCGTCCGGAGCGGGCAAGTCCACGCTGTTGTCGCTGCTCGCCGGGCTGCTGCGTCCGTCCGCCGGTCGCGTTCAGGTCGGGCCCTACGACCTGACGAAGGCCAGCGACGCCGAGTTGGTGCGGATGCGCGCGGGCGACGTGGGGGTGGTGCTGCAGGGCGCGGCGCGCAACCTGCTGCCCTACCTGAGCGCCGAGCAGAACGTGCGCTTCGCGCAGCGGGGCGCGCCCAAGGGGCATCCGCTGCCCAGCCCGCGCGAGGTGCTGTCGCTGGTGGGCCTGGGCGTACGTGGCCGTAACCGGCTGCGCCCGGCGGCGCTGTCCCCGGGCGAGCGGCAGCGCCTCGCGCTCGCGGTCGCGCTGGCCACCCGGCCCGGGCTGCTGCTCGCCGACGAGCCGACGAGCCAACTGGACACCCGGACCCGCGACGACGTGGTCGCCGCGCTGGATGCGGTGCGCCGCTGGGGCACGACCGTGGTGGTGGTGACCCACGACCCCGAGGTGGGCGCGCGGCTGGGCCGCACGGTCACCATCCGCGACGGCCGGGTCGGCGCCGAGGGCCGGCTCGGCGAGGAGTACGCCGTCGTCGGCCGCGACGGCTCGCTGCACCTGCCGCCCGACGTGTTGCGCGAGATCGGCCCGGGCACCCTCGTGCGGGTCACCCTGCAGCCGGACGGGACCGTTCTGCTGCGCCCGGCGACGGATCCCGCCGGAAAGGCCCCGCTGCCGCTGCCTGGGGCACCGGCGCTGCCTGGGGCACCGGCGCTGCCTGGGCCAGCGGCCCAGCCCTCCGTGCCGCTGCCGCTGCCGCGCACCGGGGACGGTGTCCACTTCGGAGAGGGTCCGCAGCCATGAGGACGTTGGTCGCCGAGCGCATCACCGTGGCGTACGGCATGGACCCGCCGGTGCTGCGCGAGGTCTCCGCCGCGGCCGTACCCGGTCGGATGCTCGCCGTGACCGGCGCCTCGGGCGCCGGCAAGACCACGCTGCTGTGGGCGATGGCCGGGCTGCTGCGCCCCCTGCAGGGCAGCGTGACGTTGGACGGGACGCCGCTGCGGGACCGCGACCACGCGGCGGCGCAGCGGGTGGTGCTGGTGCCGCAGGACAACGGGCTGGCCCCGATCCTGACCGCCGGGGAGAACGTGCAGGTGGCGCTCGTCGCGGCCGGCGTGGCGCCGGGGGAGGCGCGCGGGCGGGCGGTCGAGTGGCTGGAGCGGCTCGGGTTGGCGGGGCAGGCCGACCAGCTCGCCGAGGAGCTGTCCGGCGGGCAGCAGCAGCGCACCGCGGTCGCGCGCGGGCTGGCGCTGCGCGGCGACGTGCTGCTGGCCGACGAGGTGACCAGCGAGCTGGACGCGGCGAACCGCCAGCGGGTGCTCGACCTGCTGCGCGAGGAGGCGGCGCGGGGCGCGGCGGTGGTGCTGGCCACGCACGACCCGGACGCGGCGGCCGTGTGCGACGGCGAGCTGCACCTGGTCGACGGGTACGCCCACCTGCTGCGGTGAACCCGATGCCTCAGTGGGCGTCGGTCGTGCCCGCGTAGGCCTGCCCTGGTGGCGCCCGCCCGGTACGCTCGCGGGCGGTTGACGCTTCGGACCAGGGGAGAGACGCATGAGCGAGGTTCCTTCGAGCGTGCCCGCGCAACGCAGCGACGAGGACACCCAGTCGGTCACCGCGCCGCAGGCCACCGGCGGCGCCGCTGATGATTCTACTGTGGAGACTGCGCTGGATCGTGCACAGGAGGCTGTCGAGCGCGCCACCGAGCGGGCCGGCGAGGTGGCGGTCCGGGCCGGCGAGGTGGCCGTGCAGGTTGGCGCCCAGGTTGGCGACGCCGTCGAACGCGCGGCCCAGGCATCCGGCCGGGTCGCGGCGGCGGTCGTGGACCGGCTGCGCAACAACGCCGAGATGATCGTGGACCGGGGCACCACCACGATCGCGAACGAGGTGGTCGAGAAGATCGCCGCCATCGCCGCCCGCGAGGTGCCCGGGGTACACGACCTGGGCGGCGACGTGGCCCGCTTCCTCGCCGCGGTCAAGGAGCGGGTCGGGCTCGGTGACCCCGGCGAGGACGCCGACCGCGGGGTGCGGGTCCGCCTGGAGGGCAGGACCGCCTCGGTGACGATCACCATCGTCATCGAGTACGGCTTCGTCGTGTACTCGGTGACCGAGAGGGTGCGGGCCAAGGTGATCGGCGCGATCGAGAACCTGCTCGGCCTGGAGGTCACCGAGGTGAACATCGTCGTCGACGACGTGCACGTGCCGGACACCGTCCGGTCCGACGACGACGAGGCCCGCGCCGAGGCGTACGTGTAGGTGCTGCTCGCGGCCGGCGGCTTAGCGATCGTTCAGGGCAACCCCTACTATTCGGCATAGGGACCGAGCCAGCGAGGGGATGCCGCGATGGACGCCCAGGAGATCGCCGCCGGCCGCGAGCGCTGGCAGCGCCGGTACGATGCCGCCCGCAAGCGCGACGCGGACTTCACCACGCTGTCCGGGATGACGGTCGAGCCGGTGTACGGTCCGCCGCCCGGCGTCGACTACCCCGGCTTCGAGCGCATCGGGTGGCCGGGCGAGTTCCCGTACACCCGCGGGCTCTACCCGACCGGCTACCGGGGACGGACCTGGACGATTCGGCAGTTCTCCGGCTTCGGCAACGCGCGGCAGACCAACGAGCGGTACAAGATGCTGCTGCGCGCCGGTGGTGGGGGCCTGTCCGTCGCGTTCGACATGCCCACCCTGATGGGTCGCGACTCCGACGACCCGCAGTCGATCGGCGAGGTCGGCCACTGCGGCGTGGCCATCGACTCGGCCGCGGACATGGACGTGCTCTTCGCCGACATCCCGCTCGCCGACGTCACCACGAGCATGACGATCTCCGGTCCGGCCGTGCCGGTCTTCTGCATGTACCTGGTCGCCGCCGAGCGGCAGGGCGCGGATCTGTCGACGCTGGACGGCACCCTGCAGACCGACATCTTCAAGGAGTACATCGCGCAGAAGGAGTGGCTGTTCCCGCCCGAGCCGCACCTGCGCCTGATCGGCGACCTGATGGAGTACTGCGCGGCCAACATGCCCCGGTACAAGCCGCTGTCCGTGTCCGGCTACCACATCCGTGAGGCCGGCTCGACCGCCGCGCAGGAGTTGGCGTACACCCTCGCCGACGGGTTCGCCTACGTGGAGCTCGGCCTGTCCCGGGGCCTGGACGTCAACGTCTTCGCGCCCGGGCTCAGCTTCTTCTTCGACGCGCACATCGACTTCTTCGAGGAGATCGCCAAGTTCCGGGCGGCGCGGCGGATCTGGGCGCGGTGGCTGCGCGACGTGTACGGCGCGACCGAGGAGCGGGCGATGTGGCTGCGCTTCCACACCCAGACCGCGGGGGTGTCGCTGACCGCACAGCAGCCGTACAACAACGTGGTGCGTACCGCGATCGAGGCGCTCGCCGCGGTGCTCGGCGGGACGAACTCGCTGCACACCAACGCGCTGGACGAGACGCTGGCGCTGCCGACCGCCCAGGCCGCGGAGATCGCCCTGCGCACGCAGCAGGTGATCATGGAGGAGACCGGGGTCGCCAACGTCGCCGACCCGCTCGGCGGCTCGTGGTACGTGGAGGCGCTCACCGACCAGATCGAGGCCGAGGCCGAGGCGATCTTCGCCAAGATCAAGGAGATGGGAACGGACGGCAGCATCACCTCCGGGATCCTGCGCGGCATCGAGGACGGCTGGTTCACCGCCGAGATCGCCGACGCGGCGTTCACCTACCAGCAGGCCCTGGAGAAGGGGGCGAAGAAGATCGTGGGGGTGAACACGCACACCGACACCGTGACCGCGGACCTGGAGATCCTGCGCATCTCGCACGAGGTCGAGGTCGAGCAGCAGCGCCTGCTGGCCGAGCGCAAGGCGAAGCGGGACTCCGCGGCGGTGGCCGCGGCGCTCGCCCGACTGGTCGAGGCGGCGCGCGGCGACGAGAACACGATCCCGGCCATGCTGGACGCGGCCCGCGCCGAGGCGACCCTGGGCGAGATCTGCGACGCGCTGCGCGCGCAGTGGGGGGTCTACCGGGAGCCCGCCCGCTTCTGACCTGCGCCGCTTTGTGTGACCGAGCGCAGTGTCGCAGTCACGACGCGCCGGAACCGAGCGGGGACGTGCCAGACTAGACAACCATGAGCGATCCCCGTACCAGCCCTTCCATCTTCACGCGCGGAGCCGTCGACCTCTCGTCGCTGCGCACGCCGACGCCCCCACCGCCCTCGTCGGCGGTCCCGCCGGGCCCGGGTGCGGGCGGGGCGGCGAACGGCGGCGGGCCGTCCGGCGGTGTCGCCGTCATCGACGTCACCGAGGCGACGTTCCAGTCGGAGGTGGCCGAACGCTCGCTGACCACGCCCGTCGTGATCGACTTCTGGGCGGAGTGGTGCCAGCCGTGCAAGCAGTTCTCGCCGGTACTGGAGAAGCTGGCGATCGAGTACGGCGGAGCCTGGGTGCTCGCGAAGATCAACGTGGACACGAGCCCTCGACTGGCCCAGGCGTTCGGCGTGCAGGGGATCCCGATGGTGGTCGCGGTCGTGGGCGGCCGACCGGTCGACGCGTTCGCCGGCGTGGCGCCCGAACCTCAGCTTCGGCAGTGGATCGACGCCATCCTGCGCACGGCCGGCGTCGAGGTGACCCCGCCGCAGGACCCGCGCCTGGCGGCCGCGGACGAGGCGCTGATCTCCGGCGACCTCGACGCCGCCGAGCAGGCGTACCGCCGGATCCTCGCCGAGTCGCCGGCGGACGCCGCCGCGGAGTCCGGCCTCGCCCAGGTGGAGCTGGCGCGCCGGGCGCGCGACGTGGATCCGGCCGCGGCGCTCGCCGCCGCCGAGGCCAACCCGGACGACCTCGACGCGCAGATGCTCGCCGCTGACGTCGAAGTCCTCGCCGGCGAGGCCGAACGGGCGTACACCCGCCTGGTGGATGTGGTCCGACGCACCTCGGGCGAGGACCGGGACCGGGTACGCCGACATCTGCTGTCACTGTTCACGGTGGCCGGCCCCGAGGACCCCGCCGTGGCGACCGCCCGGCGGGCCCTGGCCAGCGCGCTGTTCTAGACGCCGGGCACCGTCGATGCGCCGCATCGCCGTCCTGGACGCTCCGTCGAACCTCGGGTTACGCCCGCCGACGGAGTCTTCAGTGCCGGGGTGCGGCAAGGCGCCGGGGGCGCTGCGTGACCAGCGGCTGCTCGACCGGCTCAGGGCGCGGGACGCCGGCTGCCTGACCCCGCCGCGCTACGACCCCGGCGCCTGGCAGCCCGGCGACGGCGTGTGCCACGCCGAGGAGATCGCGGTCTACTCCATGCGTCTGGCCGACCGCATCGGCGCGATCCTGGCGGCCGGCGAGTTCCCCCTCGTGCTCGGCGGGGACTGCTCGATCCTGCTCGGCGCCGGGCTGGCCATGCACCGCTACGGCGAACAGGTCGGCGGGCGAGTGGGGCTCGTCTTCGTCGACGGGCACTCCGATTTCCGCCACCCGGGTAACGCCCCGTACGTCGGTGCCGCGGCTGGCGAGAACCTGGCCCTCGTCACCGGGCGTGGACAGGTGGACCTCACCGGGATCGAGGGCCGGCGACCGTACTTCCGGGACATCGACGTGATCGTGCTCGGGATCCGGGCACACGACGACTACCGGCTGGACCTGCAGGCCGCGGGCGTCCAGTACCGAGCCGTGCCGGAACTGCGGGCCGAGGGGGCCGCACGGACCGCCCAGTGGGCCCGCGAGGAGTTGTCCGACTGCGTGGGGTACTGGGTGCACGTCGACGTCGACGTGCTCGACCCGGCGGTGATGCCGGCGGTCGACGCGCCCGACCCGGGCGGCATCGCGTACGCCGAGCTGGAGGCGCTGCTCGCCGGACTGGTCGCCACGCCGAGGTGTCTCGGGATGGAGCTCACCGTCTTCGACCCGGACTACGACCCGGACGGCACCTACGCCGCCGAGCTCGTCGCCACGGTCACCGCCGGGCTCGCCCCGCTGCTAGCCGGGGCCGAGGCTGAGCCCGGGGCCGAGATTATTGACGCCAGGGCCGAGGCTGAGCCCGGGGCCGAGGCTGAGCCGGGGTCTGGGGCGGTGGGCGTGCCCGGTGCGCCGGCACCGGCTCGGGTCATCCCGGTGATACCGGCTCAGGCCGCTCCGGTGGAGCCGGAGCGGCTGCCCGGGGTGGCCGTGGCTGAACCCGCTGAGCCGCCACCGCCCGCCGAGCCCGGGCCCGCTAAGCCCGCCGAGCCCCGGGTAACCGTGGCCGGGGCCGATGGGCCCGAGCCGGCTGAGCCTGAAGTGATCGCGGTCGAGCCCGATGGACCCGAGCCCGCCGAGGCCGACCCCGCGCACCCCGAACCCGCCCCGGCTGAACGGCCGACCGTGCCCACCCAGCGGCGCGAGGCTCCGCCCCAGCCGGCGACCCCGCCCGCGTCGCTTCCGCCGGCCGCCCAGACGCCGCACGACGGCTGATCGACCCGAGTTTCCGCATACCGCGGCGTCGCGCCGCGCCGCCGCTCCGCGTCTTTCTGCAAATCGCGCTGTCACCGCCGTTTGATCGACACGAGTTGCCGGGAAATCGCGCGGTTAACGGGCGCGGATGGGCACGCTTTTCAGGATCTCGTGCCCCCGATCGGCCCGGACACCGCGACATTCTGCATCTCGCGCCGGGCCAACCACGCGACTTCGTGTAAGTCGCGTCGCGTCCCTGCGAGCCTGTGGATAACCGCGTACCGGCCGGGCGACGGCTCAGCCGGAAAGCTCACCGACCGGCGGCTCGCCGACCAGGCGTCGACGAGCTGGACCGGACGCAGCTACCGGGCGAGGTTGCGCAGGAAGGCCTCGGTCAGCGGCACCGCGGCGGCCGAACTCGAGCCGCCGTCCTCGACGAACACCGCGAACGCGATGTCCCCCTGCCACCCGATGAACCAGGAGTGCGTCCGGTTCGGGTCCGCGTTGTCGAACTCCGCGGTGCCGGTCTTGCCGTACACCGGCGCACCCGGCACGTCGGCAAGGGCCTGACCCGTGCCCGCGGTGACCACCTCGCGCATCATCGCCCGCAAGGGCTCCACGGTGGCTGTCTTCAGCTCCGGCCCCTCGGGCGCGGGCGCGGCGGGCGCCGGGTCGAGCAGGAACCTCGGCTGCTGCCAGCGGCCCCGGGCGACCGCGGCCGTGGCGGCGGCGAGGGCGACCGGGCTGACCAGCGTCGTGCCCTGGCCGAAGGAGGCGGCGGCCTGCTCGACCGCGGAGCCACCGCTGGAGACGCTGCCGCTGAACGCCTCGACACCCAGGTCCCACGGCACGCCCAGGCCAACCGACCGCCCCGCCTCGGCGAGCCCGTCGGGGCCGAGCTTCGCAGCGAGCGAGGCGAACGCCGTGTTGCAGGACCTGGCGAAGTTCGTGTGGAACGGGACATCGCCCAGCGAGAAGTCGTTGTCGTTTTTGAAGCTGCGGCCGTCCACCGTGAAGGTCCGCGGGCAGGCGACCACGTCGTCGGCCCGGACCGCGCCCCGGTCGAGCAGCCCGATCGCGGAGACCATCTTGAACGTCGAGCCGGGCGGGACCTGGGCGGTCAGCGCGAGGTCCACGCCGCCGCCGTCGGGCCCGTTGGCGACCGCGAGCGTCGCACCGTCGCTCACCCGGACCGCCACGATCGCCGACCGCTTGGGCTGGGTCTTCAACGCGTCATCGGCGGCCCGCTGCACCCTGGGGTCGAGCGTGGTCTTCAGCGGCGCGCCGGGCTCCGGTGGCCGGTGCCACAGCTGCGTCTCGTTGACCTTGCCCTGGGCGTCCGTGCGGCGCAGCACGACGGTCACGCCGGGCCGGCCGCGCAGCCGGTCGTCGTACCGCCGCTGCAGACCGGACAGGCCCGCCTGGTCCCCGACGGCGTACACACCCGGCTTGGCGTCCATGATCTCCTTGGTGACCGGACCGACGGTGCCGAGCGTGGCCCGGGCGAACTCGCGGGTCGGCGCGAGCTGCCAG
>VSCG01000129.1:0-8286 GCA_047459115.1 Micromonosporaceae bacterium
TCGGATGCCGCGGTTTTCTGCATTTCGTGGCCGTTCGGCGTCTCAACACAGCTAGATGCTGCAACTCGTGACCCGACAACCCCGCGGTTTTCAGGATGTCGCGTCGGAAACTCCGACCCGGGTCTCGTCCGGCGGTCCATGAGCGGCCAGAGCGGGACCGGGTGAGTGACGACCGCAACATGCGGCAAGTCGCGGTGCCCCGACCGAGATCAGTGGCGCTAGTTCGTGGAATCCGCGTGCCCGCCGCCATGATCGACTCTGTTCGCCCGCATGTGGCGGTTCGCCCGGCCGGCGCGGCGCGACATGTCGGAAATCACCCGCCCGTGGGGCGCGGACAACGCGGCACCCTGCATGTCGCGACGGCAGGATTCCGCGGTCCCGGGGTCTCATGTTGATCAACGACGGCATCGGCCGAGGTGGGGTCAGGATCAGCGACGACCGGCCGCATCATCGAGGAGGGCGGGCAGGCGGTCCGGGCAGTTCGGGAAGGAACGCCCGGCCGGGGTCGTTAAACCATTCGGTTTAGTGTCGAGCCGACCCCGGATCTACGCAAGTCGGCGGGTAAACTTCGTCAGGTTTGCCGCCGGAATCCCCGAACAGAAAGAGACAGATAACGGTATGACCACGACAAATGACCTCAAGAACGGCATGGTTCTCAACCTCGACGGCGAGCTCTGGTCAGTCGTGGAGTTCCAGCACGTCAAGCCCGGCAAGGGCGGGGCGTTCGTGCGTACGACGCTGAAGAACGTGCTCTCCGGCAAGGTCGTGGACAAGACCTTCAACGCCGGCACCAAGGTCGACACGGCCACGGTCGACAAGCGCGCGATGCAGTACCTCTACTCCGACGGCGACGACTTCATCTTCATGGACCTGGAGTCCTACGACCAGATCCACGTCCCGGCGGCGACCGTGGGCGAGGCGGCGAACTACCTGCTGCCCGAGGCGGAAGTGACCGTGGCCACGCACGAGGGCACGCCGCTCTACGTCGAACTGCCCGCGAGCGTGGTCCTGGAGATCACCTACACCGAGCCGGGCGTGCAGGGCGACCGCTCCACGGGCGGCACCAAGCCCGCCACCGTGGAGACCGGGGCGACCGTGCAGGTGCCGCTGTTCATCTCCACCGGCGAGAAGATCAAGGTGGACACCCGCGACGGCCGGTACCTGGGTCGGGCCTGAGACCGTGGCCGAGGCACCGAAGCAGGCGATGCCCGCCCGCCGCAAGGCCAGGCGGCGGGCCCTCGACGTGCTCTACCAGGCGGACCTGCGCGACGAGCCGGTACGCGACGTGCTCGCCGCCTACCTGGAGCGTCTGGAGGTGCCACGGCCCCAGCACATCGAATACGCGATCCGGATCGTGGACGGGGTCACCGAGCACGCGGAGCGCATCGACGAGCTGATCTCCAGCTACGCGGAGGCGTGGACGCTGGAGCGGATGCCGCCGGTCGACCGCAACATCGCCCGTATCGCCGTGTGGGAGCTGCTCTACGCCGGCGACATCGACAAGCCGGTCGCGATCAGCGAGGCGATCGAGCTGGCCCGGTCGCTGTCGACCGAGGACTCCCCGCGCTTCCTCAACGGCCTGCTCGGCCGGATCGCAGACTACGCGTCACCGTAGCCGGGGCGTCACCGTAGCCGGGGCGTCACGGTAGCCGGGCAAGCGGGACGGGTAACGCAAACGGGCTCGCTTCGGCCACGCCGAAGCGAGCCCGTCCCCGCCTGCAGCTCAGGACGCGAACAACGCGCGCGGGTCCTCGACCAGCACCTTGTGCTCGTTGAGCCGTTCGACCAGCTCGTCGGTGGAGCAGTCGTAGACGATGGCCAGGGCGCGCAGGTCGTCGGCCCGGATCGACAGAACCCGGCCGTTGTAGTCGCCGCGCTGCTGCTGGATCGCGAACGCGTACCGCGCGACGTATGTCAGGCCGTGGTCCTCGTCGTCCTTGAGGCTGTACAGCCGCTCCAGGTCGAGCACCACCTTGCCGGCCGATCCGTACCGGATCGTCGCGTCGTCGGGCAGCAGCTCGGCGACGGGGACCCGGTAGAAGTCCGCCAGCTCGGCCAGCCGGGCGACGGTCACCGCGCGGTCGCCGCGCTCGTAGGAGCCGACGACGACGGCCTTCCAGCGCCCGTTCGACTTCTCCTCCACGCCCTGCAGCGAGAGACCCTGCTGCTGTCGGATCGAGCGCAGGCGGGCGCCCAGGGACTTGGCGTAATCAGAGGGCATGCGGACACTCCCGTGTTTCCCTGGGGGCTCGCCCCAGCGATCGCTACGCTGCGTGACGGTACGGGGTGACGCGTGGGACGGTCAAGTGCCGGACACCGGTTGCCGTGTCCGTTCCGCGTGTCGCCTTCGCCACGCCACGCCCCTCGCCGCCCGGATCCGCCGCAGGTCACTGGTACCGTGACGACCGGTAGACATCCTTTAACGACCCGTCCAGCGAGGCGGGGAAGGAGGTCGGAATTGGCGTACCCGCATCCGCCACCGGGCGGTGCCGGGCCCAAGGCCGCTGCGCCGCAGGCCGGCAAGGTGATCCTCGGCCCGGACGACGTGCACCGGGTGATCGACCGCATCGCCCACCAGATCCTCGAAAAGACCCAGGGCGCCGCGGACACCGTCCTGCTCGGCATCCCCACCCGCGGCGTTCCGCTGGCCCGCCGGCTCGCCGCCCGCATCCAGACGTTCGAGGGCATCGCCGTGCCCGCCGGCGCGCTCGACGTGACGCTGTACCGCGACGACCTGCGCCTGCGCGGCGCCCGCGCGGTCGGCCGTACCGACGTGCCGCGCGACGGTGTGGACGACAAGCGGGTGATCCTCGTCGACGACGTGCTGTTCTCCGGCCGGACCGTGCGGGCCGCGCTCGACGCGCTCAGCGACCTCGGGCGCCCGCGCATGGTGCAGCTCGCCGTCCTCGTCGACCGCGGGCACCGGGAACTGCCGATCCGCGCCGACTACGTGGGCAAGAACATCCCGACCGCGCTGAGTGAGAACGTGCGGGTGCTGGTCAGCGAGGTCGACGGCGTCGACGAGGTGCGCATCGAGGGGGTGCTCCGGGGCGCCGACGGACGCGGCGGAGCGCAGCCCGCGGTGAAGCGGCCCCGCCCGGGAGGCACGGCGTGAAGCACCTGCTCTCCGCGGCAGATCTGGACGCGACGACCGCGACGATGGTGCTCGACATCGCCGACGAGATGGCCAGTGTCGCCGGTCGGGAGGTCAAGAAGCTGCCCACGCTGCGCGGGCGCACCGTGGTGAACCTGTTCTACGAGGACTCCACCCGCACCCGAATCTCCTTCGAGGCGGCCGCGAAGCGGCTGTCCGCCGACGTGATCAACTTCTCGGCGAAGGGGTCCAGCGTCGCCAAGGGGGAGAGCCTGAAGGACACCGCCCTGACCCTGCAGGCGATGGGCGCCGATGCGGTGGTCGTGCGCCACCCGGCGTCCGGGGCGCCGCACCGCCTGTCCGCCTGGGTGGACGGCAGCGTGCTCAACGCCGGCGACGGCACCCACGAGCACCCCACGCAGGCGCTGCTCGACGCGTACACCATCCGCGCCCGGCTCGGGCGCGTCGACGGGCTGCGCGTGGCGATCGTCGGCGACGTGCTGCACAGCCGGGTCGCCCGCTCCAACGTGCTGCTGCTGCACACGCTCGGTGCGCGGGTGACCCTGGTCGGCCCGCCGACCCTGCTGCCCGTCGGCGTGGACGCGTGGCCGGCCGAGACGTCCTACGACCTGGACGAGGTGCTGCCCGACGTCGACGTGGTGATGATGCTGCGGGTGCAGCGCGAGCGGATGGACGACTCGTACTTCCCGTCGGCGCGCGAGTACGCCCGCCGCTACGGGCTGGACGCCGCCCGGCTGCGCCGGCTGCCCCCGCACGCGCTGGTCATGCACCCCGGGCCGATGAACCGGGGCATGGAGATCACGCCGGAGGTCGCGGACTCGCCGCGGTCCACGGTCGTCGAGCAGGTCACCAACGGCGTCTCGGTACGCATGGCGGTGCTGTACCTGCTGCTCGGAGGGGGGCACCGGTGAGCGGGCCGAGCGAGTCGTACCTGATCAAGGGCGTGTCCGTGGTGGGCGGCGAGCCGACCGACCTGCTGCTGCGCGACGGCGTCGTCGCCGAGGCGGGCCGTGGGCTGCGCGGCGACCGCACGGTCGACGCCGACGGCCTGGTCGCCCTGCCCGGGCTGGTCGATCTGCACACGCACCTGCGCGAGCCTGGCCGCGAGGACGCGGAGACCGTGGAGTCCGGCTCCCGGGCCGCGGCGTTGGGCGGCTACACGGCGGTGTGCGCGATGGCGAACACGGAGCCGGTGGCCGACACCGCCGGGGTGGTCGAGCAGGTGTGGCGGCTCGGCCACGAGGCGGGCCTGGTGGACGTGCAACCGATCGGCGCGGTCACCGCCGGGCTCGGCGGCGAGCGGCTCGCCGAACTGGGCGCGATGGCGGCCTCGGCGGCGCGGGTGCGGATGTTCTCCGACGACGGGCACTGCGTGTGGGACGCGCGGCTGATGCGCCGGGCGCTGGAGTACGTCAAGGCGTTCGACGGGGTGATCGCCCAGCACGCCGAGGAGCCGCGGCTGACCGCGGGCGCGCAGATGCACGAGGGTGAGGTGTCCGCCCGGCTGGGGCTCGTCGGCTGGCCGGCCGTCGCCGAGGAGGCGATCATCGCCCGGGACGTGCTGCTCGCCGGGCACGTGGACTCCCGGCTGCACATCTGCCACGTCTCGACCGCCGGGTCGGTGGAGATCCTGCGCTGGGCCAAGCGGCGAGGCATCCGGGTCACCGCGGAGGTGTGCCCGCACCACCTCCTGCTGACCGACGAGCGGGCCGCCACCTACGACCCGGTGTTCAAGGTCAACCCGCCGCTGCGGACCGCCGCGGACGTCGCGGCGCTGCGCCAAGGGCTGGTCGACGGGACCATCGACGCGGTCGCCACCGATCACGCGCCGCACGCGGCGGAGGACAAGGAGTGCGAGTGGCAGTACGCCCGGCCGGGGATGCTGGGTCTGCAGACCGCGCTGTCCATCGTGCTGTCGGTGCTCGGGCCCGAGTGGGACCTGATCGCGGAGCGGATGTCGCGCACGCCGGCGCGGATCGCCGGGCTGGCCGACCACGGCGTCGACCCGGCCCCCGGGGCGCCGGCCAACCTGACCCTCGTGGACCCGCAGGCGCGGTGGACGGTCGACCCGGCCGAGCTCGCCAGCCGCAGCCGCAACACACCGTACGCCGGGATGACCCTGCCGGGCCGGGTCGTGGCGACGTTCCTGCGCGGTGAGCCGACGGTGCTCGACGGAAAGGCGGTCAGGTGAGCAGGCGGGCGAGGGCGCTGCTCGTGCTCGAGGACGGGCGCACGTTCCCCGGCGAGGCGTACGGCGCCGTCGGCGAGACCTTCGGGGAGGCGGTCTTCGCGACCGCCATGACCGGCTACCAGGAGACGCTGACCGACCCCTCGTACCACCGGCAGGTGGTCGTGCAGACCGCGCCGCACATCGGCAACACCGGCGTCAACGCAGACGACGACGAGTCGGCGCGGATCTGGGTGGCCGGGTACGTGGTGCGGGAACCGGCGCGGCGGGCGTCGAGCTGGCGCGCCACCGGCGACCTGGAGGAGCGGCTGGCCGCCGAGGGCGTGGTGGGCATCCGCGGCGTCGACACCCGGGCGATCACCCGGCACCTGCGCGAGCGCGGCACGATGCGGGTCGGGGTGTCGTCGGTGGAGACCGACCCGGCGGCGCTGCGCGAGCGGGTGCTGGCCGCGCCCGGCATGGTCGGCGCGGACCTGTCCGCCGAGGTGACCACGCGCCAGCCGTACACGGTCGAGGCCCGGGGGGAGCAGCGCTACACGGTGGCCGCGCTGGACTTCGGCATGAAGCGCAACGTGGCGCGCCGTTTCGCGGCACGCGGGGTGACCACCCACGTGCTGCCGGCCGGGTCGGGCCTGGACGACGTGCTGGCGGTACGCCCGGACGCCGTGTTCCTCTCGCCCGGGCCGGGCGACCCGGCGACGGCCGACGGTCCGGTGGCGCTGGCCCGGGAGATCATGCGCCGGCGTATCCCGCTGTTCGGCATCTGCTTCGGCAGCCAGATCCTCGGCCGGGCGCTGGGCTTTCGCACCTACAAGCTCGGGTACGGCCACCGGGGCACCAACCAGCCGGTGCTGGACCGTGCCACAGGCAAGGTCGAGGTGACCGCGCACAACCACGGCTTCGCGGTCGCGGTCGACGCGCCGCTGGACGCCGTGGTGGAGACCGAGTTCGGCCGGGTCGAGGTCTCCCACGTGTGCCTCAACGACCAGGTCGTCGAGGGCCTGCGTTGCCTGGACGTGCCGGCGTTCACGGTGCAGTACCACCCGGAGGCGGCGGCCGGGCCGCACGACGCCGACCACCTGTTCGACCGGTTGGTGGAGTTGATCGAGGGGGTACCGCCGCGTGCCTAAGCGGACCGACATCTCCCACGTGCTCGTGATCGGCTCGGGGCCGATCGTGATCGGGCAGGCGTGCGAGTTCGACTACTCCGGCACCCAGGCGTGCCGGGTGCTGCGCGCCGAAGGGCTGCGGGTCTCCCTGATCAACTCCAACCCGGCGACCATCATGACCGACCCGGAGTTCGCCGACGCCACGTACGTCGAGCCGATCACGCCCGAGTACGTCGAGCAGGTCATCGCCCGGGAGCGGCCGGACGCGCTGCTGGCGACGCTCGGCGGGCAGACCGCGCTGAACACCGCGGTGGCGCTGCACGAGTCGGGCGTGCTCGCCCGGTACGGGGTGGAGCTGATCGGCGCGAACATCGACGCGATCCGCCGCGGCGAGGACCGCCAGCTGTTCAAGGAGATCGTCGCCAAGGCCGGCGGCGAGGTGCCGCGCAGCGCGGTCTGCCACTCGATGGACGAGGTGCGCGACACGGTGGCCGAGCTGGGCCTGCCGGTGGTGATCCGGCCGTCGTTCACCATGGGCGGGCTCGGCTCGGGTCTGGCCCGCACGCCCGCCGACCTGGAGCGGCTCGCCTCCGCCGGGCTCGCCGCCTCCCCCGTGCACGAGGTGCTCGTCGAGGAGAGCGTGCTCGGCTGGAAGGAGTACGAGCTGGAGCTGATGCGCGACCGCAACGACAACGTGGTCGTGGTCTGCTCCATCGAGAACGTCGACCCGATGGGCGTGCACACCGGCGACTCGGTGACGGTGGCCCCGGCGATGACGCTGACCGACCGCGAGTACCAGGCGATGCGCGACCTCGGCATCGCGGTGCTGCGGGAGGTGGGGGTCGACACCGGCGGGTGCAACATCCAGTTCGCGGTCGACCCGCGGACCGGGCGCATGGTCGTCATCGAGATGAACCCGCGGGTGTCGCGCTCCTCGGCGCTCGCCTCCAAGGCCACCGGCTTCCCGATCGCGAAGATCGCGGCGAAGCTGGCGATCGGGTACACGCTCGACGAGATCCCCAACGACATCACCCGCAAGACGCCGGCCGCGTTCGAGCCGACGCTGGACTACGTCGTGGTGAAGGTGCCGCGGTTCGCGTTCGAGAAGTTCCCGGGCGCCGACCGGGAGCTGACCACCACGATGAAGTCGGTCGGCGAGGTGATGGCGCTCGG
Source organism: Micromonosporaceae bacterium (assembly GCA_047459115.1). Taxonomy (GTDB): domain Bacteria; phylum Actinomycetota; class Actinomycetes; order Mycobacteriales; family Micromonosporaceae; genus VSCG01. The sequence continues at coordinate 7,586 of VSCG01000129.1, forward strand.
CCGCACCTTCACGGAGGCGTTGGGCAAGGCGCTGCGCTCGACGGAGACCGGATCCTTCGGCGTCTTCCCGGACGCCGGGGACCCCGGCACGCCGGTCGAGGAGTTGCTGGCGGCGCTGCGCACCCCGCACGACGGGCGGGTGCACACGGTGGTCCGCGCGCTCGCGGCCGGGGCGTCGGTCGAGGCGGTGGCGGAGGCGTCCGGGTACGACCCGTGGTTCGTCGACCAGATCGCCGGGCTGGTGGAGCTGCGGGCCGAGATCGTGGCCGCGCCGGTGCTCGACGCCGACCTGCTGCGCCGCGCCAAGCGCGCCGGGCTGTCCGACCGCGAGCTCGCCGCGATGCGCCCCGAGTTCGCCGGCGAGGACGGGGTGCGCAGGCTGCGCCACCGGCTGGGCGTGCGCCCGGTCTACAAGACGGTGGACACCTGCGCCGGGGAGTTCCCCGCGGACACGCCGTACCACTACTCCTCCTATGAGGAGGAGACGGAGGTGGCCCCGTCCGCCCGGCCCAAGGTGATGATCCTGGGCTCGGGGCCGAACCGGATCGGGCAGGGCATCGAGTTCGACTACTCCTGCGTGCACGCGGTGATGGCGCTGCGCGAGGCCGGGTACGAGACCGTGATGGTCAACTGCAACCCGGAGACCGTCTCCACCGACTACGACACCGCCGACCGGCTGTACTTCGAGCCGCTGACGTTCG